>CAJWEI010000012.1 GCA_913031285.1 uncultured Alphaproteobacteria bacterium | reverse complement strand
TCATTTAGTTTAGTTCCTTCTGTTGATTGTCAGTTATTTAGCCACCATCACCCGTTCGTAAGAAGCAGGCTCTAAGGGGATTTAAAAGATGGGAGTAGTCGAGATAATTGCTGTTTGCGCACTCGCAATCCTACATATTGCGATTAGGATGAAAGCTGATCATTCGCCTGTTCGTATTGAAGTGGAAACTAAAAACAGGACTAAGAAGTAACTCTGTGAAGATCTTCTTTAACCACTCGTTCTCTTTAGAAAGAGCGCGCCTCTCGGAAAGCTGTGAGCACCCCATACCGCCAAACTTTTTGCGCCAGTGGTAATAGGTCTTATCTGAAATCCCAGACTTGCGGCAGGAACTCACAACATCCAGACCATCATGTAAATGCACCTCAATCTCACGAAAAATCTTCAGCACATCTTCGTCCAAATACCGTTTCCGTGCCATCTGTAAAACCTCCTTTGACACTAAAATCATGGTATAGTTCTAGGCGGCTAAGACATGCGTTCATCATCCGACTTAAATAAAAATTTCAAGATGCACGGATGACGTTGGCAAAAGCTTCAAATTGAACTTCCGTCGCGCAAATCAAGTCACCAGTTGTCTCCGGTTTACTACCCCGCATCATGCCGTCAACGATAACCCCAGCTTCACGCGCGATAATCAAGCCAGCGGCGATATCCCAGATATGTAGCCCACGCTCCCAATATCCGTCATAGCGGCCGCCAGCAACATAAGCCAAATCAAGTGAAGCTGCACCCCACCGACGAACGCCTGCACAGGCTGGCAAAAGCCTTGCAAGATCCTGAAGGGTTTCCGGCAAATCTGAACGCCCCGTGAAAGGCAAGCCTGTTGCATAAATACTGTCCTGCAAGTGACGCCGATCTGAAGCCCTCATACGCATATCGTTCATCCATGCGCCCTTGCCATTTTCTGCAACAAACATTTCTTCCTTCGCGGCATCAAAAACAACCCCAGCAACAATCTTACCACGATGTTCAAGAGCTATTGAAATAGCCCAATGGGGAAGACCATGCAAAAAGTTTGTAGTTCCATCCAAAGGGTCGACGATCCAGCGTCGGGTTGGATCTTGGCCTGGTGCTTCTCCGCTTTCCTCACCAATCCAACCATAGGTTGGACGTGCCTCCATAAGTGCATCCCTTATTATTTTCTCTGCAGCTATGTCTGCGCGGGAAACAAAGTCACCAGCAGATTTGGTAGAAACCTGTAAGTTTTCAACCTCGCGAAAATCTTTTACCAGTGATCTACCAGCACTTCTAGCAGCTTTCATCATTACGTTTAGGTTAGCGCTTCCTTGCATTAAAAAAATCCTTGTTGGCTAGTCTTTGGCCTATAAGCAGCTTTGCAAAGAAAGCCAAGCCACGCCAATAAGGAAATTCAAAATTACGAAAAAGCTTTGATCACGGTCACACCCACCCATGCAGACGTACCGGTCAAAATTCCGCCCCAAACAACATCGACGGCCACCATCTGAACAGCCCAACCGCGCAGAGTAGCAAAATTAGTAAACTCATAAGTCCCAAACGCCAAAAGACCAAGTATAAAACCACCAAGAAAAGCTTGAGCCGGCTGGCCTGATTGTAGAGCAGGTATAGAAGCAAACCATAAAACGCCCGCAACGTAGAACAAATAAAATACCGCTGCCGGCCCCATTTTTGGCGTTTCTAACATCATGGAGCCAATATTGGATGAGAACATTGGATACATAACTTTTTTAAGCATTATCACATCGAGAGCGAGAAAAACTAACACTGTGACTATATAAAGCGCTAAATAGTTCATTTTTGACTCCCCATGTACCTATTACGATAAATATGTGTGTTCGGATCAATCATTTATCAGCTCCACGTAGTCACACTAGGGCAGAGCCCAAAAGCTACCGCCTTTATCATCAATCACTGTGAGATAGCTTTTTTCGGAAATGTGTCAATAGTGTTCAGATCCACCATTATTTTGCAAAACAGTTTTTTGTGAAGCATAGAGCAGGTATATAATAAATAAATCATAAAGACATTAAGAGAATATATCTAAAGCTTCGCCCAAACTCTTAAAGCTTAGCTGGGCTAAGGGAATACCAAGGCCAGCTATTATTTTATTTTTAGCAAAAGCTAAACGGTAGATAAGCCGCAAATATTACCTTGTTAAGACATTTTACATACCGCGGTTTCTTTTGCCAGTCTTACCGTTCCTTTAATGCTTATGTGCTCTATCTTTGCGTTCAAGATCAACTTCTACCTGTATAACTAACTCACCGGCATGTTCAAATACAAGTATCAAAGGAATACTCTGGCCGTGTTCCCAAGGTTCCGTTAGGCCCATGAACATAATGTGATCTTTACCTCTTGAAAGCATGTGCATACTATTAGCAGGCACAAGAAAACCATTTGGGACATGCTGCATTTTCATGACACCATCGTCAGATTTTATGTGAGTGTGCAATTGTACCATCTTGGCAGCATCTGAACTAACAGAGATTAATCGATCGTCAGTATCTGTATAGTTATGGATCATCATGAAAGCGGCACCAGCCTTAGCCATTTTGCCGCTTGAACGGGCATATGCGTCTTCAATCATTATACTATCCGCAATTGCATCACTAAACATCAAAAATACGCCAAAAACAGTCGTAAGGATTTTAAACATAGTCATTAGTTCCTCATAAAATTTGTTATTATTTAAATATTAAGCTGGAAGTAAGTGTGGCGGTGCTCGGCTCAATCGCTCTTCATAGCGAAGCCGTATTAGGTTAATGCCAATGTAGATTGGTACATAACCACTAAAACTTTTCATAAAAATCTTAAGTTCAGTTTTGTATCTAGAGCCAAAAATCACAAAACTTGCTATACAATCAACGCAAACATCTGATGCGTGAACAGGCTGACCTCCAGTATCAACGGCGACTATTTCTGGACCATCTGCAGTACACAGCACCATCTTGCCAATAGCGCCTGACATGAGTTGGGCCTGCGCAAAGCTAAAGGATGTAATTGTCATTATGAGCACAATCACAGTGATAGAAATATGCCATCGGGTGGTGTTACTCACAAAACACAGATCTCATATAAGGGAGCCCTGCCGAAAAACAGCAGGGTTTTCAGTTACATTATAAACTAAAAGCAAACGCACGTTACTAAGTAAGGATCTGTTGAGCTTTTGTTATCTCTTTTTTTATCTTCTGAGCTCGATCCGATAGATCTGCGTCCTTGGATTTCGCAAAGAACGCATCCAAACCACCTCGGTGGTCTACTGTCCTAAGAGCTGCTGCTGAAATCCGGAATTTTACACCGCGGCCCAATATTTCCGACTGCAATGTTACATCATTCAAGTTGGGCAAAAAGCGCCGCTTTGTTCTATTTTTAGCGTGACTGACATTGTTGCCAGACATTGGACCTTTGCCAGTTAGTTCACAACGACGCGCCATATCACGTACCTCTTTTATGTTCCTAATGCTCATTAATGAGCGACAAATATAAACCGGCGTTAAAAAATCCCGGAAGAGCCGTCGACACCTCTTAGGCAAATTCCGCAGAGCCGTCAAGCAAGTCGAAGTATAATGATCAATATTCTAACAAACCCTGGGTTGAATTTTGCTCTTTCCCGACTTTGCACCGCAACATCGTCCAAAATTACATGAATCATTCTAACGACTTCAGCTTGTTAAGAACTTCCAAAGCAGCCACTTCGGGCAGAATTTCTCCATTTTCGACCTCTTGGCCAATTCGCGCCATAAGCGCGACAACACCCGCTCGCGATAGACTTTCTAATAACCCGTGTTTCACATCCTCATCAAACCAAAACCGCGCTTGCGATGCACGCTGCCGGTCAAAATGTCCCCCACTGCGCCGCCACTCCAAAAGAGTCTGCATCGCCTCCCAAGTAACATCGAGTCCAATCTCGGCAATAGCAGATACGGTTAAGACTTTAGGATAGCCTTCTGGATCCTGTGGCCGCTTGCGCAAAAGCCGTAATGCCCCACTAAAATCGGCACATGTACGAATTGCAGAGGGCTTTAGCTGACCGTCCGCTTTATTAACCAAAACCAGATCAGCTATTTCCATAATACCCCTTTTGACACCCTGTAATTCGTCTCCACCGGCAGGTGCAAGCAATAGAGCGAAAACATCCGAAATCTCAGACACAATAGTTTCGGACTGTCCGACGCCAACTGTTTCTATAAGCACAACATCAAAGCCTGCTGCCTCGCAAATCGCAACGGCTTCTCGCGTACGACGAGCAACGCCACCTAGGTGTGATCGACTTGGGGAGGGCCGAATAAACGCCAAAGGGTCGCGAGACAATCGATCCATTCGGGTTTTATCACCAAGAATTGAACCCCCTGATCTTACAGAACTTGGATCAACAGCCAAAACGGCAACACTAAGTTTTTGCGACGTTAGGAACGTACCGAAACTCTCAATAAATGTGGACTTCCCAACACCTGGAGTACCCGATAGCCCAATGCGAAGAGCTTGGCGACCCGTTTTTCGAAGATACCCAGATAACTCTAAAGCCTGCTTTCTATGATCTTCGCGGCTGCTTTCAACAAGCGTTATCGCTCGCGAAAGGGCGCGTCGATCCTGTTGGATAATTTTTTCAGCTAAGTCTTTCATACTTGCATAACTCTTCGGCAGTTTTCCGCATGTTTCTAATTAAGGCGATTGACCTTTCAGTCCTTTTGCTACCTTGATCTGGTTCAAAATACCCGCCAACGCAAGCACCGGAATGCGAGAATTGAAATGTATTTGCGATTAGTACCTTTTACCTTTTGCGTTATTTTGATTTCCTTGGTAAGTCTAAAGCCAGCATTTGCAGGGATGGGCCAGCAGAAGTTTGGTATTTATATCACAGGATTAAAGATAGGCGAACTCACCTATGCAATGAATAGCAAGGGCCTAAATTATGCTGTACGCGGAATTATCGAGGCAACTGGATTAGTAGGCGCAATTACGAAATTCCACTTTGATGCAACTGCTTTCGGCAAGATGTACAAAGGTCGTCATCACACCCAAAAATATACTGAAACCTCCAATAACGGAAAACGTGTAAACACAAAAAAAATTGTATACAAAAATGGTGTTCCAAATCTTACCTACAGCGAGCCGCTTGAGGATTACTGGGTACGGCCCTCACAGCAAAAAGGCACAGTTGATCCAATGACAGCGATAATGGTACTTTTGGCGGACCAACCAAAAAATAGCTCATGCCGACTTGCTATGGATATTTATGACGGAGCGCGGAGGTTTTCGATCAAACTTACAAAAAAAATTGTCTCGGATTATGAGCTTATTTGTGAAGGTACTTATACGAAAATTGCAGGGTATTCAAAGAAAGAATGGGCAAAGGGTAACGAATTTCCATTTGAGATACAGTACACTTTGAAAGATAACTCTCATAAAGTCCAGCGCTTGGTTATGTCAACAAGCCATGGACGAACAAGTTTTATTCGCCGATAAGTGTAACGTGAAATTAGACCTTCCAATATACGCGGTCACTGATGATCTGATCAAAGCGCTTCGATCTTTTAAAAGGGCTGTTCTATGCGCCCCACCTGGTGCGGGGAAAACCACAGCAATCCCTCTTGAGATGCTTAAAATCCCAGAATTGAAGGGGCGCATATTGATGCTAGAGCCGCGGCGACTGGCCGCGCGCGCCGCAGCCGAACGCATGGCACAGGTACTTGGCGAACAAGTTGGGCAAACAATCGGATATAAAGTCAAAGGTGAGAGCAAATCATCACATAAAACCAGAGTAGAAGTCGTTACTGAAGGTATTCTGACGCGTATGATCCAATCGGATGGTGAACTAAGTGGGATCAGCGCTGTAATTTTTGACGAATTTCATGAACGCTCTTTGCATGCTGACCTGGGTTTGGCTCTATGCTTGGAAATTTCTGGAGCACTACGCGAAGATCTAATGCTTTTGGTGATGTCTGCAACACTTGAAGCGGCTCCTATTTCAAAGCTCATGGGAGCTGCTCCAATTATAACCGCTCAAGGGCGCTGCTTTCCTGTAACGCCAATTTGGCTAGATCGACCTTTGGCAAAAACTGCACGGTTTGATAGCACTTTTGGCGAACTCATTCTAAATGCCCTCGATAAAAAACAGGGCGGTCTTCTTGCATTTCTTCCGGGTGAGCGCGAAATCCACTCAGTAGCATCTTATCTGAACTCGCGCCTTCCAAAGGAATGTAAATTACTACTGCTGTACGGTGCCTTGCCATTTGCGAAACAGCGTCTCGCAATCGAACCGATGACGGAGGGTCGCAAAATTGTTTTGGCTACTTCAATCGCTGAAACATCGCTTACCATAGAGGATATCCAAATTGTTGTAGATGCTGGCAAAGCGCGGCGGTCTCAGTTTGATGCGGCCTCTGGCATGTCACGATTGGTCACGGAAAAAGTAAGCAAGCACGAAGCAGATCAGCGCATGGGGCGGGCTGGCCGCGTTGCAGAAGGTATTTGCTTTAAATTTTGGACCAAGATAGAAGAGGGGAGCTTGCGTACTGCATGCCCCCCCGAAATCACCATTGTAGATTTATCTTCGCTAGCCTTAGAGCTTGCTTTATGGGCCGTAAAACCCAAAGATTTGGCGTTCGTTACCCCACCGGATACCGCCAGGTATAGCCAGGCCGTCGCACTGCTCACGTCGCTTGGAGCGCTTGATGTAGATGGTAAAATCACACCGCATGGAAAGTTGATCGCAAGCCTGCCATTACATCCAAGGCTTGGGCATATGTTAATCAAGGCCGGTAGATCAGCCGCCGGACTCTCAGCGCTCCTAAACGAACAAGATCCTTTAACCCGCGATGCACCGTGTGATTTAACTCTCCGTTTAGATCTGCTTAAAAACTCTCAAGAGTTTTCCAAACATCATTCCTTTGGCTATCGCCGCAATGTTCTTGACCGGATAAAAACAGAAACAGCCCGGCTTGTACAAATGGTGTGCCATAAAAAAAGTGCCCTCAGCCCAGCACAGATGGCTGCGTTGGCATATCCGGATAGAATTGGCAAACGCCGCCTTGGAGAGAGCCCACGCTATCTTTTAACAGGCGGAAAAGGCGCAATTTTTCTCAGTACAGATGCTTTGGGACAAGCACCTTTTATTGTTGCAACAAGAATTGACGGCAAGCAAAAAGAAGCTGGCATCCGACAAGCTATTTCCATAAGCGAAAATGAAATACGGCAGATTTTTGGGGATCAAATAAAACCTGAGAAGCAATGTGACTGGTCACGAAGAGATGGACGTGTGCTAGCACGTAGTAAAGAAACCTTTGGGGCTGTAGTACTATCCGATCAGGTTTGGAAAGACGTTGACAATGAGACTGTCGCGCACGCATTACTCAATGGAATAAGAGAGATTGGTCTATGTTTAAATACATCAGCCCAGTTTTTTTTAGCCCGACTAGCGGTTGCTGGCGCGCCTTATGACGAGATCACACAAAGCTATCTAATTGACACTCTAGAAGCGTGGCTTCTTCCTCATATAAGTGGTTTGAAAACGGTGGAAGATTGGAAATCATTCAATAAGCTGCCTGCTCTGCAGTCCCTATTGGACTGGACAGATTCTCAAAGATTAGATGAAATAGCACCTGCGGTATTTACGACGCCGTTAGGTCGCAAAATTCTGATAAATTATGGCAGTGATTATCCCCATATTTGTCTGAAACTTCAGGAAATGTTCGGACTGAAATCGCACCCAATGATTGGGGAAATGCCCTTGCGCGTTGTCCTTTTGTCCCCAGCAGGCCGCCCATTACAAACAACTACTGATATTCCAAAGTTCTGGATAACAAGCTATTTGGATGTACGAAAAGATATGCGTGGCCGCTATCCACGCCACCCTTGGCCAGAAAACCCTGCCGATGCAAATCCTACATTAAAGATAACTCAGCGCAAAACCTGAAGTTCATAATATATCATAATGTTCAGATGAGCGATGTTAAAAAAGGATCTTCGGAATAACCAACACTATCCAGATAAAGACCTTGTGGCGGGCAGACGGGTCCACAAGAGGCGCGATCTTTTGATTCCAGAGCTGATTTGACATCTTTGGGGGCCCAAGCACCTGCACCCACACGCTCTAAAGTACCCACGAAGCTACGTACTTGATTGTGCAGAAAACTACGCGCGCGAACATAAAACCTAAATTCTGGTCCAGACCAACCTTGGACAAATTCAATATCTAAAGAAGCAAGAGTCTTAACTGGACTATTTGCCTGGCATATGCTTGATCGGAAAGTCGTAAAGTCATGCTGACCCAACAAAAAATTTGCAGCCTCTTGCATAGGTTCCAAGGCCAGCTCATGAGCAACTTGCCAAACCAGTCCTAGATCATGTGTTGCCGGCGGGCGACGGCACAAAAGTCTAAACAAATAACTGCGGTCAGTCGCAGAGAACCTAGCATGCCAATTCTTCTGAACTTCAACGCAGTCAATGATTGCAATAGGGAGAGACTTCAAATGAAAATTCAATGCCTCGCGTAAACGAAAGCTTTCCCAAGTCTTTTCAAGATCACAATGCGCAATTTGACCACGCGCATGAACACCAGCATCAGTGCGTCCTGCAGCAGCAATTCGATGCTCGCGCGGCTCTAATTTATTGAGCGCGTCTTCGATGGACTGTTGGACCGAAGGCTGGTCAGCCTGACGCTGCCAGCCGGCAAACTGACACCCGTGATATTCAATTTTAAGAGCGTAACGCGGCATAAGAACCAAATAAACCAGTTTTGTGGTCATTTAAAGAGGTAGTGTGATGATCCACCGCCCTCTCTTTGTGTTTGCACACTCAGACACCTATCTTAGTCTGGACATAAGATTTACATGCGCAAACCGCAAAAACCTGCCTTGATCGCGCTTGAAGATGAACCGAATATGCCTTATTCGGCAAAAGCCCAGATTGTGTGAGACGCGCCACTGATAATCGCAAGTAATCTCATGAAAAGATTCAACCAAAACGCTCCAAAGGCCTTACTCGTTGGCTATTCAGACTGTTAATATTTGTTCTGGATTTTTTACAACCGGTCGCAATTTTGATTTTCAGAGTCTAATTATTGTCTAAATACATTCTTTTGGTTGAAGCTTCAGCGCCTTCTTGGGGGACTGAAAACAACTGTCATACTAGCGACACTGCAGGAAATCAGGGCGATAATGCTTCTCCAAAACAGCGATCATTTACGTATTTTTGGCTCTGTCGCTTACCCAAAACAATGTTGAAAAAGCGTGGCATATTTCCTAGCGCATTATCCAAATATTTGACGGACGCCTCTAACTTAGTTAGCCAATTGAACGCCTTTAAAATGCACTCAAATCACCAGTATTAGCCGTCTACCCAACTGGCAGAAATCAAAAAACCTTGATCAAGGAATTAGACCGACAAGCAAAAAAGAGATTGAAGCCGCGACTCGTCGGGTTACAAACGTGACCACTTTGGTTCCACTAGCCTTGGGCAATGTGACAGCTGTTTTAGATTGCATTTCCAAAATGGTTCATGGCATTGCTCAGAAATATGGAGGATGGGGCAAACTTGTGGCTAGTAAACGATTATTGCATAAAGCGACGGTCCATCTGATTTCTAAAGGTACATTTGCAATGGGCGATGAATAGTTCAGTGCTTGACGGTAGCCTGTTTTCAAAAATTTTACGCAGACGCAGATTTTGTGCACCGCAATAGAAATCAGCCGACCCTTTCTTTTTCAAAAATGTTGTTGACAATTTTTTCATAAAACAAAAAAATTAGCTCTCAACGCGCGTCACTTGACCTGTCACTGCATGCCATGCACCATCAATTAGATCCTTGCCCAAAATGCGCTCCGAATTTGTTGGTGACGGCATTATTACGTTCGATAATTTGGCAAAGCCAAAACGGCTATAATAGGACGCATCCCCTACCAGCATCACTCGAGACCAGCCAGCTTTCGTCGCAATACTCAAACTTTCATGCAGCAAATATCCACCCAAGCCCTCACCTTGGCGCGTTGGATGTACTGCAATTGGTCCAAGTAACAACACAGCTTTACCCGCGATCTGAACTTCCCAAAACCGAACTGCACCGCCTACCGCTCCAAGTTCATCGCGCACGACAAAGCAAAGCTCACCAATCGGAGATATATCATCCCGTAAACGATACGAAGACAATGCTTCTCGACCTGGTGCAAAGCAAAGATCGAAAAGATTCTCGACCTCCCACCAATCCTCTGTTGTTTCTCGTGTCAGTTTCACCACAGGGTCCAAATTCCATTTTCGGCTGGAAAGGTGACTATCATGAGGCTAAGTCGTTATCAAACAGGAGTTTAACAATGTTCTATCAGCCAAAAGACGGACACGGCCTTGCACATAATCCCTTTAATGCGCTTGTAGTCCCGAGGCCAATTGGCTGGATTTCCAGCCGCGACAAAGATGGCTGGGATAATCTAGCACCTTATTCATTTTTCAATGCGGTTGCTTACGTCCCGCCGCAGGTGATGTTCTCCTCTACAGGCACCAAAGCCGACAGGGATGGAACCAAAGACAGCGTAGCTAATATTCGCGACACTGGGGTGTTTTGTGTAAATATTGTCGCACAAGCCATGTTGGGCGCCATGAACGCCAGTTCAGCATCACTTCCATATGACATAGATGAGTTTGTCCACGCTGGTCTGGAAAAAATCCAATGTGAAACGATTGATTGCCCCCGTGTTGCTGGTGCTCCAGCAGCGCTTGAATGTAAATTAACTAAGATTGTCCCTCTCGACGGAGTCGCCAATATCGCAATTTTCGGCGAAGTGACCGGGATATACATGGACGATGATTGTATTGTTGATGGAATGTTTGACATAACCAAATTTACGCCAGTTGGTCGCCTTGGGTACCGCGATTATGCAGATGTACAAGCCCCTTTTGAACTGCGCCGACCCGATGACTGAGTTTTACGGCAATTTTCAAATGGACATTGCAAACAGATCATAGCTGTGTAATGATTTTTTATGGAAATGTTGCACTCATACTTCGCACTTCGACGTCGATAGTTTAACTGCCGCATTTAGGCTTTAAATCAGCGAACTTCACAGATAAATCCAAATATACTAACTTGGACCGGCCTATACGCCACCAATAGGAACCTTAAAAAGGACAAACCATGATTAGCTCTGTTCTGCCAACGTATTCCCGCGCACCTCTAAATTTTGTTAGAGGTGAGGGAAGCTGGCTGATCGAGGGTGACGGGCGACGTTTTCTAGATTTTGGATCAGGCATTGCTGTAAATTCTCTCGGTCATGCTCACCCTACTTTGGTGGAACGTCTAAAACAGCAGGCAGAGACACTTTGGCACGTTTCCAACCTTTACAATATTTCACAGCAGCAAGAACTAGCTGACAAGCTTGTCGATCTGACGTTTGCCGATACTGTATTTTTCACAAATTCAGGTACCGAGAGCTGTGAACTGGCTGTCAAAATGGCGCGGAAATACTGGTATGACCATGGTCAACTCGAAAAAGTTGAGGTCATTGCTTTTGAGGGATCTTTCCATGGTCGCTCTTCGGCCGGTATTGCCGCTGCGGGGTCAGAGAAGCTTATTAAGGGCTTTGGACCACTTATACCGGGCTTTGTGCAGGTCGAATGGGCCAACCACGACGCAATAACATCGTCAATTACACGGAACACTGCCGCCATCATTATAGAGCCAGTACAAGGCGAAGGTGGGATACGGCTCTTACCAGATCACTGCCTAGTTGAGTTACGCAAGCTATGTGATGAACATGGGATATTGCTTATCTTGGACGAAGTGCAATGTGGTGTAGGACGGACTGGGAAATTCTTTGCCCATGAATGGTCAGGCATCACTCCTGATATCATGATGGTCGCTAAAGGTATTGGAGGTGGTTTCCCACTTGGAGCAGTTCTGGCAACCGAAAATGCGGCGTTTGGGATGACAGCAGGTACGCATGGCTCTACATATGGCGGAAATCCTCTTGCCTGTGCAGTTGGTTGCAGCGTTGTTGAGCACATCGCTGATCCAGCCTTTCTTGAAGATGTGCAGCGCAAATCTGCCCTTCTGATGCAGAGCTTGCTAAGTCTTGTTACGACGCATCCTGAAATTTTTGAAGACGTGCGCGGATACGGGTTGATGCTGGGACTGAAATGCAAACTGAAAAACACAGATGTGCTTGCCGCTTGTTATGCCCAAAAACTTATTACAGTACCTGCTGCTGACAATGTGATACGACTATTACCACCATTGAACCTAAGCGATGAAGAGGTTCACCAAGCCATCTTGCGTTTGAATAATGCGGCCAGTGCCTGTAAAGAAACGTTAAAAGAGACGACTTAAATGACCCACTTCCTAGACATAGATAAAACAAATCCGGTTCAATTGAGATCTATCATTGATACTGCGCGTCGTATGAAAGATGCGCGCGCCAATTACGCCAAAGGCGCATTGGATAGCGAACAGCCTTTAGCCGGTCATATGGTCGCTCTTATTTTTGAAAAACCCTCAACTAGAACACGAGTCAGTTTTGATGTTGGAACGCGTCAGATGGGAGGCCAAACCATGGTTCTTTCAGGCGCCGACATGCAGCTTGGACATGGAGAAACAATTGCAGACACAGCCCGCGTCATGAGCCAATATGTCGATCTTATCATGATCCGCACCTTTGAAGAGGCCACACTTTTGGAGATGGCCGAATACGCAAGCGTGCCGGTTATAAATGGTTTGACCAACCGGACACATCCCTGCCAGATCATGGCTGATATCATGACGTTTGAAGAGCACCGTGGCCCGATCAAAGGTAAGAAAGTTGTATGGTTAGGTGATGGGAATAATACCTTTACTAGCTTTGTGCATGCCGCTGGGCAATTCGGTTTTGACCTTACGTTTACTGGCCCAGAAGTACTTGAGCCAGCACAAAGCTTGCTAGATGAAGCAAGATCCAAAGGTGTAAACATAGAAGTTCGTCGCGATCCACACACGGCGGTCAAAGATGCTGACTTGGTCGTTACTGACACTTGGGTCAGCATGCATGATCCCCAGTCGGCGCGTGAAAGACGACACAATCAATTGCGCGGTTATCAGGTCAATGAGGATTTAATGTCTCAAGCAAAACCAGAGGCTTTATTCATGCATTGCCTGCCCGCGCATCGTGATGACGAAGCCACATCGCAAGTTATGGACGGGCCACAATCCGTCATATTTGACGAGGCTGAAAACCGGTTGCATGCTCAAAAAGCTATTATGCGTCACTGTCTGGGTGTTTAATCAACCCAGCGCAATCAGAGTGAACCCTGTCTCTACTCAGTTTATTGAACCACCTATTACATGCTAGCCCACATGACGGCATCACTCCAGCCATTTAGCAATGTGCTGATGTATAACTAAAAATACGAATGCCCAGCTCTCGACCAAAGTATTCTCATGATATTACATGTCCAAAAAAATTTATCGAGCGAATGCTCTCCAAGTGTAATAGCTTAACTCATGCACCCTATATGTGCAGCTCGTGATCGAGTATGATCATAAATAAGGAGAGACTAACACATTGGACATATTCCCCCAACACGATCGACGTCTAAAGGCTCAGCTGGTACAGCAGCTTGACATAAAGCCACAGATGCACGTCTTAGATTTGGGCTGTGGTCGTGGGGCAGCTCTATTTCAGCTGATTGATGCAGTCACAGATAAGGGTTCTGTCACTGCCATAGACCGGGATCAAGACAGTCTCAACTTTATCCAGGCACATTTTAGCGAACACCTAGAAACCAAAACCCTACAGACTGCACAAGTTGATCTTGGTAATATACCTTTACCTTTTTCAACAGATCACTTTGATCGCATTTTGTGTCATAATGTGATCGAGTCAATTATCGATAAACCAGCTTTGCTACTCGAATGTTATCGCATCCTCAAACCAGGGGGGAAGCTTTTACTATCACACCATGATTTTGATACAGCCACGTTTAATAGCAAGTTCAAATCTTTAAACCGAAATCTAATCCATATTTTCTGCGATTCCACTAAGTCTTGGCAGGATACATCAGATGGTCAAATAGGACGCAAACTCGCACAAGTTATCCGAACCTCACAGTTCAAGACGCCGTTGCATCAGGAGACTATCTTGATTCAAGAAAATAGCTTTGATCCGGATGGCTATGGCTATCTTTTTTGTAGTTGGGTTTCTGACAATGCCCAAAACTCCTCAGATGTGTCGTCAACCGCCTTAGACGCATGGTCAATTGACCTTGCCGAAAAAGCCTCAAATGGGGAATATTATTTTTCAATTAGCGTAATGTGCGTGCTAGCCCAAAAGCCAGTACACACTAATTGATCGCTCCTACAGCTTTAGCGTAGTTAACCTAAGATGGCTGACCAGATGAGATATAAGAGGTTTTCACTACAGTGTAGAACTCAGCCGCATAAGTTCCTTGTTCGCGCGGTCCGTAAGAACTATCTCCACGTCCTCCAAATGGTACGTGGTAATCGGTACCGGCAGTGGGCAAGTTAACCATAACACAACCCGTTTTAGCATTTCTGCGGAAATGCGTTGCGCGAGCAAGGTTAGTTGTCACAATACCAGATGTCAGACCGAAGTTTGTATCGTTTACCACATGCAAAGCTTCCTCATAACCCGAGACTGGAATAACACATGCCAAAGGCGCAAACATCTCTTCGCGGTTAATACGCATATCATTGTTTGTTGCGACAAAAACACCTGGTGACATATAATAACCGTCCGTCGCCATTTCGAGGCGCACTCCACCGCATAAAAGCTCTGCTCCCTCTTTCGCAGCAAGATCAACATAAGCCATATTTTCGGACAATTGCTGTTCTGAAACCACTGGACCAATTTGCGTACCTGCTCCCAAAGCATGACCCACTTTCATAGTCTTGGCACCAGTGACAAGCTTGTCAACAAACTCGTCATGTACTTCCTGGTGCACGATAAGGCGCGAGGACGCTGTACATTTTTGCCCAGAACCCCCAAACGCACCACCCAATGCGAGGGAAACCGCAAGACTAATATCCGCGTCATCCATAACGGCCAATGCATTCTTTGATCCCATTTCCATCTGAACACGCGTCAGGTTTTGAACCGCCGCAGAGGCAATTCCTTTGCCGACCTCAACCGACCCAGTAAAGCTGATCGCATCAACCTTCGGGCTTTCAACAAGTTTTTGTCCAATACTTTGCCCAGCGCCCATCGTAAGCGATATAAGTCCCTTGGGAATATCCTGTCGCGCAATAATCTCAACCAAAGCTACAGCAGAGGCCGGCGTGACATTTGCAGGCTTCCATACAACTGCATTGCCATAAGCGAGTGCTGGTGCAATTTTCCAAGACGCAGTCGCTGTTGGAAAATTCCATGGGGAAATAATAGCAACCACACCTACAGCTTCACGCCGTACATCAATTTCGATTCCTTCACGCACAGAATCCGCTTTTTCTCCCATCTGGCGCAGAGTTTCTGCAGCATAATAAGTAAAGAACTGACCTGCTCGGTAAACCTCGCCTTTGCCTTCCGCAAGTGGCTTACCCTCTTCACGCGACAACAGAGTACCTAATTCCTCAGCACGCGCCATCATCTCAGTGCCGATCGCCATTAACACGTTGTATTTACGCTCGATCCCATAGGCAGCCCATTCGGTTTGTGCAATACGCGCTTGGTGAAGGGTTGCGTCAAGTTGATCAGAGCTTGCTTGGGCAAACATACCAATCAAGTCGCTCAGGTCTGAGGGGTTACGATTTTCAATCTCACTGGTACCAGCACTCCATTCGCCGGCAATAAAATTGAGGTTTGAGTATTCCATGAAAAGTCCCTTCAATCCAATAGCTGCAAATATTTTTTGTAGATGACCGGAGGCGTAGAATGAGTCAATCCAAATAAAGACAGATAGACAGTTTAAACTATGCAAAACCTGCATTGACCTAACCATCCTCTCAGACCAGATGGGTCAATTACTGTTATAATCCCTCAAATTCGCACAATGTATGTACAGACATGTCCATTGTCTCCAGCTTTTTGCGCCCACCTAAATCTGGTAAGTCTATTATGAAAGCACATCCAACAATTCGACCGCCAAGTTTTTCTAAAAGTTTAATCCCGGCCTCTGCAGTGCCGCCCGTCGCTAATAGATCATCAACCAGTAACACCCGCTCACCCGCCTCAATCGCATCATCATGAAGTTCCAAAATTGCTTCTCCATATTCTAGCTTATATTGTTGACTTATTGTTGCGCTCGGAAGCTTGCCTTTCTTTCGGATCGGCACAAAACCAGTGCCAAGCTGATGGGCGATTGCACCGCCAAGTATAAATCCGCGCGCCTCCAACCCCACAACTCTATCAATCTGCTCGCCAGCATACGGATGTAACATTTGATCTACAGCCATGCGAAATCCACGCGGATCCGAAAACAGGGTCGTGACATCACGAAACAATATACCCTCATGGGGAAAATCAACAATCGTGCGGATATAATCTTTGATGGTCTTCATCTGTTTGCCTTTAAAGCTGAAATCAAGTTTTGCTAACATAGGCCAGAAGAAAGCGACAAGCTAAATGAAATGCCTATTACTTCACGCGGCGAAACTTATCAATTCATGCCAACCGTCGAATATCGAATTTCATAAATACGCTTTTACCAAGAATGCAAAAAACGTCCAAAGAAACCTTTCTCCTACTAAAGCATGCAATTGAATATGCGTTTCAGTTAAATTAACGGTATTTCCTCTTGGCTAGATCTACTCCATTGGCAACTATTTTAACTAAATATATAAACAACGATTATGCCAGTACAATCTACTGAAATAAAAATCTTGGCAGTATTAGTCTCATTATGAACACCAATTTGCATGTCAAGCATTCAGTCTTTGTGTATTTATCACCTGGCCAATATTTAATAGTGAAGCGGGGAAGATATTAGTTTTCCTGAACTAAAGATGTAAAACCAGCGGATCTGCGTCAAGTTTTGCCAGACACTTAATATTAGCGCATATAGCTTTGCAGAGATTTTAATATGCTCAATTTACATCTATGATCCTCTTTCTGCCTTAAAAATTTGATGCCTTAATTTAACAGCCAAACGAGGCCTAACCAATAAAGCGGTGATACTTTTCGGGGTGATAAAATTTGGACAATAGTGAAAAGGAGGAGGTCACTAACCGTAAGATTAATGCGTTAATTTGAGCTGTTTAGCGGTTGGTAAAACCCAAAGAGAAAATTCCATATAATGGTACTGAAAATCCTCTCAGTACCAACAAAATATATTCCACCGTTGTGAATACTAAGGGTGAAAAGAAGAGCATTAACTGTAAAATAACAAATCTCTGAGTAAAGTTAAATCCCCCTAAAACATGGACCTTAAGTATAGTTTCGGATGAGTGCTTATCTGGTGATTGATTATAGTTAAACAAAAAAATGCGTATCAGGCTGTTGCAACGGTCTTACTCTGCCAGTCAATAACTATTTTAGCTATGCTTAGTACGAAATCATTACAAATGAACGAAGCTTTATGAGCTTTGAAAATTATACGGCGATAATAAGCGGCTTTCAGTTATCTATTGGGGTTTCCAAATTAGGTTTTGATCAATAAAGATAAAATATATCGTGCACTTATAGCTGGAACTATTTATGAAACGCGCCCTGTTCGGCTCATTTGCCAAGATGACAATGCCAGAACTCAGCCTAATGAACGACGAAGGGTTCACAGCAGCAAGACTGCGGACAGAAATATTGTCTGGGCTTACCGTTGCCCTAGCACTTGTGCCTGAAGCCGTTGCTTTTGCATTTGTCGCGGGAGTACACCCGCTCGTTGGGCTGTATGCTGCTTTTCTCGTTGGATTGGTAACAGCATTAATCGGCGGCAGGCCCGGTATGATTTCTGGGGCAACTGGTGCTTTGGCTGTCGTGATGGTTGCCTTAGTTGCCGAACACGGTGTTGAATATCTTTTTGCGACTGTTGTTTTAATGGGCATCTTACAAATTCTTGCAGGTATCATGCATTTGGGACGTTTCATCAGGCTAGTACCTCATCCTGTGATGCTAGGATTTGTAAACGGGCTTGCAATCGTTATTTTCTTGGCTCAACTGACTCAGTTCAAAGTACCTGGAACAATCGAGATCACAGGCCATGGAACTACAGGAGGAATATGGTTGAGCGGTGCGCCACTTTATATGATGCTGGGCCTCGTCGCTTTGACCATGGCGATCATTTATACAATGCCGCGTCTGACCAGAGTGATACCCGCTCCGCTTGCTGGTATTGGGATCGTAGCGGCTATCGTCATCGGTTTTGGCCTCGACGTGCCGCGGGTTGGTGATATGGCCTCAATCCAAGGGGGATTGCCATTGTTACATATCCCACTAGTCCCAATTAACTGGGAGACGTTTGAGATTATTCTTCCCTATTCTATTATACTTGCCGCAATTGGACTGATTGAAAGCCTACTCACACTAAACCTTGTTGGTGAGATGACAGGTAAACGAGGCGGCGCTAGCCAGGAATGTATCGCCCAAGGTATAGCAAATACGGTTACTGGTTTCTTTGGTGGAATGGGCGGGTGCGCTATGATTGGGCAATCCATCATAAATGTGAAATCTGGGGGACGGACACGCATAGCCGGGATCGCGGCAGCGATTTTCTTGCTGTTATTTATTTTAATCGGTTCATCCGTCATTGAGCTCATCCCTCTCGCAGCTTTGGTGGGCGTAATGTTTATGGTGGTCATTGGCACATTTGCATGGAACTCACTCACCATTTTGCGCCGAGTGCCCATAACAGACGCATTTGTCACTCTCTTGGTCACAATCGTAACTGTAATGTCTGACCTCGCAGTAGCTGTTGTCGTTGGCGTGATCGTCTCGGCACTGGCGTACGCTTGGAATAATGCCACACGAATTCACGCTCACATCGACCAACCCGACGGGCAAACTAAATTCTACATTATCCAAGGGCCATTATTTTTTGGCTCGTCCGCAGGGTTTAGTGAACTGTTTACACCCCAGGAAGATCCAGAAATTGTGATCGTTGACTTTGCCGATAGCCGCGTCGTAGATCAATCAGCATTGCAGGCAATCGAAGCAATTGCCGCAAAATATGAGGCAGCTGGTAAACGCATCCAGTTGCGCCATTTAAGCCGTGACTGCCACAAACTTTTGCAAAAAGCGGGGCATTTGATGGTCGATAGTGACGATGATCCAGACTATGCGCTCGTCGTGAATTACAATATTCGAACAGGGATTTTAGACTCAGGCCACTGAAGGGTTTTTGGGCCTTCTGTCATTTTAAAAGACGTGGGCTTTTAAATAATCACCCAGATTATCCAAATACGAAAATTCGGTATCCATTGTGATAAGGTCACTCAGATTTCAATCGTGAATTTGCCCAGCATGGAAAATTTTCATCAGATCAGCAGGCACAGATATTGCCATTTTCAAAGCCTCCACAGGCACGAGACCTTATTGATTAATGAAAGGAGTGACTGCTTGAGATATCTTAATATGCACATCTGCTAGAATGCCTTCTAAATTAACCAGCCGACCATTTTGCAAAACCACCATTCGTCCATATAGATCTAATTGATCAGGACCATCGACTGATGGCATCGAGTCCGAAACTATAAAGATCCAGTCTGGAATGGACCGCGCCCGTATCGCCAATGATCCCTGTATAGTGTCAGAATTTATCGCCACGGCCAAAATTTCTGGCGCCCGGTTCATCATTGGGGACATAGCATTAAACATATGGGTAAAGACACGCGCACCCTGTTTTAGCACCGCTTGTGTTTGATGAAAATCTGCATCGCTACAACCAAGGGAGATAATCACTCTTTTTGCCACTAATCGCGAAACTACTGACCCATCAACTACCTCAAGAGCAAGCGTTATGATGACGGGAATATCAAAAGATTGAATTTTATCAGAAAGTTAAAAGGTATTTTCGCAAAGGCGCATATAAATTTTTCGCATGATCCCTCTTCTCTCGACTGCAATATGCGGCCCGTCAATAAGAAAACCAAGAAGGCAAGGCGTGTCTATGACCTCAATCTTCGCATCAACAGCGTTGGCCAAGCTTTCAGATGCATCCGTGATAATCGTTGGCATAATTGATAATTTAGACTCCCCAAATGCAAAGAAATATGACTCAAGCGAAACTTCCACAGTGGCATCACCTAAACTCCGTGCGCTAAAGTCACCCATCTCTTTGGCTAGTTTCAGCACATCATGAGCAAAAAATTGATCTAACAGCGGCGTACTTAGACTTTGCCCTTCAATCCTCTTAACAAGGTTTCTCAGAGAACTGCGCTCGGGGCGTGTGGAGCCGATGCATCCCATATTCCAATAGTTTGAGATCTATTAATGGAGCGTGTAAAATTCACAACCCAGGGCATCTTTTTTCCATTCAATTAGCCGTGGCACCTGCAGCTAGTAATCGTGCTTCTGCAATATCGAGACTAGTTTTGATTAGCGGGAACTCTGTATCCAAAATCAAAACGGTCAAAGGCTTAACTACAAGCTGTACAGGACCATTCACGATACTTCAGATGCAAAATAAGCTTCAGCGTGCAAAGCGCAGCATTCTTTAAATTAAAGAGCAATTTCATGAGCCGCACCCAAACCCGTATCGCAGCCATCCGCATAGACTTTCTGGGTCTCCCGCAAGGCATGAATTAGAGCATTGTTCTCGCAATAGAAAGAGACTTCTAAATTCAAAAAAGCAACGTCCGCGTGGCGACGCTCATCTTTATATTTAAGGCAGAATGCTGCCAGAATTGCCATTCCGGCAGCAACCGACCCACTAACTGTTTTAGTCGCTGGAACTGTAATCTCTTCGCCTACATCTATTGGTACGTTGCAATACGCTGCATTTTGCACGTACGACTTAGCTTGATTGGTAACAGAGATAACCCTTGACTCTTTCAGCGCGACCCCAATTGCCGAATTCAACAAAAAAACACGTTAGCGCATGATTGGGAAGTCACCAAGCAGATTGCTCCTTTTAGCACAACACCACTCGCCAAAGAAGAAGACCAACTGGGGGAAGCGAGGTGACCAACTTTCCCAAATGCCTCCGTTCGTAAGATATGATGTTGACAGCTGTACCTGAAGATCCCGCAGCAACTGTTAAAATTGAATTTATCTCACTTAAATGCTGATCCAAATCTACAGTTGTAGTCACTCGCTCTATAAAAATAGCGGCAGCCTGAGAAATTTCGCACGCCATATGATTTCCAAGCTAATGGTTGACGTGGTTTGACGCATCATTATCAGAACCGAATTTAACATATTTTTCACTTTCTCAAAATAACCTTGCTTTTGTTTCTTAAAATTTTTTGACTAATCACAAATTGGCATCTTGAATATTTAATATGCTTTGAGCCATAGACACGTATGGCGAAACTTTATTTTCAATATTCCACAATGAATGCTGGCAAATCTGCAGTACTATTGCAAGCATCCCACAATTATCATGAACGCGGTATGCAAACCTACCTACTTACCGCCCAATTTGATAATCGTGCCGGCAATGGAAAAATTGGGTCACGAATAGGGATCTCTAAAAAAGCAGACACATTTGCTCCTGGAGACAACCTTTTTGAAAAAATCAAAAAGCGCCTGTGCGTAGAACATATCGCATGTGTCTTCATTGATGAAGCCCAGTTTTTGGATACTGAGCAAGTCTGGCAATTGGCGCGTGCTGTTGATGACCTGCACGTCCCAGTCATGTGTTATGGCTTAAGGGTTGACTTTATGGGGCAACTCTTTCCGGGTTCCGCTGCACTCTTGGCTCTTTCCGATGAGATGCGCGAAATTCGCACAATTTGCCATTGCGGCAAAAAAGCGACGATGGTAGTCCGACAAGATGACAAAGGCAACACACTGACAGACGGTGCACAGGTGCAGATCGGGGGAAACGAAACCTATGTATCACTGTGCCGACGTCATTGGCGCGAAGCGGTGAGCGGCCAATTCATACCAAATTCGTAGGAATGCGGCCCTCAATAAAATCTTCAATGTTTTTGAGAGCCATATTCCCCATCCCTGTCCTTACCTCTAGAGAGGCTGTCCCAAGATGCGGAAGAAGGGTGACGTTCTCCAACTGCACCAAAGCATCAGGAACTGCAGGTTCAAGTTCGTAGACGTCCAGACCTGCCCCTCCTATTTCGCCCGTTTTCAGGGCTGTGATCAATGCAGCTTCGTCAACCACGTCTCCTCGAGAAATATTTACAAAAATACTGTGAGAGGGCATTGAGGCAAACAGTTCTTGACCGACAAGATGTTTGGTTGCAGCGCCGCCAGGAACTGCCGCGACAACAAAATCCGCTTTTGAAACAACCTCATTTACAGTTGGCAATTGTGTCGCTGGAAAATTCATTTTTTTCTCTGATCTACTTGAATAAAGCACTTGCATGCCAAATCCAAAATGGCACCGACGTGCAATTGCTTCACCGATACGTCCCATTCCGATGATAGCAACTGTTTTGCCGCTCATGTGTAACCCCAGCATTTGGGTCGGATGCCACCCCTGCCAATGACCGGCGCGCAAGAGGCGTTCGCCTTCACCAGCACGCCTTGCAGTCATCAACATCAGTGTCAATGCAATATCTGCTGTGGCATCTGTTACAGCGCCAGGAGTGTTTGAGACTAAAATCTTCCGGCTTTTGGCGGCGTTTACATCAATATGGTTATAGCCGACTCCAAAGTTTGCCAAAAGCTTACACCTAGGTGTTTCGATTTGCCTAAAAATTTCTTCTGAAAATAAATCACCAAGTGTAGGTAAAATAATATCATAGTCGCACAAGGCAGACAACATTTCGTCTGCACATAAGGGTGTTGTTTGAGCGCGCGAATTGATAACCCCAAGAGTCTGAGCCTTTTGCATAACGCTGGCAGGAAGTGGCCGTGTAATCAAAATTTTATTCAATGCATTCTCTCCCCATTATCTACCCTTTCATCCGGACCAATTAATATAATTCCACCATCAGTATCACCTAGCCCCAGTACAAGAACTTCAGAAATAAATTTTCCAATCTGGCGTGGCGGAAAATTCACCACAGCCATAACTTGTTTCCCGATCAACATCTCGGGTTTATAGTATTTGGTAATTTGTGCCGAGCTCTTTTTTTCACCAATTTCAGGTCCAAAACTGATCCAAAGTTTGATCGCCGGATTGCGGGCCTCTGGGTAGGGTTCGGCTCGTAAAATCTCGCCCACTCGAATATCAACATTAAGAAAATCATTAAAAGAAATCTCAGCCACCTGAAAGCTCCCGTGAGCGATCCGCAGCTTTGGCCACAGTTGCGTTCATCAAAGCGTCTAGTCCACCCTCTGGATGCATCAGGACTTCCAATCCAGCCTGTGTCGTACCATTTGGACTGGTTACATTGATTCGCAATTGTTCGGGTGTTTCGTGGGATTGTGCAGCAAGTGATCCTGCCCCCGCGACTGTAGCTTTGGCGAGTTGCATAGCCAAGTCTGCTGGTAATCCCTGAGACTGCCCCGCCGCCGCCAGAGCATCTATCATAAAAAATACATATGCTGGCCCTGATCCTGAAACCCCAGTGACAGCATCCATTTGAGATTCTGCTTGTAGCCTAACTGTTTGACCAATTGCCCCGAGTAGATCTTGGCAAAGCCGTAAAGCATCAGCATCAACCGAATCATTGCCAATAATCGCCGTGATACCCTTTCCAATCGCTGCAGGTGTATTGGGCATTGCGCGCACAATTGAAGCGCTTTTTCCCAAAAAATTTTCGTAAGTGTCAATTGAAATACCCGCGGCAACAGACAAAAAAACCGTCGAACCACCGGCGTAATCGGTAAGCTGTGCGAGAGCCTGCCGCATCATCTGCGGTTTAACAGCAATGAGAGCCAAAGCCACAGTTTCTGGCAGATCTTCGTTCAAATGTATATCGAGGGACTTCAGCCATTCTGATGGGTTAGGCTCTGTGATCCAGATATTTTCTGGGTCGATACCCTGATCCAGCCACCCAGCAAGCATAGCAGACCCCATCTTGCCGCATCCAAGCAATAGAAGGCCATCTGCTAATCGGTCGTTTATATCCATCAAATCCTCCAAACAAGCAAATTACCAATATGTTCAAGGCTAGACTTACGCACGGCCATATGCCTCTGCAATGGCGACCTGCAACGCACTCTTTGGAGATTGATCTCCGTAAACCACGAGTTGCAAGGCGGGGTAGTAGCGCTCTGAAGATGAAACTGCATTTGAAATCAAAGTATCAATTTGTTGTGCGCTGGCGTATTGTCCGCCCGACAGGACAAGGCCGTAGCGATAAACCATCAAGCCTTGTTCTTTCCAGAAAGTGAAAGCGCCTGCCCAACATTGATCATTAACTAAGTTCAGCAATTCAAAAAGTCGGGGCAATTGATCTGCTGGCGGTTCCATTTCAAACGTACAGATCATTCTTAAGGTTTCGTCAAAATCCGACCATGCTAATGTGATTGAGTAAGATCTCCACTGGCCGTCCATGGCCATTGCGATCTGATCATCTGCTATGCGGTCGAATTCCCATTTATACTGCTCGGCAAGTGTTTCAACTATGTCGATAGGATGAAGATCTTCTACAAGATCAAATTCGTTGAGTGCCATTTCTGTCACCTCTTTTATAGCATAGGGCAAAAATTTTACCCCTATCGCTTGATGCCTGCTCTATAGAGTGCGGAATTTACCCGTCGTCTCACCAGATATGGTGGTCTCGTTTACCGGTGCTGTAAAGAAAAATTCGCCTAATCAGCACAATAAGTTGTGGATAAAAAGGCTGGATTCGCAAATTAATGCATTTTAAGCCTACAAAAGCAGTAATGTCATAAAATATATTTCATGAATAGTTTAGCCGCAGGCAGGTCCACTTATTTATTGCTTTCGAGAGCTTCTACTCGCAACGTTAAAGCGTCATTTTCTTCGCGAGCTTTTTGTGCCATGGCACGCACCGCATCAAATTCTTCTCTTGTCACAAAATCACGATCAGAAAGCCAACGATCAATCATTGATTTGGCTGCTGTTTCGGCTTCTTCCCTTGCACCTTGCGCAACACCCATCGCATTTGTCATAAGCTGCGAAATATCATCCAAGATTTTATTTCTGTTCTGCATTTTTTGCTCCAGTGTTGACTAACAAGTGTGTATTATAGAGAGAGTTAAAATCTCAAGCAATACTTGGCAAATTAAACTGGGACAGATAGACACGGGGCAAACTAATGATCATTTTTCCTGACATATCCCCAGCCCTTTTCTCGATTGACGTCGGCGGATTTGAGTTTGCTCTTAGATGGTATGCACTTGCTTATATTATTGGCATACTGCTTGGCTGGCGGCTTGCCATACTTGCAACCCGCCGTTCGGCACTCTGGCCGAAAAACCTGCCCCCTATTGAACCGCTACAAGTCGAAGACCTTCTGACCTATGTTATTGTGGGGGTGATACTAGGCGGTAGACTAGGCTACGTACTTTTTTACAAACCAGCCTATTTTGTCACCCACCCAGCTGAGATCCTGATGCTTTGGAATGGAGGGATGGCTTTTCATGGTGGATTAATTGGCGTTATTGTAGCAGCTTTTTTATTCTATCGTCGTAACCTTGTTCCCTACCTCTCGGGTGCTGACCTTCTCGCTTTATGCACGCCAGTGGGTCTTTTACTTGGCCGATCAGCAAACTTTATAAATGCAGAACTTTGGGGACGGGCAACAGATTTGCCATGGGGCGTCGCCTTTCCGGGCGTAGCAGCACAGGCTTGTGGTCAAATCACCGGCCTTTGCGCCCGCCACCCCTCTCAGCTTTACGAAGCTTTTTTAGAAGGCTTCGTTCTTTTGGTATTACTGCTCTATATGAGCTTTCGAAAGAAAGCACTTACACGGCCCGGTCTTATTACAGGAACTTTTTTCGCCGGCTACGGAATTGCGCGTTATCTTGTTGAATTCGTCCGGCAACCAGATTTGCAATTTCAGTCTGTAGAAAATCCGATTGGATATGTGTTTTATTCTGATAATTTTGGCATAACCATGGGGCAGATTCTATCTCTGCCGATGATTCTTGTTGGGCTGACGTTAGTGATCCGCGCATATATCCGGCAAGCCCTTTGAACGCGATCAAGAATATGATACTCAAGAGCGTCACAGAGACGGACGGGTTGTCAATTGCGCAATTTATGCAAACCTGTTTGTTAGATATCGACCATGGGTACTACCGAACGCAAAAAGTTTTTGGTGCTAGGGGTGATTTTGTTACTGCCCCAGAAATTAGTCAAATGTTTGGCGAGATCGTCGGTCTTTGGCTTGCTCAATGCTGGATAGCACAAGAAAGACCCACACCTTTTACGCTTTTAGAGCTTGGCCCGGGGCGAGGAACACTAATGGCAGATATCTTCCGCGCGACTGCCAAAGTCGCCGGCTTTCATGAGGCGATGCAGATCGTTTTGGTTGAAGCATCCGAGCAGCTTCGAAGCCTTCAAAAAAAAAGCCTTCCCAGTGCAGAAGTATCTTGGATCGAGAAAATAAGCCAACTGCCAGAACAACCTGTTTTCTTTGTTGCCAACGAATTTTTTGACGCCCTCCCCGTACATCAATTTCAACGGCAAAACGACAAATGGTTTGAACGACAGATCATATCCCAAAAGGGCGAACTTAGTATTGGGATTTGTCCGCATGCCTCAGATCTAACCCAACTACAAAGGCGTATTGCCGATACGTCTGACGGAGATATTGTCGAGATCAACTTGATGGCCCAAAAGATGGCCAAGGCTTTGAGTAAACATATAGAAACTTTTTCAGGAAGCGGCCTCATAGTCGATTACGGTGACTGGGTCTCTCTGGGAGACACAATCCAAGCTGTGAAAGATCAAAAACAAGTCGATATCTTCGCCGCGCCTGGGAAATCAGATTTGACAGCCCATGTCGATTTTGCAGCTTTGGTTACAGACATTGCCTGCAAACATAGTCGTCTGGTTCCCCAGGGACTGTTTTTGGAGAGGCTTGGAATAACCCAAAGAGCCAATACGCTAGCAGCGTATCTAAAGGGTGAAGCATTACAAATGCATATTGCGGCGCATAGACGGTTGACACATCCCGATCAAATGGGAAGCCTATTCAAAGTAATTTCTCTTTATCCAACATATTCTCCAACACCCGCCGGTTTTGATTATGCCGCTTGAAAAAATTACATCTTCCCTTCTAAACTCATTCCAACATGGGTTTTACACGCGCAAAGGCGGAGCGTCTTCGGGCATCTACACCGGCCTGAATTGCGGCGCGGGATCATTAGATCACCACGATAACATACAGCTTAACCGCAACCAGGTAACAGTTGATATGAGCCTAGCTGACGGATCACTAGTCGGAATACATCAAATTCATTCATCCACCGCCCTAGTCGTAAGCAAACCACCTCCTTGTAATCCCAAAGCCGATGCCATTGTGACGTCTTGCCCTGACCTTGGATTGAGCGTTCTAACAGCAGATTGCCAACCCGTACTTTTTGCCGATCCTGAAAATGCTATTGTTGGAGCGGCTCATGCGGGATGGCGGGGCGCTTTGGATGGTATTTTGGAAGCTACCATTGATAAAATGGAAACTATAGGCGCGCAACGAAGCTCTATTAATGCCGTCATTGGGCCCTGTATAAGTCAAAGAGCATATGAAGTTGGACAAGAGTTTTTTGAACGTTTTGCAGATCAAGATTCATCCTTAACCGCCTTTTTTACACGTGGTGCGCATCCAGAAAAATATCTTTTTAATCTGCCAGATTTTGGGCTGCATCGTTTGCGTCAAGCTGGGATCCAAAGTTGTGCTTGGACCGGACACTGCACTTATACTGATCACAACAGATTTTTCTCATATCGCAGATCGACTCATGAAAATGAAGCCGATTACGGACGGCTTATCTCAGTCATTAAAATAGGCTCTCCTGTTTAGTATTCCTCGCAGCCAGCTAACTTATAAGCGTTTCGAAATAAGCTCTTCGAGAACGTCGAAAGGAACGCCAGGATCATCTTTTGCCGCTCTAATCACAAGGGAGGTTTTGACACTTGCAACATTATGCGATGTCAAAAGCTGCCCAGTGAGAAAAAATTGGAAACTACTTAAATCAGGGGCAACACATTTCAACATGAAATCAACCTCACCATTCAACATATGACATTCTCTGACAAGCGGCCAGTCTAGACAAAGATTTTCAAATGCACTGAGATCGTTCTCGGCCTGACTCTGCAAACCAACCATGACAAAGACACTGACTTCAAATCCTAGCTGACGACTATCAACGTCCGCGTGATAGCCGCGTACAAATCCTTGCTCTTCCAAAGCTCTAACTCTGCGCAAGCAGGGGGGTGCAGAAATTCCTACGCGCCGAGCCAATTCAACGTTTGTCATACGCCCATCAGCCTGAAGCTCTGCTAGAATCAGGCGATCAATTGAATCTAAACTACTTAGAGGCATAGTTTCCATTTCCTATTTTTGCAATTCTTACACTGATTACTGGGTAATACGCAATAATGTTTCACACTTAGGTAAGATTGTTCTTTTAATTATTTTTTGGATTTGATTAAATCAAAGCGATTGTTTTTATTGCTTTTAATGCATACGGGGTTTTCGCCACTCTCAGATTTGCTTATACGCAAGGAAATATAATTTTTGAAAGCGATATCCATGTCTGTGAAATACCACACTAAAGTTCTCATTATAGGCTCTGGTCCTGCAGGATATACAGCAGCCGTTTATGCAAGCCGTGCAATGCTTGAACCCATTCTTGTTCAAGGCATAGAGCCGGGTGGGCAGTTGACCACTACAACAGAAGTTGAGAACTGGCCTGGAGACAGCGAAGTGCAAGGTCCCGATCTGATGCTGCGCATGGAAGCGCATGCAAAAGCAATGGGTACAGAGATTATTGGTGATATTATTACTGAACTAAACCTCGAACAGCGACCGTTTTTAGCACAAGGTGATAGTGGGGCAATTTACTCTGCAGATGCCGTTATCTTGGCAACCGGTGCCCGAGCCAAATGGCTCGGTCTGCCATCTGAGGAAAAGTTTAAAGGTTTCGGAGTATCTGCCTGCGCCACTTGTGACGGGTTTTTCTATCGTGACCAGGAAATTGTAGTCGTAGGTGGTGGTAATACGGCGGTTGAAGAGGCTCTTTTCTTAACGAACTTTGCCAGTAAGGTAACATTGGTACATCGTCGTGACGAGCTTCGAGCAGAAAAAATTCTACAGGATCGTTTGTTTAAACATCCAAAGATTGAAACCATGTGGTTTAATGAACTGGTAGAAGTAATTGGAGCGGATGCCCCTCTTGGTGTTGAGGCCGCACAGGTCAAAAATGTAATAACAGGCGAAATGACAGAAATTGCCTGCAAGGGTGTCTTTATCGCAATCGGCCATGCCCCCGCAAACGAACTGGTGAAGGACATTTTGGAAATGCATAATGGTGGCTATGTAAAGGTAGAAACCGGAAGCACGCGCACTTCGCTTCCAGGTATATTTGCAGCTGGCGACCTAACTGACCATATTTATAGACAGGCCGTGACAAGTGCTGGCATGGGCTGTATGGCGGCATTGGATGCAGAAAAGTTCTTGGCCAAAGGAAGATGACCGTTTTTCAGCCAATAGCAACTTTAGGGTTCACTGTTACGACGATTGATGATTGTCCAGACATAGTCTTTTTAAAACAAAATTTACAATATAATAAGTTGAGCCTATTTTAGATTTTTTGATGATTTTTATTAATATTAAAGCGCACTTTAGTTTATGCAACTAAGTAACAAGGGCGCGGTTGAAGCTCTTTTTTACTTAAAAACGAATACGAAAGAATATCTGGATGCTGCCAAACCTTGACCTAATTGCAGAGCTTTATGTTTCGCACAAAAGAGCCCAAGAACTCAAAGTGGAAGCCACTAGCCTTACAAGCTGGGACCTGACGCCAAGACAAATCTGCGATATCGAATTGCTAATGAATGGCGGTTTTGCGCCACTCAAAGGGTTTCTGAGTAAAGAAGATTACGACAGTGTTGTAGATAAAATGCGGCTTGGAGATGGTACTTTATGGCCAATGCCCATCAATTTGGACGTGAGTAAGGAATTTGCCGAGCCGCTTAAAATTGGACAGGACATTGCTTTGCGCGATCTTGAAGGCGTTATTCTCGCAACATTGACAGTGTCTGACAAATGGATGCCGGACAAAGCCAAAGAGGCTGAAAAAGTATATGGCGCGGATGATAGTTCGCATCCAGGAGTAAATTATCTGCACAACCAAGCTGGAAAAGTTTATCTTGGTGGACCAGTTGTGGGCATCCAACCACCGGTCCATTACGACTTTAAGGCGCGTAGAGATACGCCAAACGAATTGCGAGCGTATTTTCACAAACTTGGCTGGCAAAAAGTAGTTGCCTTCCAAACACGTAACCCACTGCATCGCGCCCATCAGGAACTCACCTTCCGCGCGGCTAAAGAAGCCCAAGCAAATCTCTTGATCCATCCAGTCGTAGGCATGACAAAGCCTGGTGACATTGACCACTTTACGCGTGTGCGCTGTTATGAAGCTGTTCTCGATAAATACCCAGTCGCAACTACAACAATGTCGTTATTAAACCTCGCCATGCGCATGGCCGGCCCTCGCGAAGCAGTTTGGCACGGGCTGATACGCAAAAACCATGGCTGCACACATCTTATCGTCGGACGGGATCACGCCGGCCCAGGCAAGAATTTGGCCGGAGAAGAATTCTACGGCACCTATGAGGCACAGGTTCTGTTTCGAAAACACGAAGCCGAAATGGGTATCCAAATGGTTGACTTTAAACATATGGTATACGTGCAAGAACGCGCCCAATATGAGCCTGCCGATGAAATCAAAGATCGTGACACAGTGTTGAACATCTCAGGCACTGAACTTCGAAGACGCTTGTCTGAAGGGTTGGAAATACCAGAATGGTTCAGCTTTTCAGAAGTGGTGTCTGAGCTACGTAAAACGCGCCCCCCCCGCTCCCAACAAGGGTTTACAGTATTTTTCACAGGGCTTTCAGGCTCAGGTAAATCCACAATCGCAAATGCGCTTATGGTAAAGCTCATGGAAATGGGTGGACGTCCTGTGACGCTGCTGGATGGCGATATTGTGCGCAAAAACCTGTCTTCTGAATTGGGCTTTAGCAAAGAACACCGCGACCTTAATATTCGCCGTATTGGTTATGTGGCTTCAGAGATTACTAAGAATGGTGGGATTGCAATCTGTGCTCCCATAGCACCCTACGCTACAACCCGCCGATCAGTGCGCGAAAGTGTTGAGCAATTTGGCGCCTTTGCCGAAGTCCACGTCGCCACGTCGCTAGAGGAATGCGAACGCCGAGACCGAAAAGGTCTATATAAACTTGCTCGCGAAGGTAAGATCAAAGAGTTTACGGGAATTTCGGATCCTTATGATGTTCCTGAAAACCCTGAATTGAGCGTAGAAACCGAAAATGTCGATGTAGACAACTGCGCACACCAAGTGCTTTTGACACTCGAAAGCATGGGGCTCATAGCAGCACAATAAAAAAAGCAGCCAAATTAGCGGTGGTTATTGTCAAATTTTGCCTGTGACGTAATGCTCTGAGTGCTGAAGCAAAAGGCGATCATAAAAAAATTAGTGACTTAGACTATTTTAGACGTTTCTGCCAAATACGAATTCGCATTGATAAAATTTAACATAACCAAGATAAGAAGTTCACCATGCGCACTTTTTGCTGAAACTTGAACTCCAACCGACTTGAAGTTCTTCGATGCATATGCTTCCTAGATCAAGAAAATATGCATAAAAATTAGTCTCAATAAGTGCATTAGCATCAGTGTCCTTAACCCAATTAAATTGATAAGAAATAATTTCTGATATCAATATGGTTTCAACTATTACTAGGAAAACGATTTTGTCTTAGTACCAAACTCAAGCTATCAAATGCGTAAAATTGTAAGCCAAAATTACATTGAGATATTTAGTAAATAAAATGTTTTTTGTGCAGAACCGTTATTTATATTGCTCTAAATTGGCTTCCGCCCATACTTCTGGCTTCAATAAAGCCTCTCAAGATGGAACATGCTGAAGATAAAGATTTTCCGCAGGTATCCTATCAGTGTACGGCAACCGGCGACAGATCATTTTGCCGTGCCAAAACAAACGCAAAATTACGATCTTTTACCAAGGCAAGTCGTTCTCCATCGGCGCTATGCACTGCGTAAAGTTCGCTTAAACCATCTATTTTCTCACGGACTTCATTTGGCAATTCATCTGCATTGACAGATCTAACATAGACGATGCGTCCCTCTTGAGATCTCATATTTTCCTGTTTGGTATCCAATGTTCTAGGCCTTTTTTATTTCGATGGTCTGAACGACTGTTTCGGGCATAGTTTGCCTCAAATCAACATGCAATAACCCGTTCTTAATTACAGCATCACCAACATCGACACCTTCAGCTAAAACAAACGACCTTTTAAACTGACGGGCAGCTATCCCGCGATGCAAAAACACCCGGTCTGCATCACCGTTGCTTTGCTGCCCACGAATTACGAGTTGGCGCTCTTCTACCGTTATGGCGAGATCGTCTTCTGAGAATCCGGCCACAGCCAAAGTAATGCGATAAGATAGCTGCGAAGTCTGCTCAATATTAAATGGGGGATAGCCTTCATTTTCAGACTTAGAAGCCCTCTCCAAGAGGCGTTCAAGCTGCTCAAAGCCCAGCATGTGGGGATATGCACCCGGCGATAATTTTGTCATTGACACGTCCTTTAAACAAGCGACAGTCTTAAATTTGCGGCCCCTTTAAGGCGACCCTACTCTTGATATGGGAAAGCTATACAAAAACACAAGGGTTTCCAGAATAAATTCCTTGCTGTAACATAAAATTTAAAAACTCTTGAATCAAAATGCACGTCTCTTTTGACATATCAATGAAACGAAAGGACATCTTACGTCTTGAGCTTGAGGTTGTACGAAGTGAGCATCGCGATCTTGATAATGCTATCACAGACTTTGGAGAGATACCTTCGTCTGATCGCTTGACACTTCAAAGACTAAAAAAGAGGAAATTGCTTCTAAAGGATAAAATTTTTTATTTAGAAGACCAAATAACTCCCGATATTATAGCCTAGTTCACTTGAGTGGCTATAGTGCGCGATCTAAACTGAGGATTATCTATGCATCAGGCAAAAGTCGGATTAATAATGGGCAGCCAATCAGATTGGCCCACTATGAGAGAAGCAGCAGAGATCTTAGATGATCTTCAAATCACTTATGAAAAGAAAATTGTTTCGGCACATAGAACGCCAGACAGACTGTGGAATTATGGAACTGATGCTGTATCAAGAGGGCTCCAAGTTATTATCGCTGGGGCGGGAGGTGCCGCGCATTTGCCTGGAATGATGGCCTCTAAAACGCGTATTCCCGTTATCGGTGTCCCCATTCAAACTAAAGCACTCTCAGGTTTGGACAGTCTTTATTCTATTCTTCAAATGCCCCGTGGTTACCCAGTTGCAACAATGGCAATAGGCGCACCCGGAGCACGAAATGCAGGCTTGATGGCCGCAGGTATTCTGGCACTTCAAGATAGTGAAACCGCCGCCAACCTTGACCTCTGGCGCGCCACACTAAGCAAGTCTATTCCTTACGAGCCCATCGATGAATGATTCGCTTAAAGTTGGTAGTAACATCGGGATTCTCGGTGGGGGTCAACTTGGCCGGATGCTTTCTGTTGCAGCCGCGCGTCTCGGTTTTCGCTGTCACATTTATGAGCCATCACCTAACCCGCCAGCAGCAGACGTGGCCCATTGTGTAACATGCGCTTCCTATGAGGATAGACAGGCTCTTGCAGCATTTGCCCAAGCTGTTGATGTCATCACTTATGAATTTGAAAATATTCCAACCACTGCGCTTGATACTTTGGAAAAGCTTCGCCCAATTCGGCCAGGTCGCGAAGCGCTTCGCATTTCCCAAGACCGAATCATAGAAAAAGATTTCCTAAATAATCTTGGCCTTAAGACAGCCCCATATGCTGCAGTGGATACGCTTGAAAAGCTCAAAACAGCCATAGAGACAGTTGGCGTACCGGCGATCTTAAAGACCCGTCGTTTTGGCTATGATGGAAAAGGTCAGGCCCAACTAACAAAGCCCGAAGATGCAAAAAAAGCATTTGAGGCGATGCAAGGACAGGCGTCGGTACTTGAGAAACTTATACAGTTTTCCCATGAAGTCTCTGTGGTCGGTGCGCGCACTTCGAATGGCGATGTGGCTTGCTTTGATCCAGGCGAGAATATACATCGCGATGGCATCCTGCACACCACCACGGTTCCTGCTCGCCTGACTACAAGCCAGCGAACTGACGCTGTTCTTTTTACGGCCAAAATTATGAATAAACTTGACTATATCGGTGTTATAGGAGTTGAGCTGTTTGTAACAAGCGAAGGCTTAATAGTAAATGAAATCGCACCCAGAGTGCATAATTCTGGTCATTGGACTCAAAACGGCTGTGTCGTGGACCAGTTTGAGCAACATATTCGCGCTGTCGCAGGATGGCTACTTGGTGATGGAACACGTCACAGCGATGTTGTTATGGAAAACCTAATTGGCACCGACGTCACAAAAGCTACAGAATTGGCTCGAACCAAAAACGTGGCCATACATCTTTATGGCAAGGAAAAAATTACGGCAGGCCGGAAGATGGGCCACTTCAACCGTATTATTAGTTAGCTAGACATCACTTTTAGGCATCAATTAATTTTTGAGCGAGTTTAAACGTTAGCCAAGTTCGATAGCCTTGAGTAAAATTTCTCTCACTGCAATATTTTAGCCTCAAAATAAAGTTGGCCCACAGATCTGGCTCTGTATCTTCCCGATCCGTCAGCTTTAAAATTGATGCTAGTTGCGCAAAGACAAACTAGCAGGCTTTGCTAAAACTTTTTGATTTGGCTAATTCCAACACTGCCATTTTAGGGAGGCATAGTTACAATCAGCGGCTCTTTTGATGTATTCACTTCTAGAAAAAAAGGCTGCCAGATTGGCAGCCTTCGTCACTTTTAATGGTGTAAACAGGCTACATCATACCGCCCATGCCGCCCATGCCGCCCATATCAGGCATACCGCCGCCACCTGCAGGTGCGTCTTTAGCTGGTTTATCAGCAACCATTGCTTCTGTTGTAACCAGAAGGCCGGCTATTGAGGCCGCATCTTCCAGAGCTGTACGTACAACCTTAGCTGGATCAATGACGCCAAAGGTGAATAAGTCGCCATATTCTTCAGTCTGTGCATTAAATCCGAAGTTAGAGTCTGAACTTTCACGAATTTTTCCAGCAACGACAGCACCGTCAACACCAGAGTTTTCAGCAATCTGACGTAGGGGCGCTTCGATAGCTTTGTGAACTATTGCGATACCAGCATCTTGATCAGAATTGGCGCCTTTTAGACCTTCCAACTTTTTGGCCGCTTGCATGAGTGCAACTCCACCACCGACAACAACACCTTCTTGAACCGCTGCGCGGGTCGCGTTCAGTGCATCATCAACACGGTCTTTGCGTTCTTTCACTTCAACTTCGGTCATACCACCCACACGAATTACCGCCACACCACCTGCCAATTTGGCAACGCGTTCTTGCAGTTTTTCACGATCATAATCAGAACTTGTTTCTTCAATTTGATTTCTGATCTGGGCAACACGTGCTTCAATCTCAGCCTTCTGACCAGCCCCGTCGACAATAGTTGTCTCATCTTTGGTGATTTGAATTTTCTTGGCTGTGCCAAGCATATCCATGGTCACGCTTTCAAGCTTCATGCCAAGATCTTCGCTTATCACCTGACCACCAGTCAATATCGCGATATCCTGAAGCATTGCTTTACGACGATCTCCAAAACCGGGCGCTTTAACAGCTGCTATCTTCAAACCACCACGCAATTTATTTACGACTAAAGTAGCGAGCGCTTCACCTTCAACATCCTCTGCAACTATCAACAACGGTTTTTGCGACTGAATCACTGATTCAAGTAATGGCACCATTGACTGCAGAGATGACAATTTCTTTTCGTGCAAAAGGATCATACAATCTTCAAGCTCGGAAGTCATTTTGTCTGCGTTAGTCACAAAGTAGGGCGATAAATACCCACGATCAAACTGCATACCTTCAACAACATCGGTCTCAGTTTCAAGTCCTTTGTTCTCTTCAACTGTAATAACACCCTCGTTGCCTACTTTTTGCATCGCATCCGCGATCTGCTGACCAATTTCCGCTTCACCGTTTGCAGAAATAGTACCCACTTGCGCGACTTCATCGCTGTCTTTTACCACGCGCGAAGCCGATTTAATCTCACTAACGATTTTAGAAGTTGCCAGATCAATCCCGCGCTTGAGGTCCATTGGATTCATACCAGCAGCAACTGATTTCAAACCCTCGCGAACGATCGCTTGCGCCAAAACAGTCGCCGTAGTTGTGCCGTCGCCGGCTTCATCATTAGTGCGGCTGGCCACTTCTTTGACCATTTGTGCGCCCATGTTCTCAAACTTATCTTCCAGTTCGATTTCTTTGGCGACAGTAACACCATCTTTAGTTATGCGTGGTGCGCCGAAAGACTTGTCGAGGATGACATTACGGCCTTTTGGGCCCAATGTTACCTTAACAGCGTCGGCCAGAATATTGACACCATTAAGCATGCGGTTGCGTGCGTCTGTGTCGAATTTGACGTCCTTAGAAGCCATTTTGCTTTTCCTCTTTTAGTAAATTTATATTAATGTGATGCGATTAGGACAGAATGCCCAGAATATCGCTTTCTTTCATAATCAAAAGCTCTTCACCGTCTACAGTGACTTCTGTTCCAGACCATTTACCGAACAGGATATTATCACCATCAGTTACAGCCATTGATATCAATTCACCGCTGTCCTTGCGGGCACCTTCGCCACAAGCAATTACGACACCTTCCGCAGGCTTTTCTTTTGCACTATCAGGGATGATCAAACCCCCCGAAGTCTTTTCATCGCCTTCAGTGCGGCGAACTAGGACACGATCGTGTAACGGTTTAAAAGCCATTTCTGGGACTCCTTACGCTCAAAATTAAATTGGACCCATCTAAGGGTTGTTAGCACTCGGGTATTATGAGTGCCAGAGATGCGTAGATAGTTACCACTCCAACACGTGTCAACACGTTAGACGAAAATATTTTCAAGTATTTTGCGCATAACACAAAGATAGCTGCACAAAAGGCTAGCGAGACTATATTTATGTTGAGTATTATTCACATTAGCAATCTCTCAAAACATCAACCCGCGGCCCCTTAATAAGGCATCAACCCCCGGCAAACGTCCCCGATAAGCCGTGTAAAGCGCTTCTGGATCCTGAGAGCCACCTTTGGAAAGAATATTTAATTCGAGCGATTTTGCAAGTTCTGCATCAAACGAATCGCCTTTTTCTTCAAAGGCAGCAAAAGCGTCCGCATCCATGACTTCTGACCACATATAGCTGTAATATCTACTGGCGTAACTATCACCCGAAAATACATGCGCAAACTGAGCAGTTGCGTGCCGCATACCAATTGCATTTGGCATACCCATGGCGCCAAGGACTTCATCCTGCTGCGCTATGATATCAGTAGGAGCTTCACGTGTGTGATAATCTAGGTCAACCATCGCCGAGGCAACATATTCAACAGTCTGAAAGCCCATATCGAAATTGGCAGCTCCTAAAACTTTTTCCAATAGTGCAGGCGGCATCGCCTCGCCTGTATCGACATGTGTAGCAAACTTTTCAAGCACTTCAGGGACTTCCAGCCAGTGCTCATAGAGCTGACTTGGAAGTTCGACAAAGTCCCGGGGAACAGAGGTTCCAGAGACCATTTCATAGCTCACATCCGATAACATTTGATGCAACGCATGACCAAATTCATGGAACAGAGTTCGAGCGTCATCGTAAGATAACAAAGCCGGATCAGATTTAGCAAAATTGCAGACGTTAATCACTATCGGAGTTTGTTCTTTGGGGAATTTTGCCTGTGAACGCATAGTAGAACACCACGCACCAGAACGCTTGGAGCCGCGAGCATAATAATCGCCAATAAACAATGCAACATGCTTGCCTCGGCGCGTTACTTCCCAAGCGCGGCAATCGGGATGATAAAGAGAAACATCAACCGATTTAAACTCCAACTCAAATAAGCGACCCGAACAGTCAAAGGCCGCGTTTATCATCTGGTCTAACTGAAAAAAAGGCTTAATGATTGCCTCGTCCAGATCATGATCAGCTTTTCGTCGTTTTTCTGCATAATATCGCCAATCCCATTTTTCCAGATCACCTTTGGTGCCGTCCTCATGCATCATTTTCACCAATACAGCAGCATCTTTATCGGCCTGCACCTTAGCTGGTTGCCATACATCATTTAATAACTGGTAAACATTTTCAGGTTTTTTGGCCATTTCTGTTTCAAGCTTGAAGCTTGCAAAATCCCTGTAACCAAGCAGCCCTGCCATTTCCTGTCTAAGCTCTAACATTTCTCGCGCCAACTCACGATTGTCCGTGTCGCCTCCGCTGGCCCCGCGTGCCACCCAAGCTTTATAGACAATTTCACGCAAATCCCGACGCGGCGAAAACTGCAGAAACGGAACAACCAGCGACCTTGACAATGTGATAACCGACCCTTCTATTTTCTTTTCAACAGCTGCCTTATTGGCGACCTCAATCAGGAAATTAGGTAACCCCTTCAAATCATCTTCGGAGAGTACAATATGCCAACTGCGTTCATCTTTTAAAAGATTCTGCGAGAATTCAGTTCCTAGGACAGCCAAGCGCGATTTTATAGCTTTCATTCGTTCCCTAGCGTCTCTATCAAGCGCCGCCCCAGCACGCAAAAAATTACGGTGCGTCAACATTAAGACTCGGGACTGCTCTGGATTTAATCCAAGATCATCACGCCTTGTCCAAAGGTTATCTACACGCGCAAAAAGATCTTTATTGAAAATAATTTCAGAGCTATGAGCTGATAGTCTAGGCGAAAACTCTCTCATCAAAGCTTCGCGGGTCTCATTACTGTCTGCACCTGCCATCGTATAAAACACCGAGAGCACTTTATCGAGGTCTTTGCCAGTCTGCATCAGCGCCTCGATAGTATTGGCAAAAGTTGGCGGCTCTGGATTATTTGCCAATACAAGTTTTTCTCGCATATCAGCCGAAAGGGCGTGATCGAACGCAGGAGAAAAATCATCGTCAGATATCTTATCAAAGGGGGCAATTTCAAAAAGTGTCTTCCACTCTCGTAATAACAGGTTGTTCATCTACAATTCCTTGTATTAAATTTTACACGCTCTATCGGTGTTTGCAGACGGGGCAGTCCAAGAGACGACTAGTTTTAATTTTACGTGTCTCTGCATAAAGCGCGTCATAAATAAGCATGTCAGTAGACATCACGTCTCCAGTCCCAGTGATGATCTTCATAGCCTCAGCAGCCATCATAGCTCCTATCACGCCGGGCAGCGGTGCAAATATTCCAGCTTCCGCACAGCTTGGCGCAAGTAGGGCTGAAGGAGCTTTGGGGAATACACATGCATAGCATGGACCTTTAGATTCAGGATCAAAAACCAAAATTTGCCCCTCCCATTGACTGAGGGCCCCAGACACCAGCGGCAAGCCCAGCTTAACGGCCGCGCAATTTGAAAGATAGCGCGTTTCAAAGTTATCACTGCCTTCTAGAATGACATCAAACTGTTCAAATAATTCTTGTACGTTCTCATCCGTCAGACGCCTATTATACGGCCTGACCTCAATATAGGGGTTTTGGGCAAGCAGCATATTTTGCGCGGAAAACACTTTGGGCATGCCAATAGCTCGATCTTGATGAATTATCTGACGCTGTAAATTTGCATTTTCGACCATGTCATCATCAATAATGCCAATTGTGCCAACTCCAGCCCCTGCAAGGTATTGCAAAGCAGGCGCACCAAGTCCACCTGCGCCAATGACCAAAACACGGGCAGCTTTAAGCTGCATCTGCCCTGGACCGCCAATATCGTGCAAAACAATATGCCGGGCATATCGATCCAATTCAGCGTCACTCAGCACCAAGGACTCTTCTTTTGTTCGGCCAATTTCAATCTGGCCCACGCGATTGCGTAGTTTGGAAAGTCCATAGCGATATAAAATGACCAGCATCACCATCCCGCCAAAGATCAACCAAGGGTCCCTACTCTCACCACTCGCCATCCTGATTGGATTACCATCTGGCAAAACGCTATGCACGATTAAAATCCCAATGAATGCCACCGTCAAAACCGCAAGTCTCGAGTTCTTTGGAAGACCTCCTCGTTCAGCAAGAAAATAAAACACGAGCGCAAGAAGGAGTAACTTAACCATCAGTATTTTCCAGTTGAGCCAAAGCCATCTTTATCGCGGTACGTTTCGCCAAGAGAGATCTTAAGAGCAAAAATGGCCTGTTGCACTGGAGCAACAACCATCTGAGCTACTCTATCCCCGTGCCTGATATGAAAATCTTGGTCGCTCGAATTATAGAGAATAATGCCTACAATACCACGATAATCACTATCAATTGTTCCTGGCGCATTCAGAGTGGTCACACCGTATTTTAGAGCAAGCCCTGATCTGGGGCGAATTTGTACTTCGTAACCCACCGGAATTTCCATATGAAGTCCAGTTGATATAAGCATTCTTGATCCAGCTACCAAATTCACCACTGTTGCGCGTTTTTCAGACACAAAATTTGCCCTAAGATCAGCGCCAGCTGCCCCTTTGGTTTCATATTGCGGCAAGGATAAATTTGTATCTGCGCCCTCTGCCCAGCTCAAGGAGATATCAACCATTCCTCATGCTCTAACTAAGACATTAGCAATTTTCATAGCCAGCTCACGTGCAACCTCGGATTTGCTCATTCGGTCCCAGCGCTCCACAGTTTGTGACGTGATCAGCGTAACAACGTTTTCCGGCCCCCCCATAATCCCAGTCTCAGGAGAAACATCATTGGCGACTATCCAGTCACAGCCTTTTCGCAGGCGTTTTCTCGATGCATTGTTAATAACATTATCAGTTTCTGCCGCAAAGCCGACAACAAGATCTGGCCTGTCTTTTCTTCGATTGCTAATCGTCGCCAAAATATCTGGATTTTCAGAAAACTCCAAATCGGGTAAACGGCCGTCCTCTTTCTTGATCTTTGAGCTTGATGCATCTGCTACCCGCCAGTCTGCTACTGCTGCAGCAAAGACCGCAGCATCACATGGCATCTCTTTTTCGACGGCCTCAAGCATCTGTAATGCCGTCTCAACCTTGATAACATGGACCCCAATCGGTGGCTGCACATCAGCAGGTCCGGTTACAAAGATCACATCGGCACCAAGCGCCATAAAAGCTTTCGCAATTTCACCTCCTTGAGCGCCAGAAGACCGATTGGCTATATATCGCACAGGATCAATCGGTTCATGCGTCGGCCCTGATGTGACAAGCACGCGCTTACCAGCCAAAAGATCAGACGCGCTCTTTTCGGTAAAATGATCTTTAATCGCAGTAATAATTTCCAAGGGTTCGGCCATTCGTCCAGGACCAAATTCACCACAGGCCATATCTCCCTCGTTGGGCCCAACAAATTGAATACCATCTTCTTTTAAAGTCTGAATGTTACGCTGTGTAGCGGCATGGCTCCACATTCGCAAATTCATTGCCGGTGCAATCATCACAGGCGTATCTGTAGCCAGCAAAATTGTTGACGCCAAACTATTAGCATTACCTGCAGCCATTTTTGCAACAAGATCCGCACTGGCAGGGGCAACAACAATCAAATCAGCACTACGTGAAAGCTCAATATGCCCCATCTCAGCCTCTGAAGTGAGATCAAACAAGTCTTGAAATACCTTTTTCCCTGCAAGTGCCGATACTGAGAGTGGGGTAACAAACTGTGAAGCTGCCTTGGTCATGACTGGAGTTACTATTACCCCTCGCTCCCGCAGACGGCGAATTAAGTCTAATGATTTAAATGCGGCAATACCGCCAGAAATGATCAATAGAATTCTGCGCTTATCCAACATGGTAGCCTCGGAAAGGTTTCAAACAAATTGTAGAATGTCTGTAGTTGCTCCGCAAGGGCCGCGAAAGTGCCCTATTATTTGTCACAAACATGCTTCATTGGATGGAGCCTTTACATCAAAGTTATCGATGCAGATTTTGTATCAGATTGATCAACCACGGAGTACAACCATCAGCATATTTATCAATACACTTCGCAGCTGCAATTTCAACGATATCTAAGTTTACTATTTCCGCGTAATCGTCCAGAAGCTTACACGTCGCGCATAGGCTATATTAGAAAGTGTTGTACTTCACGAACGTTCCGTTCGAGAAATTTGCGCATTTTGTCAAACGCTGCAGCTTCGACCTGTCGCACGCGCTCTTTTGAGAGGCCCAACTCTGTTCCAAGGCTTTCCAAAGTCCGAGGCTGATCACGCATTTTGCGCTCACGTATTATTAATCTTTCACGATCACTAAGCCCGTTGAGTGCATCTAAAAGCCAGTCCCTTAACTGGCTGGTGTCGTGTTTAGCTTCATAGGTTTCATCGGGTCGTTCACATTCGTCTTCTATTGTGTCAATCCATTCACGCCCTTCGTCGTCAACAGATTGGGTTGCGTTCAATGAGTAATCCGACCCACCCAAACGTCCATCCATCATCTCCACGTCATGTATCGGAACACCTACCTCCATTGCAATCAAGTGGTGCAACTGATGAGCATCTAGCTTCTCACCACGCTGAGAGGCTTCTCTTTCAATCTGGGCCTGCACACGTCTCAAATTGAAAAATAGAGATTTTTGATTGCTGGTTGATCCAGTCCTAACCATGGACCAATTTCGCATCACATAATCTTGGATACTGGCTTTTATCCACCACACTGCGTAAGTCGAGAAGCGCACTCCCCTATCAGGGTCAAATTTGTCAGCCGCCTTCATTAAACCAAGGCCAGCTTCCTGAATGAGATCATTCATGGGAGCGCCGTACCGTTTAAACTTAGAAGCCATCGAAATTGCTAAACGCATATAAGCGTTGATTAATCGATGAAGCGACGCTTCATCCCGCTCATCTCTCCATGCATATGCTAGTCTTAACTCAGTTTCAGCGTCTAACAGCTCTGCTTTCATCGCCTTACGTGATATTAACGCTCCAGAATTCCCATCGAGTGCCAAAGGTCTAGCCTCCCACTTGTTTTGCTTCGTGCTCAAATATATTTTAGATATTGTAAGTATTACGACGCAAGCGAGAATTCGGATCATATTCGACCAAGGAAAAATCTACAATGATGATATTTGACCATACTCTAGTACTTAATGGCGCAGTGTCTGGTAAGTTGCCTTGGGCAGAATATTAAGTGCTTCCATTCAGTAGCCATCCAGTCGATACACCTAAAAAACAAACCCATGTTGACGAAATAAATGGAAAGTTTTGTTGCATTAACAAAAATATGGCGCTCACCGACTTAAGTTTAAGGGATCACGAGTGATAGGCGAAAATTTAGATACTCTTGGAAAGCCTTAAATTACTTTATTTGAATATGTACCCGTTTACCAAGTTTTTAAGAATAAATTATGATCTTTAGCAATGAAGATGACTATCATGCCGTAATGGTAATAACTGGGGTGCAAATGCCATTGAAAGACATGCTATCAGAGGACATGACTTGACAAATCTTTATTTGATACGGCACGGACCAACACATCTAAATTCTATGGTCGGCTGGTCTGACGTGCCCGCCGATCTCTCTGATACGGCCAAAATTGAGCGTCTGCGGAAATATTTACCGGATAGCGGCAAAGTGATTTCATCAGATCTGACAAGGGCACGAGCCACCGCTGATGCACTAAAGCTAGACCAAGAGCGATTGCCCGATGAAGCTAATTTGCGCGAGATTAACTTTGGTGATTGGGAATTAAAACAATTCGCCGAAATTGATAGAACGGATCATGATCTTTTATTTGCTTTTTACGATACTCCAGGTCCAACCTCCGCACCCAATGGAGAAAGCTGGGATGGGTTTTGCCGAAGAACAGACCGGGCCATTGATAAACTTATGAATGAATATCCAGAGCAAGCATTAACTATTGTCGTACATTTCGGCGTGATTATCAGCCAGATACAAAGAGCCGAAGGTCGTGGCGCAAAACAAGCCATGCGACATAAGATAGATAATTTCTCACTGACCCACCTCAAATATAGTGTCTCTGGGTGGACAATTAACAGACTGAACTTTTCCGCCTGACATTAAGCGTAATAAAAAATCGTCAAAGCAACACTTATGCAAGACTGCTATAAGACAGAAAAATGATGAAAGATACAAATAGTCATACCCATACTGCGACATTTGAAAGAATGTAGCCAGAACCAATAGAAGTTAAACTAGTCTTTAGGCCTCTAGTTTTTCAGAAACAACTAGGACGAAAGCACCAGGTCTAGACACCCCTACATACTGTATTATAAATATGTACAATCTATATCGGATATCTTGAATAAGAAAATTGGTGACATTCAACTAATACATCGCCAGGACCCTCAGGAATCAAATAGCCCACTGCTAATCTTTACGTTAGCATAAGGGTACGCGTCCCAATTTATCGATAACGAAGCAAATCACTCCTAGTTTGTTCTAAAGCCCTCCGCCATAAAGCCACTATTATGAATACGTGGGACCACACTTTCCCTAAGTGAATGAGACAGCGAACAGCCTAAAGATCTTTTATTTTTTTACAAATCTGACGGTTACTTATTAATAGAGCTGTAGAAAAGCAATTTGTGGAAGCACGGATGTACTTTGGATTAAAATACTGTAGTGAGGCCAAAAGTCCTGTGGCAATTGCAAGTTAAACGCAAACAATCAGCCGCATTAGACTACTGGCCATTAGCAGAGTTAGGCTCACCTGCAGCGTTCCTCAATTGCGACCCAAACCATGGCCGCAACATTTATGTCGTCAAATTTTTCCAGTTCTTGTATCCCAGTTGGAGAAGTCAAATTTATCTCTGTCAGATAATCACCAATTATATCTATTCCAACGAATATTTGACCTTTTTCGCGTAAAATAGGACCAATTGCATCACAAATCTCTTTGTCCCTTTTAGTCAGATCAACTTTTTCCGGCCGACCACCGGCATGCATATTGGATCGAGTTTCTCCTTCGGCAGGTATGCGATTAATCGCACCAACAGGCTGTCCTTCAATCAAAATCACTCGTTTGTCACCATTGCTAACTTCGGGCAGGAATTTTTGTGCAATAAGCGGTTCGCGTGAGAAACTAGAAAAGAGCTCATGTAAAGAGGATAGATTTCCATCATTGGCATCGAGACGGAACACGCCTGCACCGCCATTCCCATAAAGTGGTTTTAGGATAATGTCTTCATGTCTTGCTTTAAAGCCCCGGATCATCTCAATGTCACGGGCGATTGTTGTCGGGGGTATCAAAGTGGGAAAATTCAGCACCAAAAGCTTCTCAGGGTAATTGCGCACCCAGAAAGGGTCATTCACAACAAGCGTTTTTGGGTGGATCATATCAAGAAGGTGCGTTGTCGTAATATAATGCATATCGAATGGTGGGTTTTGCCGCAGCCAGATAACATCAAAATTTTCTAGCGATACGTCTTCCTCTACGCTCAGGATTGCGGGGCGTCCAGAAACGCGCTGAACTTCCATACTGTGCCCTCGGGCAATTAACTTACCTTCTTGAAAACTAAGTTTGTCAGGCGGATAATAAAAGAGGCTATGACCCCGTGCTTGAGCCTCTTCAGCGAGCCGAAAACTGCTATCAGCATTGATATCGACAGTGCTAATAGGATCCATTTGAAAAGCGATTTTCATAAAACTCTCCAGAACTTTTAATTTGTGAACATGGCCCAATAGGGAAAGGCTTTGCAATGCCAGAATAAAAAAATATACTCCGTTTCAGAGAAATGCACTTTCGACAATGATCAATTCGCCCATTGTATCACAAAGAACTATGCCAAACTACGTATCTAATTTACTAAGAAATTTTTTTAGGCCATAATTTTGCAGCTCATAAAATACAGCACAGTCTAAGTTATTCTAAATATCTGCTATTTAGTGAGATATTGGCTTGCCGGCTACTTGGGTAACTGATTGATTAACTTCTCGAAAGACTGAAATGTCCTCTTTAAAGTCGACCAATTCTATTTAAAATACCAGATTGCTCTATCATAAGGAAAATATGACAAAGCACGACGTTTGTTGCCTTTAAGGACTTAGCTTTCGGCAGCAATGCAATTCAGGTATGCAGACTTACCTCTTTGAGTCTTTTCCAAGCTCTAGAGCCTTCTGATAAATTTGACGCTTCGGCAAACCATAAGCTTGTGCAACCGCTTCAGAGGCATCTCGCAAGCTCATGTCATTCAATGCCTTTTGCAAATCTAAAGATAGCTGCTCTTCATTGATAGAAATTTTCTCGGCGCGATTAATAAGAACCACAACTTCGCCCTTAATCGACCGATCCGAAACATGTTCGCAAAGTGCACTAAGAGAACCACGCCGTACTTCTTCGAATTTCTTCGTTAATTCACGGCAGTAGGCTGCTGTACGCTCTGGTCCCAGTGTATCACGTGCATCGCGCAGTAGAGCAGCAAGCCGTTTGGGCGATTCATAAAAGACCAGCGTACTTTGGATATCTGACAAGTTTTTTAGACGTGTGCGTCTCGCTACTTTTTGAGCCGGTAGAAAACCATCAAACAAAAAACTATCCGTCGGCAGTCCAGCCAGCGTCAGTGCGCTCAGCACGGCAGAACTGCCGGGCGCCGTGGTAACTAGATGGCCGGCTTCGCTAGTCTCTTTTGAGAGATGATATCCGGGATCCGCAATCAAAGGCGTCCCAGCTTCAGAAGCATAAGCAACCGATTTGCCACTACTTATGTAATCCATAAGTCGTCTGCGCACTTTGGCGCTACTATGATCATGATATGGAATCAGCGGCCTTTTTGCGACAGGAACTCCATGCATATCCATCAAACGTCGTAGCGTTCGCGTGTCTTCTGCCACCAACACATCCGCACTAGCCAATATATCAAGCGCCCTGAGCGTGATATCTCGGGCGTTACCAATTGGTGTTGCAACAAAATACAATCCTACCGTTAAATCGACTAACTTATGATTCACCTCTAGACCCGCTTTATTTGCGCTTTATGATCTCACTGTAAGCAGGGCACGTCGCGCTTGAGGGAGACAAAGTTATGATCAACTTAATTTTATTATTACGCAAGATACTGATTGCATTGAGTATAGGTGCCCTTTTCGCTGCGACAACGGCCTGCAACGTTGACCCATCTATAACAGGCACTGGAACAGTCCTTAATACATCAGCCCCTGTGCCTGTCGCTTTGTTAATCCCACAGAGTGATGAAAATACACAGGAAATTGCAATAAGCTTAGAAAATGCCGCTAGGTTAGCCATGGCGGACTTAGGTAATATTAGAATTGACTTGCGGGTTTACGATACAGCCGGCTCAGCCGTCGTCGCCGGCCAGGTCGCGCAACAAGCTGTCGATGAAGGAGCCAAAATAATCTTAGGGCCTCTTTTTGCAGAGGCGGCAAATGCGGCCGGTTTGGCAGTCACCGATGAAGGCGTGAATGTTCTAAGTTTTTCCAATAACGCCTCAATTGCAGGCGGAAATGTCTTTGTTCTGGGTCAAACATTTGACAATACAGCCAAACGGCTGGTGCAATTTGCAGCGGCCCAAGGCAAACAAAGGGCAGTTATTGTACACCCCACCAATGTTGAAGGTGAATTTGGAAGAATCGCTTTAGAAAAAGCGGCATCACGTAGTTCTTTGGCAGTTGTAGCCTCACAAACGTTTGAATTTTCACGGGAAGGTGTTGTAAATTCCGTACCCCTCGTGAGAGCCGCTGTGGAGATTGAAGATGCGGATTTGCTTTTTCTAACATCGACCACAGCGGGCGCTTTGGGGTTATTGGTTCAAATGCTCCCTGAGGCTGGTATAAATTCTGAAATCGTGCAATACGCTGGATTAGCACGTTGGGATATTCCGGCACAAAATCTTGAATTACCTGGTGTGCAGGGAGGATGGTTTGCCGTACCAGATCGCGAGAAGTTAGCCCGCTTTTCAGCCCGGTATGAAGAGGCTTATAAAAGCAAACCCCATCACTTGGCAGGCCTCGCCTACGATGGAATTGCAGCAGTTGGTGCTTTGGTTTTCTCAACCGGTCAACATGCGCTTTCCAAAGGCTCTCTTACTCAACAGGCTGGTTTTGAAGGCGTAGATGGAATTTTCCGCTTAAAGCATAGCGGGACAAACGAGAGGGGGCTTGCTATAGCCCGCGTAGAAAACAAACAGGTAGAAATCATTGACCCAGCCCCGACATCTTTTGGACGCGCAGGATACTAAGCGATTTCGCGTCCCGCTTTACACGGATGAAGCTCTGCTCATTTGCGTACCAAACGAAATTTTCCATATTGAAGACGCTGCTAATAGCCTAAAGCGCATTGTGAATATGAGCACGGGCATCAAAGATATTCGAACCGCGGTTATAGACGACATACGCTTACGAAAGAAAACAGCTCAAACGACTTTGGAACGTGAATTCGTGGCACAACCCAACGCGGCGCATAAGCTTAATAAAAGCTATAATTTTTTAACAGATTGTTTGGTCCATATCGCCTGGATGCTGGCGACCACGGTGCTTCATCCACTGTCCGTGCCCACCAAAAGTGAACGCCTGTCAGTGCTTGCCGTAGGTGGGTATGGACGGGGCGAAATGGCCCCATATTCGGATGTTGACCTGCTTTTCCTGAAACCCTATGAACAATCGTCGTGGTCAGAGAGCGTGATAGAGAGCATGCTTTACATTCTTTGGGATCTGAAGCTGAAGATTGGACACGCCTCACGCACAGTAAAAGAATGCTTACGTCTTGGAAAAGAAGATTTCACAATCCGTACAGCCATGCTCGAGCACAGGCATATCTGTGGCGATGTTCAGATTGCGCAAGAGCTCGAGAAGAAACTCTGGTCTGACCTTTTTCGCGGTACTGCACATGAATTTATCGATGCCAAGTTGCGTGAACGGGAGTCTCGGCACATAAAACAAGGTGGCCAGCGTTACATGGTAGAGCCTAATGTCAAAGAGGGCAAAGGTGGCCTGCGTGATCTGCATTCCCTTTTTTGGATTGCAAAATATGTTCATCGAGTCAAAAGCACTGCCGATCTCTTGAAGATGAGCCTTTTCAGTCAGGAAGAAAATATTGTTTTCATTTCAGCCGAACGTTTTTTATGGGTCGTTCGCAGCCATTTGCACCTGATCACTGGTCGCGCATCTGATCAACTGACCTTCGACTTGCAGGTAGAAGTCGCAGACCGCATGAACTATAAAGATCAAGGTGGAAGGCGGGCAGTCGAAATTTTTATGCAAGACTATTTCCGCCACGCAACAAACATTGGAGACCTGACGCGCATATTTCTAACGTCCCTCGAAGCAAGCCACGCTAAGGCAGAGCCGCTTCTCCAAAAAATTCTACGCCGAAAACTAGTTGTAAAGTCTGATTACAGCGTGGTGCATAATCGCCTGTCGATCAAAGCGCCCAAGAGCTTCCTAGAAAACCCTCTTAACCTGTTAAGATTATTCGAAGAAGCCTTGCGCACAGGTCTTCTTATTCACCCTGACGCTATGCGCCTTATCTCAGCGAACCTTGACATGTTTGATGAAAAACTCCGTCAAGATAAGGAAGCTCAGAGAATATTTCTAGACCTAATGATAAAGCATGGCAATCCAGAACGGGCGCTTCGAAGGATGAATGAATTGGGCGCATTAGCCGCTTTTATACCTGAGTTTGAACCGATTGTTGCAATGATGCAGTTTAATATGTATCACAGCTACACCGTAGACGAGCACACAATCCAGTGCATACGCAATCTTGCTGAAATCGAACGCGAAGAGCTTGTCGAAGAATTGCCACTTGCAAGCTCAATCTTAAAACATGGGCTGAATCGCAAAGTCCTATATGTAGCATTGCTAGTGCATGACATTGGCAAGGGCCGCAAAGAAGATCATTCGATTCTAGGAGCAAGGATTTCAAGAGTAGTATCCCAGCGGCTTGGGCTTTCAAAGACTGATGTCGACACAGTAGAATGGTTAGTCAGATATCATCTTTTAATGTCCGATATGGCTCAAAAGCGAGACATTTCAGACCCCCGCACGATCCGGGATTTTGCTAAAGCCGTCCAAAACGTCAAGCGTCTTGATCTACTGACTGTCTTAACCGTTTGCGATATTCGCGGGGTTGGACCGAACAGCTGGAACAACTGGAAAGCGGTCCTGATCCGGGAACTTTACCGCCAAACTGCAAATGCGTTGGAGACTGGACTAGAAGATCTCAACCGCGAAACAAGAGGTACAACAGCGAAAAGTAATTTGAGGGCTGTTTTATCACATTGGGGCAACAAAGACTTAAAGACAGAGACCTCACGCCATTACCCACCGTATTGGCAGGGTCTACATGTGACGACACATGTCGTCTTTGCCAATCTTTTGAGAAACCTTCAGGAGAGTGAAATCAAAATTGATTTACATCCTGATATTGATCGCGACGCTACACGTATTTGTTTTGCCCTTTTTGATCATCCCGGTGTTTTTTCGCGCCTGTCCGGTGCTTTAGCTTTGGTCGGAGCAAATGTGGTTGATGCGCGTAGCTACACAAGTACAGATGGCTTCGCCACATCAGTGTTTTGGGTGCAAGATTCCAGCGGGCATCCCTACGACGCGAGCAAGTTGCCCCGATTAAGAGATATAATTTCCAAAACCTTAAAGGGGGAAGTGGTCGCACGAGATGCCATTAAAGACAAAGATAAGCTGAAAAAACGCGAGCGCGCTTTCAAAGTTGGAACTTCTATTACATTTAATAATGAAGGCTCGGAGATCTATACCATAATAGAAGTTGATACGCGTGATCGCCCAGGACTTTTATTTGATCTGACACGCACTTTGGCAAATGCGAACGTTTATATAAATTCGGCCGTAATTGCGACCTACGGAGCGCAAGTGGTGGATACATTTTATGTCAAAGATATGTTTGGCCTGAAATTCCATAGCCAAAGCAAACGACGCAGCCTAGAGAAAAAATTGCTTGAAGCTATAGAATTGGGTGCTGAAAGGGCCATTGGGTAACGCCGATGGGTTTTTTCAGAAATATTATGACCGTTGGTGTTTGGACTCTTTTTAGTCGCATTCTAGGTATGGGGCGTGAAGTGTTATTCTACGCTTTGATCGGAGTAGGCCCAGTTCTGGACGCATTTATTGTGGCCTTTCGCCTTCCTAACATGTTTAGACGGTTTTTTGCCGAAGGCGCCTTAAACGCAGCCTTTGTACCAATGTTTTCAAAGCGTATTGAAAAGGACCAAGATCCAGACGACTTTGCCAGCCAATCAATGGCATGGCTTGCCGTTATTTTGATTTTCTTAACGGCTATCGCGATGATTTTCATGCCTATCCTGGTTTGGGCAACTGCTGGCGGGTTTTCACAAGATACCAGATTTGATTTGGCCGTTCAATATGGACGTATCGTATTTCCTTATATATTTTTGATCTCGCTTGCAGCTTTATTGTCTGGCGTACTGAATGCAAAAGGTCATTTTGCCATAGCTGCCGCTGCGCCTGTTATCTTGAATATTTTTATAATTTTAGCTCTTGGGTTTGCTTGGCTAACGGCGCAGTCTGCAATCACATACCTCGTCTGGTCGGTACCAGCGGCCGGTTTTGTTCAACTGACGCTGCTGTGGACTACTGTGAGAAGGAACCATGTAAAAGTTACATTGGCCTGGCCACAGTTAAGTCCAGAAATGGGCCATCTATTGAAAGTTGCGATACCTGCGGCTTTGGCAAATGGCGTGGTTCAGATAAATTTATTGGTTGGTCAAATTGTAGCGAGTTTTTTTCCTGGTGCTGTAAGTTGGCTTTATGGCGCAGACCGGCTTTATCAATTGCCCTTGGGTGTAGTAGGCATTGCCGTTGGCATTGTCTTGCTTCCAGAACTGTCCAGACGCTTACAAACAAACGATGATGTCGGGGCACAAACAGCTTTTTGTCGAGCAGGTGAAATAAGTTTTGCACTGACCTTTCCAGCAGCAGTTGCGCTTTTTATTATCCCACTACCCCTAGTTTCCGCCCTTTTTGAACATGGTGCAACAGGGCGCAGTGACGCCGAAGCCATTGCGCTTGCCTGTGCAATCTACGGCCTTGGCCTACCAGCCTTTATCTTTCAAAAACTACTTCAACCACTATATTTTGCTCGTGAAGATACCAAACGACCATTTCGTTATGCTGTCTTAGCTATGACCGTGAACGGAGCATTGGCGCTCAGCCTTATGCCATACCTAGGATGGATATCACCCGCAGTGGCAACATCTGTTTCCGCTTGGTTAATGGTTATATTACTGAGCAATGGCGCGCGCCAGTTTGGTCATGTTGCCAGATTTGATGCCCGAACAAAGAGGCGGCTTGTACGCATCGTGATAGCCTCGCTTGGAATGGGCGCAGCCTTATGGGCCTGCGATTTATATCTCGGTCCAATGATGCACACATCGCTAATGCGCATGGTCTATGGAGCGGGTATCGTCTTTGCCGGTATGATCTTTTATGGGATATTTGCACAATTGACTGGTGGACTGGCTCTGGGGGATATCCGCAGGTCAATGAAACACTTTTAGGATTTGCGAAACAGAGACAAAATACTGCCTAATCCGCCAGGCACAAAAAAGAACGACAGAATAAATCCAGTCACAAAAGCGGTCAAATCTGCAATCCAACTGTCATTATCACCCAAAATCATCCCAAACCCCAATTGAACACCCATCAAGACTGCTATCAGATAAAACGCCTGTCCTTGCGGCGCATTTTGTACCCGCAATGAGACCCAAACCATAAACGTGTAGGCGCCGATAAGACCATAAATACCCGTGAATGACCCAAACAGCCATTCCCCCTCAGGAACAGCAATAGAATAGCAAATGGCCCCCGCCGCTGCAGAGATGAAAAAAAACATCAAAACAGCTACAGCAGAAAAGGCCGTTCCAACCATTTTTCCCATCGCAAGAAATAACGCACAGGCAACGGCGGCATTGATCATGCTGGAGTGCAAAAAAGAAAAACTCACAAAGCGTGCGAGATGCTCGAGTGGATATTGGTTATTTTCGACCATCCAGCCCAAAAGAGCAGTGTTTACACCATAGCTTTCAATCGCTGCATAACGCCATCCGACCCCGTCTGTATCTCCTAGTATACCACTACCTGCGAATGTGAATAAAAGTTCCGTACCTGCAATTAGACCAAAAAGGGCCATAACTACAGGTGGCATTGGATTAAATGCCTTGGGTGGGGAATTTTCTGACATGGTCGTAGGCCTTTGCTTGACGATAGTTTCCACTATGGGTAAGCGGTTTGTGGTGAAACTTCCAGACGGAGAATGAGATCATGTCGAATGCGGTCCAAACGCACTCAAACGACACATTCAAAAAACGTGTTTTTTCAGGTATCCAACCCTCGGGTGGATTGACCCTTGGCAATTACCTTGGAGCGGTTAAAAGATTTGTTCAAATGCAGCAGGAAGACTATGAGACGATATATTGCATGGTGGACTTGCATGCGATTACAACTTGGCAAGATCCCAAGAAATTAAAGCACAATACGCGCGAACTTGCAGCATTTTTTATAGCTTCTGGCATTGATCCAGACAAGTCAATTCTATTTAATCAGTCAGGCGTCTCAGCTCATGTTGAACTTGGCTGGGTCTTTAACTGTGTGGCCCGTATGGGGTGGATGAAAAGAATGACGCAGTTTAAAGATAAAGCAGGTAAAAATGCAGAAAATGCCTCACTTGGTTTATTTGGGTACCCTGCACTCATGGCGGCGGATATTCTGGTTTACCATGCAACACATGTTCCAGTCGGCGATGATCAGAAACAACATCTTGAACTAACACGCGATATTGCTGCAAAGTTCAATCACGACTTTGGCGTTGATTTTTTCCCAATGATCGAGCCAGTGATTGGTGGACCGGCCGCCCGGGTTATGAGCCTACGAGATGGATCAAAAAAGATGTCAAAATCTGACCCTTCAGATCTGAGCCGAATAAATATGGGGGATGACGCAGACACAATTGCACAGAAATTCCGCAAAGCAAAAACTGATCCTGATGCATTGCCTTCAGAAGAAGTTGGGCTTGAAGGACGTGCAGAAGCCAAGAACCTAATATCTATTTATGCTGCTTTGGGAGATCAGGGAGTTTCGGACATCCTCTCAGATGTTGGCGGAAAACAATTTTCAGAGTTTAAACCAATGCTTGTAGAACGCGCTGTTGAAAAACTTTCCCCTATTTCACAAGAAATGGCGCGCCTAATGGAAGACACATCTGAAATTGATCGCGTCCTAGCAAAAGGGGTCGAAAAGGCCACAGCCATCGCAATCCCAGTTTTGAAAGAAACGTATGAAATAGTAGGAATATTGCAGCCATAAAACGCCATTGAACTAGGTAGTTTATTATCTACTAGTCGCGCAAAAACAGTGACTTATTTAGCTATTGACTTCAAAGATAAAGGACCTTTAATCGATTTTTTACGTCCAGCTACTATTTTACCCCGCAGGATCCAACTACAACTTCTTGGCATTTAGACGCGTTGCCAATCGGTATTTACAAAATGGTGGTTAGAGCTTGGGGCACGACTGATCTTTGTGTTAAGTCTGATGATTGCTTCCATTATTATTACATCTTTTGCTTTGTGGGCGTGATGAACATTATAAATCTTAGTCTTAATAGTGCTCAGTTTTATTCCAATGGAAGGGTTAAGGCGTACCGTTTAACCATTATATTAAATTTTATTTGCTTATGCGTTCGCCTTTAGAACGGCAATCAATCGTAAAACCGCTCTTGTCACAAAAATCCAGATTGAAACATAAAGTGATAGTCGGATTAATAAGCTGAGTGGTACGCAAAGTTGTCACTTATACCTGGTTCACTGCGCCACTTTAACAAATTTTACTGCTCCCTCAAAAGGACTGCTTTCCAAACGTATGCTCTAAATTGCTCAAATTTTCATAAGAAAACTGGTTGACTTTATTACATTCAGTGAGAAGGTATGAGGCTGTTGAATAACGACATCACCAATTTATTTGCCCTTTAACGGGGTGACGTTTTAGAAGCGAGCAAGATATGGCGACAGGTAAGAATATATGCACATACTTTGAAGGCCGTTGGCATAAAGAAGATATTGCAGTGATGCGAGCCGCCGACCATGGGGCGTGGCTTGGCTCGAGCGTTTTTGATGGAGCGCGCTATTTTAACGGCGTTGTTCCAGATCTCTTGGCACATTGCGAAAGAGTAAATAATTCTGCAAGAGCCTTGATGCTAGGGCCAAATACGTCCGCCCACGAAATGGTAGAAATCATCCATGAAGGCCTGAAAGCCTACGCAAAAGATGCGGCAGTCTATATCCGTCCGATGTATTGGGGATTAGATGGCGACGAGACCACGATCTCACCGAGTAGTGAAAGTGTTGGCTTTGCAGTTTGTCTGGAGGAGATTCCACTTGCTCCAGAAACGGCCAGCGCCACTTTGACGCAAACCACATTTCGCAGGCCAGTCTTAGAGGATGCAGTGGTCAATGCAAAAGCAGGCTGCCTTTATCCCAACAATGCGCGGATGTTGATAGAGGCAAGATCAAAGGGGTTCAACAACGCGTTGGTGGCAGACGCAATGGGCAATGTGGCTGAGACGGCTACAGCAAATATATTCATGGTAAAAGACGGTGAAGTGTTCACACCAATTGCAAACGGGACGTTCCTTGCCGGAATAACGCGCGCCCGACATATAGACAATTTTTCGGCAGAGGGCATCAGAGTGCATCAAACAGTTTTAACCTTTCAGGATTTCAAAGACGCTGATGAAGTGTTTATGTCCGGTAATATGAACAAGATCACTCCTATTAGCGCCTTCGATGATCGCCAATATCAAGTTGGACCAATTACCAAGAAGGCCCGCAGCTTATACTGGGATTGGGCAGCGTCAGCGCAGTCAGTGTAAAAAATGTGGATATTTTTATTATTGCTTGGGGGTGACACATGGCGCATCATACGACATGGGGGCCCAAGAAATGCGCAAGTTTTTAGTAATACTTGATGATAGTCGCGAATGCCTGAACGCCATGCGGTTCGCAGCGATGAGGGCCGCCAAAACCGGTGGCGGCGTCGAGGTGCTCGCGGTCATTTATCCTGAAGAATTCAATCACTGGATTGGAGTAAGCGATATTATGCGCCAGGAGGCGCGTGAACGCATAAATGCGCACTTTGAAGTCTTTGCCAAGTGGATGCGTGATCGGCAAGGTATTGATCCCAAGCTTGTAATTCGTGAAGGCGAACCTGTGCCAGAAATCTTGGAGCAAGTAAGAGATGATCCTGAAATAGGAGTGCTCGTCTTAGGCGCTGGAACGGATAAAAAGGGACCGGGGCCATTGATTAAACAGTTGACCAAAAGTTCAGGGTCACTTCCAATTCCCATTACACTTGTACCAGGTGATCTATCAAAAGAGCGACTTTACGCAATAACTTGATCATATGAAAAAAACCAATCTGGCAAAGAACACTACTCTCATCAGATCACGGCACGGCCTTTGCCTTTCACACTCGGAAACTTGTATTAGTTTAAGTTCTGATGAGTAAATTGATCGCAAAAAATCCCACGTAGTTTTAAAGCGTAATGAGCATGCCAAAATTGGGCTTAGATCTCAAGGATGCCAATGGCCCATCGCAATATCATTTCGTCAGACAAAAGCTAGAGGTTGAGTTTTTCTATTTTTTTCTATTGACAAGCTTGATAGCAAGCATGGCACGTTTAAAGAGCGCGAAGCCATGTTTTTGGAAGATACATGAAACGAGACTGCACCTGCGGCATTGTCGTGAAATTCAAGGTTATATTTGTAATATTTAGGATCTACTACGAGGGGTAAATCAAAATTAGAATCGTTCTAAACTCTTGACATGAGTTTAGTAAATCCCCATAACTTTAATAGATTAAAAGGAGTGCGTGATGTTCATTCAGACTGAATCAACCCCAAACCCAGCAACATTAAAATTTCTTCCCGGGCAAACAGTTCTTGAAAATGGAACAGCAGATTTTCCCTCTGCAGAGGCTGCAGAAATATCTCCATTAGCTGCGAGAGTTTTTGGTGTTTCAGGAGTGGTCGGAGTCTTTTTTGGCCATGATTTTGTCACAATCACGAAGAACGACGCAACCGACTGGGATCATGTAAAACCGGCCCTTCTAGGCGTTATTATGGAACATTTTCAATCTGGCAAGCCTGTTATGTTAGAAGATGTCGCCTCATCGGGCCATGCAGACCATGTTGGGGAAGATGGTGTTATAGTAGATCAAATTAAAGAATTACTTGATAGCCGCGTGCGTCCGGCAGTTGCTCAAGACGGCGGTGACATAACGTTTTATGGCTTCGATAAAGGTATCGTTTATCTACAAATGCAAGGTGCCTGTGCGGGCTGCCCATCCTCGACCATGACTTTAAAAATGGGCATCGAAAACCTATTGCGCCATTATATCCCTGAGGTTACTGAGGTTCGCCCGGTTGATACGTGACGGGCTCATTCTTGGATTTGACACGTCGGCCGCCCACTGTGCGGCTGCTTTGCTTTTAAATGACAAACTCCTCAGTGTCATTTCTGAAGATATGATTAAAGGGCAGGCCGAGAAGCTTGGTCCAATGGTACTAAACTTGTTGGAAACAAATAAGGTAAATATACAAGATTTAAAGCGTATCGGCGTAGGAATTGGCCCTGGCAATTTCACTGGCATTCGAATCTCTGTGAGTTTTGCTCGTGGACTGGGTCTGTCTTTACAGATACCTGTCATTGGAGTCGACAGCTTTGAGGCCACCTACTTGGATTATCATGGCAAAGCGATTGTGACCGTTCCAGCTCCACGCGATCAGGTTTACTTTCGAAACTTTCCACGCACTGAATTGGATCCCCAAATTGCGCTATTGGATGAAGTGTTAAAGTGCGGAGTAACAGTAATCGAACGCTGCAACGCACAAGGTTTGGTCGAAAATATTGCGCGGCTGGCTGCAATGGTACATCCAAAGGACATAAAGCCTGCAGCGCCCTTATATATAAAACCAGCCAATGTTACTCCGTCTACCGATACCAAGCCGGAAATTCTGCTATGACACCAGACCAAATGAGAGAGTTGCATCTAACGACCAGAGATAACACCAGAGTATGGACTGCACAGGAATATCGCACTGTTATAAATGATCCCTCTGCCATACTTTTTTCTGGCGAAAACGGCTTTGCTGTTGGCCGAGTAGTGCACGATGAAGCAGAGCTCTTGATGATAATCGTAAAACATGACCAACAATTGCGCGGTTTCGGACGTGGCTATCTACATGGATTCGAGATGGAATGCCATAAACGCGGAGCCAAAACCTGTTTTCTAGAAGTCGCTGCAAACAACAATACAGCTAAATCACTATATTATTCATCAGGCTATCAGCAAACTGGAACTCGCAAGCTATATTATCATATGAATAATAATCAACGCCTAGATGCCCTTATTTTTAAAAAAAATTTAGTTTAAATTTTTATCTTCCCCTATTTTAAGTTGTTTTAGATAAAAACCTGTTGACCCCTGCAATTACATTTGGCCTTAATGTCGGATAGTCCTGATGATTGGACTTATAAGGTTACAAATGATTAAGATACCAACCACTACTGGGAGAATTCAATGAGTTTTATGCATAAGTTTTTAGGCGCCACTGCGGCACTTAGCTTTTCAGCTGTAACAGCAATTGCTGAGCCGGCCGTGATATACGATTTAGGCGGCAAATTCGATAAATCGTTTAACGAATCTTCATTTAACGGCGCAACTCGCTGGAAGACAGACAATAACAGTGACTTCAAAGACATCGAGCTGCAATCAGACGCTCAGCGTGAACAGGTACTGCGTCGGTTCGCAGAGGCAGGGCATAATCCAATTGTTATGGCTGGCTTCATGTTTGGCACAGCGCTAAGCGTAGTAGCACCGGAATATCCTGACACAAAGTTTGCGATAATTGATATGGTCGTTGATGCGCCAAACGTGCGCTCAGTTGTTTACAATGAACATGAGGGATCATACCTCGTCGGAATGATGGCTGCTGAAGCTTCAGAATCAGGCACTGTCGGCTTTATTGGGGGAATGGATATCCCACTAATTCGAAAATTTGCGTGTGGCTATGTACAGGGGGTGAAAGCTGTAAACCCTGATGCTACCATTATTCAGAACATGACTGGGACAACACCCGCTGCTTGGAATGATCCAGTAAAAGGTTCCGAGCTAACAAAAGCTCAAATTGCTCAAGGGGCAGATGTGATTTATGCCGCAGCCGGCGGGACAGGTGTTGGAGTTTTACAAACAGCCGCAGACGAAAACATCCTGTCAATTGGCGTCGATAGCAATCAAAACTATATGCATTCCGGAAAAGTTTTAACTTCAATGTTAAAACGCGTGGACAATGCGGTATATAATGCTTTCAAACAAGGTGCAGATCTGGAAACGGGTATACATGTTGGAGGAATTTCTAACGCGGGTATTAGCGTTGCAGTTGATGAACACAATGAAGCGCTCTTAACTGACAAGATGATGGCAGCAACATACAAAGCAGCCCTTGATATATCTACTGGACAGCTGTCGGTACATAACTACATGGCAGACAATTCATGCCCAGTTGAATAAACACATGAAAATTGACGACCAAAAGGGGCGGCAGGAAACTGTCGCCCCAGCCATTGAACTGATAGCTATTTCCAAAGCCTTCGGAGCAGTCCAAGCGAATAAAGATATATCAATCCGTGTTATGCCCGGAACAATTCATGGCATTATTGGTGAGAACGGCGCAGGTAAATCGACTTTAATGTCGATTCTTTACGGATATTATAAAGCGGATAGAGGCGAGATTTTCGTCAAGGGCAATCAAACATCCATTCCAAATAGCGAGGCGGCTATCGCGGCAGGCATCGGAATGGTGTTTCAACATTTCAAGCTCGTCCAAAATTTTACTGTCCTTGAAAATGTAATTCTTGGGGTGGAAGATGGTGCAATGCTGCGTCCCTCTCTTGCAAAAGCGCGTAAAAGCCTTATCAAGCTGGCGAACGAATATGAACTTAGCGTTGACCCAGATGCAAAGATTGAAGACCTTTCCGTCGGTCACCAGCAACGCGTAGAAATACTCAAAGCACTATATCGTCAGGCAAATATTCTAATCTTAGACGAGCCAACCGGCGTTCTGACCCCGGCAGAGGCAGATCAACTTTTTCGGATCCTTCAACGTTTGCGTGACGAAGGTAAAACGATCTTACTAATCACGCACAAACTGCGTGAAATTATGGATATTACTGAGACTGTCTCAGTCATGAGACTTGGAGAGATGGTTGCAACTATCACGACATCGAACACTAGCCCTGAAGAACTCGCCGAACTAATGGTCGGCCGTAAAGTCCTGCTTCGCGTCGACAAGAAACCTGCAAAGCTAGGTGCCAAAATTCTTGATGTAAAGAACTTAAAGGTTGTGGATGACGTAGGAATTGAGCGTCTGAAAGGTGTGAACTTGCACGTGCGCGCTGGAGAGGTTCTAGGTATTGCTGGTATCGCAGGTAATGGGCAATCTGAACTTCTTGCGGTTTTAGGTGGATATCTAAAGGCCACTGGGACAGTCAAAATAAACGAAAAGTCCATTGAAGTCGGCGGAGCATATCAGGGCCAGAATCGACGCGCCAATGGATTATCACATGTGCCAGAGGATCGACAGCATGAAGGCCTAATCATGGAATTTACTGCTTGGGAAAACTCAGTCTTTGGATATCATCATGATGCGGATATTCAAAACGGCATTTTTATGAACAATGCCGCAATCCGCAATGAAGCGCAGGCAAAGATGGAACGTTTTGACATAAGGCCGCCAGATCCCCGTCTCAAAGCGCGGAATTTCAGCGGCGGGAATCAACAAAAAATTGTTCTGGCCCGCGAGATCGAGCGCGATCCAGAGATTCTGTTAGTAGGGCAACCGACGCGCGGAGTGGATATTGGTGCGATTGAATTTATCCATCAACAGATCATGAAATTGAGGGATAAAGGCAAAGCCGTCTTATTGGTTTCAGTTGAGCTTGATGAAGTTTTGTCCTTATCTGATAGAATTGCAGTCATGTTTGACGGCAGTATTATGGGCGAGCGGCTGGCAAGCGAAACCAACGAAAAAGAGCTTGGTCTTTTGATGGCCGGTGTGAAGACTGGAACGGACTGATGCAGAAAATTCCCCAATGGGCAGATGTTATTCTGGTTCCCCTCATTTCATTGCTACTGGCTGCCATAATCTCTGCTTTAGTGATTCTTGCGATTGGTCAGGATCCTTTGGAAGCAATAAAGTTAATGGTTATTGGAGCATTAGGCTCAACATATGGCTGGGGTTATACACTTTATTATGCGACTAACTTTATCTTCACAGGGCTCGCTGTGTCAGTAGCTTTCCATGCCAAACTGTTCAATATTGGAGGTGAGGGTCAGGCCATGATTGGCGGTCTAGGCGTCGCGATTGCGGCTCTCTATATTCCCTTTCCACATTGGAGTATCGCCTTATTAGTATGCACATGCTCTGCTGCAATTTTTGGCGCACTTTGGGGATATTTACCTGCCATTTTGCAGGCGAAGCGCGGAAGCCATATCGTTATTACGACGATCATGTTCAATTTCATCGCAGCTGGATTGTTAAATTATGTTCTCGTAAATGTAATGCGGCCGCCGAAGTCTATGGACCCAGCAACGGCACTCTTCCCACCTACAACTCACCTGCCGACCTTACATGACATGTTATTGCCTCTAGGCATCAATTTCTCACGTACAGCTCCAGCAAATATTACTTTAATCATTGCTCTAATTGCGGCTTTATTCGTCTGGCTATTGATTTGGAAAACACGCCTCGGCTACTCAATCAGATCCTTTGGACAGTCTGGTTCAGCCGCAAAATACGCTGGGATAAACCCTGTTAAAATTACTGTTATCACGATGCTAGTATCTGGTGGTCTTGCAGGTATGATGTCTATCAATACAACAATGGGAGAGGCCGAAAGGTTAATCTTAAACGCGCCGGAGGGCGCTGGATTTATTGGCATAGCCGTCGCCCTGATGGGACGAAGCCACCCATTTGGCGTTGTTCTGGCATCTTTACTATTTGGCTTTCTCTACCAAGGCGGAGCAGAGCTATCTATGTGGATGGCGATACCGCGTGAACTAATTGTGGTAATTCAAGCTCTTGTGATCCTATTCACTGGCGCTCTTGATAATATGGTTCGTATGCCGATAGAAGCTTTTTTCTCTGCGATACGGAAATCAGAGGGTGCAAAATAATGGAGATCCTGAACGATTTTATAACAGTATTAGGCTCTACGCTTCGGCTTTCGACGCCCCTACTATTAGCATGCCTTGCTGGACTTTTTTCGGAAAGAGCCGGTATTTTTGATATCGGTTTGGAAGGCAAAATGCTGTGCGCCGCATTCTTTTCAGCAGCAGTTGCTGCGATGACTGGATCAGTTTGGATCGGATTGTTCGCTGGTATCGCATCCTCCCTTGCACTCTCAACGTTGCATGGAATTGCCTCGATCACATTCCGTGGAAACCAACTGATTTGTGGGGTTGCTATTAACTTTCTCGCCGCTGGGATGACAGTGCTTATTGCGCAGAGTTGGTTTAAACAAGGAGGGCGCACCCCATCACTCAAAGGTAATGGCCGCTTCAACGCCGTTGAATTGCCATTAGCGGCAAGTCTAAAAGACTTGCCAGTGTTTGGGCCCATTT
>CAJWEI010000011.1 GCA_913031285.1 uncultured Alphaproteobacteria bacterium | reverse complement strand
TGGCTTTTGCTTCCTTAACTGTCTCATTAATCCCAGTAGAAAACCTAATAAATGAGTTTGCAGGCCTTGCTGTGCTTTGTATCGTAGGTATGGCTGTCCCATCAGACTCAGCTGGTATATTGTTCCCACTGGTCTCGGACCTGACTGGCCAGATTTTTTTTTCAAAATTTGTGCCTCTGGAGATAAAACTATCTAGCGGTATTGCACCTGCGGCACGCAGCTTTAAAAGTTGACTTTCAGCCTCTTCTTCATCCAGTGGTCCGATGGTTACAGCATACCATCCCCCACTTATTGCAAAGGCACTGACATCAGAAAGTGTTGCGTCGTAAAGCCGTGCTTGTTGTTCTGCTTCGATCACGCTTGGATGAGCTTCGATTTGCACCCAAACGTCAAGCGACTGTGAAAAAGCCAGCGATGGAGCAAGACTAATCCAAATCCAAAAAAGCCATAACTTGTTAACCATAAAGTAACTCCAATTTCTGGGTCTCGAAGATTCTCTTACCGACTTCAATGAAAATCACTGTGCAGTATCAATGTATTTAAAGCGCGTCTGAACAGTTTGCCAGCTATATGTAAGATTTATTTTGGGTTATGGTACGAATACTATCATCCTTGCTCGGGACTGATTGACCCTTAGCTCGTGTTTCCCTAATGAGAAGCTAGGATTTTCCGATGTGGTAGGCAGAAAAATGACAGTAGACGTTCCTAAGTCTTTTCAAGACATCATATTGCGGCTTCAAATGTATTGGTCTTCAAACGGCTGTGCTGTTTTGCAGCCCTATGACATGGAAGTCGGGGCCGGTACGTTCCATCCTGCAACGACGTTGCGTTCCTTGGGCTCACGGCCATGGTCGGCCGCCTATGTTCAGCCTTCGCGTAGGCCAACAGATGGGCGGTACGGTGAAAATGCAAACCGCTTACAACATTATTATCAATACCAGGTGCTCATCAAGCCGAGTCCGTCAAATTTGCAAGAGCTCTATTTAAGCTCACTGGAAGCGATTGGTATCGATATGGAATTGCACGACATTCGGTTTGTAGAAGACGATTGGGAAAGCCCCACGCTTGGCGCAGCGGGGTTAGGCTGGGAAGTTTGGTGTGACGGGATGGAAGTCTCTCAATTTACCTATTTTCAACAGGTTGGTGGCCATGACTGCCACCCTGTATCGGGAGAGCTAACATATGGGCTTGAGAGACTGGCGATGTATGTCTTGGGCATTGATCATGTCATGGAAATGCCCTTTAACAATCCTAAAACGTCAATTCCACTAACTTATGGGGATATTTTTCTACAGACCGAGCAGGAATACGCACGCTGGAATTTCGATGAGGCCAATACGGATATGTTATTTCGCCATTTTGAGGATGCGGAAAACGAGTGTAACAGCATCCTCGACCAAGAGCATATAGACCCTAAAACTGGGAAAAAGATTATTATGGCGCATCCTGCATACGATCAATGTATCAAAGCCAGCCATTTGTTTAACCTACTTGATGCGCGCGGCGTAATATCGGTCACTGAGCGTCAGGCCTACATTGGTCGGGTTCGAGCGTTGGCCAAACAATGCGCTGACGCATTTGTTCTCACAGAAGCGGGAGGAACGTCTCAATGATGGGTAAATTTCTTGCGAGCTTTATCGTGATATGCGGGTTATTAGCCGGCGGCTTTATGTATTATCTTCAGGTCTATGCCTTTTATGATAAAGTCGTGCCAAATGGATCTTCCGATGTGGTTTTGACGAAACAAGTGGATAGTATCGCCGAGCCGATTGCCTATTCAAACTTTCAAGGGATTGACTCTAAAAGTTCTCCAATCCGCTATCGAGACTGTTTTCAGAGCGCTAAATCGCCAGCTGAGTTAGGAACTGTTTATAAAATAATTGACGATGCCGTGCCTTTGAATGCACCGTCGTGGTTTAAGTGTTTTAACGCGAAAGAGCTTGGCTTAAAGATCGAAGCAGGGGAGGCCGTTTCGTTTCTTGCCATAGCAAACATCGTTTATGGAATCGATCGGGTTGTAACAATCCTGCCTGATGGGTTGGGCTATTCTTGGAACAGAATTAACCATTGTGGTGAACGTGCGTTTGATGGCAAACCTTTGCCTCCCGGATGTCCTTTGCCACCAGAAAGTCTTTAATATGTCAGACTTATTAATAGAATTATTCTCGGAAGAAATTCCTGCACGGTTGCAGCTTAAAGCTGCTGAAAATTTAAGACAGTTGATGACCAATGAATTGGTTGGGGCCGGGCTGACCTACACGGGAGCCGCTGCATTCTCAACTCCAAGGCGGCTTGTGCTGACAATACAAGGCTTGCCTGACAAAAGTCCAACAGTGTGTGACGAGCGCAAAGGCCCCCGTGTTGATGCACCTGAAAAAGCGTTGGAAGGGTTCCTAGGTAGCATGGGTCTTGATCGCGCAGACTTGGAAATTCGAGATGATAAAAAAGGCCAAATCTATTTTGCAATCGTTCAGAAGCGTGGTCGCCCCGCTGCTGAAATTGTTGGTGAGGTACTTGAAAAAATAGTGCGGACCTTTCCTTGGCCAAAATCTATGCGTTGGGGCGCTGGAAGCTTGCGCTGGGTGCGTCCTTTGCGCACCATTCTATGTCTTCTGAGCGACGAGGCAGGTGCCGCAGTGGTGCCACTTGAGATTGATGGCATAAAGGCCTCTGATCAAACTTCAGGACATAGATTTATGGCGCCCCAACCTTTTTCGGTCACAGGTTTTGAGGATTATGCCGCAAAATTAAAACGCAACTATGTTATTTTAGACCCCGCCGAACGATCAAAAATTATCTTGCAAGAGGCCGAAAACCAAGCTTTTGCCTGTAGCCATGAGTTGGTCAGCGATCCGTTGCTTTTGGCCGAGGTGAGCGGCCTTGTTGAATGGCCAGTTGTCCTAATGGGTTCAATTGACGCCAAGTTTCTTGATCTTCCTCCCGAAGTTTTGAGTACATCTATGAAAGAGCATCAAAAATTCTTCTCTTTGCGTCACCTCAAAACAGGTCGTATTGAACGTTTTATTACAGTTGCAAATCGCGAAACCGCAGATCAGGGTGATACAATCCTGAAAGGCAACCAAAAGGTATTATACGCACGTTTGGCAGATGCCAAATTTTTCTGGGAAAATGACTTGCGCGTTGTCAAAGCTGATGGAATGGCAACTTGGGTGGCAACGCTTGCCAATGTTACGTTTCACAACAAATTGGGCAGTGAAGCCGAGCGGATTGAGAGACTAGCCAGTCTGTGCCAAGACCTTGCACCTTTTACGAATGCCGATCCTACTGTTGCGAGGGAGGCTGCCTTAGTTGTCAAAGCTGATCTTGCCTCTGAAATGGTCTATGAGTTTCCGGATCTACAAGGATTGATGGGACGTTATTACTGCCAAGCCTCTGGTTTGGCTGACGAAATTGCTCAGGCATGTGAGCTTCATTATGCGCCATTGGGCCCATCGGATGCAGTGCCCAATGCCCCCGTTTCGGTCGCTGTTGCTTTGGCCGATAAAATTGACAAACTGACGGCGTTCTGGGCTATTGATGAAAAACCAACAGGAAGCAAAGACCCATTTGCATTGCGACGTGCGGCCCTCGGAGTAATTAGGTTGGTGCTTGAAAATAAGTTAGCTCTGCCTTTACTTACAGCGTTTTCCCATGCTTATCCCGATGCTGACGCGGAAAACCTTCTTGAATTTTTTCATGATCGTTTAAAATTTGTTCTTCGAGATCAAAGTATTCGCCATGATATTATCGATGCGGCAATTGCTATGGAGGGCAGTGACGACCTTATGCTAGTGACCCGGCGAGCGCGTGCGCTCGCAGCCTTCTTGAAGACGGCGGATGGAGAAAATCTGCTTCAAGGATTTAAACGCGCCAATAATATTGTGACGCAGGCAGAACAAAACGATGGAGTGGAATATTCGTACGGGGCAGATATTAAATTCGCAGAAACCAACGAAGAACGCGCTCTTTTCGCAGTGCTAAAGACAAACGAACCAATCATCGAAAACGCCATTCATGCGCACGATTTCACGCTGGCTATGGAAAGTCTAGCGTCTTTGAGGGCTCCGCTCGACGGCTTCTTTGAAGCTGTCCAGGTTAACACCGACAAGCAGGCCGTCAGGCGTAACCGCCTCAATCTTTTGAGCCAAATGCGCTCTGTTTGTCTTATGGTTGCAGACCTATCGCGCATCGAAGGTTGAATCCAGTCAGGCCAATGCCAGAGCGGTTAACCTTTTTCTTGATCAAAGATTTGTTCGCTATATGCTGCAGTGAAGAATGAAAGGTGCCGCAATGCAGCAAAACTGTTCCAACATTGCTTTAGTAACCCAAACTGCGAGAATAGCAGCCCCCACACATGGGGGAAGGGCAAAGTGTTTGCAGCGACTGGTTCGCCTTGATCTGCCAGTCCCACGCACTGTCGCGTTGTCATTTGATATGGTTCACAAAATCGCTGCTAATGAAGTATTTAGAATTGCTAATATCCTCGATAATTTTGAATCGGATGATTTACTTTGTGTTCGACCGTCTTCGGAAAGTATCGATTGGGGTGGTCCCGGGGCAGTTTTGAATATCGGTATGAATGACGAGCGCTTTGCTAAATTGTCTGCAACACTGGGATCACAAATGGCCTCTAAGATTTATCTGCGCTTTGTACAGGGCTATTCGGTGCACGTTGCCCGCCTTGATCCTGAAGTGTTTGATCATATCAACGGTCAGGGCGAAGAGGCTTTGAAAGATGCTTTGCGCGCTTATGAAGATGAGACGGAAGAGCCCTTCCCTCAGGAAAAATCTACACAATTGGCCGAGGTTTTACGCTCTATGGCGCGCGCTTGGCAAGGAACTACCGCGCGTCTTTTGCGTCAGGCCAAGGGCGCGCCTGCCGATGCCGGGCTTGGGTTAATAGTTCAAAAAATGGCCTACGGTATCGGCAAGGGAGAATGTGGCTCGGGCGTGTTACAATTGGTCAACGGGGATACGGGCATGCCGCAGATAACCGGCAGATACCGCCGTCAAAGCCAATGGCGTGATGCCTTGGTTCAAGAACAGGGCATACTATATCTAACGAAGGATTCGCGCGGCATCTCGTTGGAAGAGGTCGCGCCTAAGATTTTTGCGACACTAAAAGAGCAAGCTGAATTAATGCGTCATCGCTTGCGCGAAGAGATGCAAATTGAATTCACGATAGAAGATGGAAATTTGCATATTCTAGACGGAATAAAAGTTGCGCGCCTCGCGCCTGCGGCGATCCGGATTGCAGTTTCATTGGCGGATAAGGGAATCATTTCTAAAGAAGAGGCGTTAATGCGAATCGAGCCACGCGCTTTAGGGGAGTTGTTGCACCGCCAAATTTCACCAGATGCAAGCCGAGATGTGGTTGGTAGCGGCATTGCCGCAAGCCCCGGGGCAGCTTCAGGCCAGATCGTTTTCACAGCGGAGGCAGCTCTTGCATGTAAGTCTCGCGAAGAACCATGTATACTTGTGAGGCGCGAAACCAGCCCGGAAGATATTCGCGGAATGCATGCGGCCAATGCCGTCTTGACTGAGCGGGGTGGAATGACAAGCCATGCGGCCGTTATTGGTCGTGGAATGGGTGTGCCTTGTATCGTTGGCGTAAGTTCGATCCGCTTTAATATTCAAAAGAGGCAGCTTCTCTCAAGGGATGGGCGCATCTTTGAAGAAGGCGAAATGATCACTGTAGATGGAACAAACGGTCAAATTTTGGCTGGCCAGACTAAGATGGTAGAAGCGTCTTTGGACCAGTCTTTTCAAACGTTGATGCAATGGGCAGAAGATGTATGTGACATTGAAATAAGAGCTAATGCAGATACGGCCGCCGATGCCCAGACTGCGCGCAATTTTAGTGCTCGCGGCATAGGACTTTGCCGGACGGAACACATGTTTTTTCAAGCGGATCGGATGACCGTTATGCAGGAAATGATATTTGCCAATACTCGCATTGAACGCGAAGGGGTTCTGGATCGTCTTTTACCAATGCAGAAAGCGGATTTTATGGATTTATTCCGTATTATGGAGGCCATGCCGGTATGTATTCGTTTGTTCGATCCACCATTACATGAATTTCTGCCATCTGATCGATCAGGTTTGCGCGATCTTGCTGAGGCGCTGGATCTTCCTCTATCGGATGTTATGCGGCGGGTCGAGAGTATGAAAGAATACAATCCCATGCTGGGTCTTCGAGGGGTCCGTCTCGGAATTACGGTTCCTGAAATTTATGAAATGCAAGTGCGCGCGATTTTTGAGGCAACGATTGAAGCTAGCCGTGGCCGAGATCCAATCGTCCCAGAGATTATGATTCCTTTGGTGAGCGCAAAGCGCGAAGTGGAACTTGTAAAATCTCGCATCGAAGCGGTTGCAGCAGATGTGCGCTCTAGGAAAGGTGTAGATTTTGAGTTTAAGCTTGGTGTGATGGTCGAAACCCCACGAGCAGCGCTGCGCGCAGATGAAATTGCTTCGAACTCATCATTCCTAAGTTTTGGAACAAACGATCTGACCCAAATGACATATGGTCTATCGCGTGATGATGCGGGCCGGTTTATGGCTACATATGTACAGCAGGAGGTCTTTCCGGAAGATCCGTTTCACATGCTGGATACAGATGGCGTCGGTGAGCTTTTAATGCTGGGCGTTGAGCGCGCAAGAAAGGCTAATCCTCAGGTCATTGTCTCAATTTGCGGCGAGCATGGTGGAAGCCCTGAGTCTATTGCCTTTTGCAGAGCACATGGATTTGATTATGTGTCTTGTTCACCATTTCGCGTACCAGTTGCTCGGCTAGCCGCTGCTCAGCTTGCAATCTCTAGTCAGACGTCATAGTAACACGCTAATTTTTTTACGGGGGTTAGACTACTCTAACGGTCTATTACAGATAAAGCGATACGAAGTTACAGCATATGTTATCAAGACTTTTATTAAAAATAATTACATTGACGATCTTTAGCGCTTTACTGCCAAATATTGGAGTAACTGATGCGAATAGGCTAACGATTAATGACATCTTTTATATGGATCAAAAGTATCGCGCTGACATGTCAAAAGCCCGATTGAAATGGCTATTTAGCGAAACAAACTTGGATCACAATAGAAATCACTTGCAAAGCCACTTAAACCTTTTACCGGCAAAAAAAGGCGACAAGCAATGGTATTGTCTGGCGCAAGCACTTTATTTTGAAGCACGCGGTGAAAGTATCCAAGGGCAGTTTGCAGTAGCGGAAGTTATATTGAACCGTATGGATAGTAAGAATTTCCCAAACTCTATATGCGGTGTTGTCAATCAAGGTAGTTCCAAGCGACACCGGTGTCAGTTTAGCTATATGTGTGACGGTCAATATGAAGTCGTTCGAGAAAAGAAGGCCTTTGAAATTTCAGGAAAAATTGCTAGAATAATGATGCGTGGTGCTCCCAGGAATTTGACCAACGGTGCAACATTTTATCATAGCCAAAACGTGCTGCCTCGTTGGTCATTAAGGTTCCATAAAACAGCGTCGATTGGGCTGCATGAATTTTACACAGCCAGAAATGTTATTTCACCGAATTGAGAAAACTGACACAAAGTGCCGCAGTTGAAGCTAAAACTGACGTGCATGGATTGTGAGATAGAGAAAAAGCTCTGTAATTTAGAGTATGGTTCGCAATTATTGGCGGTCAAAAATGACAAATGAAATTCGATTGGCGTTTGAACATCCGGAAGAGCGCGCAGAAGCGAGCTCGATGACAGCCTATGATCGCATTTCACTGCGTGATCATCCAGTAGAAGTTGAAATTGGAGCATTTCAGCAAGAGCGAGGAACCACTCAGAGGGTCTGTTTTAATATCGTAGTAGAGGTCCTTCCTGCGCACAAAGTAGGTGATGATGTGGATCGTATATTGTCCTATGATAAGGTCACAGAAGCGATTGCCTTTGAATTGGCGGCAGAACGATTTAATCTTTTGGAAACATTAGCTGAACGTGTGGCAGCGCGAATTTTGCAAGAGCCCCAAGCCGTACGAACTTTTGTTCGAATTGAAAAGCTTGACCGTGGGCCTGGTGCTTTGGGCGTTGAGATTGTACGTAGTGCAAATGATCTCGCTCGCGGTAGTCTGGTTGAGGCAGTTGTTATGCCGCAACCAAGTGTTATTTATCTCACTAATGCTGCGATCAATTCTGAAAATCTTATTTGCTGGCTAGATGCTCTGAGTGAACAGACCAGTCCGTGCGTACTCTGTGTTGGCTTGCCAGAGAAATTACCTGCCCTGACACATCACGTACTGGTGGCTCGTCGGATTGAGTTATTAGCAATTGAGCAAAATGCTTGGATGCTCGCATCACGGGATAATCGTTGCATGGTTATTGAAACCAAAACAGAGCTCGATTGGGTGATGAAGAATAATAAAATAAGCGTTTGGGCGCCATCTAAAATGGTTCTTGACGCAACACAGGCTCCACCATTTCCAGTCTCTGACACTGTTGCTTTGGCATCTTGGCTGGCGCAAATGCTAAAAGCGGAAGAGCTGCAAGTGTTGGGTGACTTTACGACTGGAGAACAAGATTTTTCTATCCGAACGCTTTCGCTTGAAGCAGATGCTTTGTAATTGTTGCAAATTGATAACTTTTGCGGCAAGAGCAGCTTATGGAGGACTACTTCAGACCAATTCTAATATCTAACACGAATAAACCGAAGGACGCGGTCTTTCTTGGGCAGGGCCGGCTATGGTTTAATTCAGTGGAGCGGCTTGTACGAAACAACCCCTCAGAAATCGTCTCCGCCAAAGATTTACCGCAAGAGTGCCTTAATAGGCTTGTGGACCCAAGGCGTAAATTGGCTGCAATGGACTTAACGAACCCATGTATAATGGGCGTCTTAAATGTAACACCCGATAGTTTTTCTGATGGTGGGAGTTTTGAGGATCTTACAAGTGCAGTGTTTCAGGCAGAAACTATGGTGCAAAATGGCGCTGACATCATTGATGTTGGCGGTGAATCAACTCGACCGGGCGCTAGGGAGATATCGGCCGACCTGGAGATTGAGAGGACTGCGCCCGTTATTCGCACCATCTGTACTAAAACGAAAGTTGCAGTCTCTGTAGATACGCGTAAAGCTGTGGTGGCAAGAGCCGCTGTTGTAAGTGGTGCTTCGCTTGTCAACGATGTATCCGGTCTGACATTTGATCCCGGCCTCGCACCATTTTGTGCTGAAGAAGAATTGCCTGTCTGCGTGATGCATTCGCAGGGACTTCCTGAAACAATGCAAGATGATCCTCTGTACGATGATGTTGTTTTGGATGTTTATGACTTTCTCGAGGATAAAATCAATCGTCTGGTCCGGAAGGGGATCGCGCGCGACCGTATCATTGCTGACCCTGGCATTGGGTTTGGTAAGACAATGGTGCATAATCTTGCGTTGCTCAATAAAATCTCGCTGTTTCACAGTCTTGGTGTACCATTACTTCTTGGTGTGTCACGCAAGGGGTTTATTGGTAAAATTACTAAGGAGGATGTGGCAGAAGCACGTGTTATTGGTTCTATTTCTGCCGCTTTAACCGGTGTATCGCAAGGTGTACAAATATTTAGGGTTCACGATGTGAAAGAGACGCGACAGGCTTTTGACATGTGGCAAACGATCATGTTTGGGAGAGAGTAATGGGAAGCAGCATTTTTGGCACAGATGGTGTACGCGGCGAAGCAAATACATACCCTATGACTGCGGAAATAGCTTTGCGGCTGGGCGCTGCGGTTGGAAATTATTTTGGTACGAAGTCGGCGCATGCCAGACGCGTTGTTATTGGAAAAGATACCCGTCAGTCCGGCTATATGTTCGAAAATGCTCTGACTGCGGGTTTAACTTCTGCTGGGATGGAAGTGTTGCTTCTTGGACCTGTCCCTACGCCAGCTGTGGGTTTGCTGACACCTTCAATGCGGGCAGATCTTGGCATTATGGTATCAGCCAGCCACAATCAGTTTCGTGATAATGGGATTAAATTTTTTGGTCCAGATGGATTCAAACTGTCTGATCAGGTCGAGAATGAGATTCAAGATCTTCTCGAAAACGGAGTTGAATTGGCGAACTCGGATAAAATTGGACGGGCGCAAAGAATTGATGATGGGTTGTTTCGCTATGTAGAGCGGGCAAAATCTACTTTCCCTTCTGGTATGCGTCTTGATGGTATCAAGGTCGTAGTTGATTGCGCGAATGGAGCCGCCTATCGGGCAGCCCCCGAAGTTTTATGGGAATTAGGTGCCGAGGTTATCCCGCTGGGGGTAAACCCTAATGGCGTTAATATTAACGCTGATTGTGGTTCTACATATCCCCAAATTGCTGCTGAAACAGTTATTGCGCACAATGCAGACGTTGGTCTTTGTTTGGACGGGGACGCGGATCGTCTTATCATTATTGATGAGCAGGGCAAGGTCGCTGACGGAGATCAGCTGATGGCACTGTTGGCGCAAAGATGGTCTAGTGAAGGAAGACTAAATGGTGACGCTCTGGTAACCACCGTTATGTCTAATCTAGGGCTAGAGAGATATTTAGAAGATCAAGGCATTACTCTTGAGCGTACGCAAGTTGGTGATCGATACGTCGTTGCGAGAATGCGCGCAGGTGGATTTAATCTTGGCGGAGAACAATCCGGACACATTGTCATGAGTGACTATTCCACGACTGGCGATGGGTTGATGGCTGGACTGCAATTTCTGGCAGAAATTATTCGAACTGGTCAACCAGCGAACCAGCTTTTGGGGGTTTTTGAACCGGTTCCACAACTTTTGAAAAATGTCCGGTACATGGCAGGCCAAGATCCGATGGAAATGCAGAGTGTCAAACAGGCCATAAGTGACGCTGAGGGCAGCTTAAAGGGTCGGGGTCGTTTGCTTATTCGCAAGTCAGGAACTGAGCCTTTTATCCGTGTCATGGCCGAATGTGAGAGCGAAACTGTTTTGCGCAAAGTCGTTGATGATGTTGTTCAGTCGGTGACCCATGCATGCGCTAATTAGCACGAACGAGAACCATCAACTAGGACGCTGAATATTTAAAAAAGATCTAAAGGGTATTTAAAGCTCGCGTTAACTCTGAAAATATCTCTGGCCCATCTGATCGTAGAATAATGATTTCCTCCAGTCTGACACCAAAGCGACCAGGTAGATAAATACCTGGTTCAATCGAAAATACCATACCTTCCTCTAGTACTGTTTCAGATGTTGCGGTAAGAAAGGGATGTTCATGAACTTCACTGCCAAGGCCGTGGCCTGTTCGATGAAAAAAGTATTGCCCGTATCCCGCGTTTGTAATGACACTGCGCGCCGCAGAATCAACTTCACAGGCGCGTATGCCAGGCCTAGCCGCTTTTAAAGCGGCCACGACGGCGAGTTCAACAATTTTGTGAATTTCGTTATATCCCTCTGGTGGCTGCCCTAATACTGCCATTCGCGTGATATCGCTGAAATAGCCTTCTATTGTTCCGCCGATATCCATTACAATCACATCTCCCTCTGTCAGGATCGTGTTGCCAGTTTGATGATGTGGAAAGGCACCATTTTTTGCAGCTCCTATAATATGGAACTTGGCTTGTGCACCTTGATCTGCAAAGGATTTTCGAATAATCTCTGCGACGTCATTCTCACGCATACCAGCCTTGAGACCCTGCCACGCCGCCCGCATTGCGTTATCGGCAATTTTTGCATTGAGCTTAAGGCACTCATATTCGTCATCATCCTTCCGCATCCTTAAGGCTCCGACCGTTGATGCTGAAAACTGTCTACTGGCTTGAGGCAAAGCTTCTTGTATGAGGACTGCAAAGTCCGCCCGCATTGTTTCGTCTAGTGCAACGCTCGCTTTGCTAGCCACTTTAAGGTCTATCAAAAGACTTTGTAGCGCATTTTTTGGACCCGCCTCATCGTCCCATTCATAAAATGCCAGATCGGTATTCTCTCGTGTGCCTTCGGCATTGAGCGCTGGCATTAAAAAAGCAGATCCATTCTGACTGATGCACAGAAGACATGGCCGTTCGTCTGCATGTGGGTAAAAACCAAGAAGCCATTGCATGTGTGCACCAGGTCCAATGGCGACGAGGTCTACATTTTCTTGCGCCATGATTCCGCGAAGTCTTTTTAGTCTATTATCTGCAATAGTCATTTAAAATCTCAACCGGTTAAATTGACTGCTGCCCTCTTTATGCTCCAAGCTGGATCATCAGCGTCTGATCAAACTATTGCAGGTATTTGTTGGCGAGTGAACTGAAAAATATATTTGGCTCACATGTGTTCCAGGCGGTGTGAGCTAAAAGGATTTTAAGGCCTTGCAGTGGTTTAGGTCTAGGCCAAAGGAATCAGAACCATCGTAATCACCAGCTCAACGGAAACGGTTCTTCAAAGATCAAAATTCCACAATAACTAATCAGAGAGGAACCTCAACATAATTTCTACCCTAAGGAAACCCAGATTACAGCACCCTAGGATCGTCTATCTACGATTTATCCGAGAGGGGTTAACCCTTTAGCACCAGTTTAATTACCCTAAATTAGGACTCCCGTTCAAACTAAGCAGGATGATCAGAAGCCAACTCACGCTTGGAATTTTTAGATGGCTTTAAACTCCTGATCTCCTTTATGCGGCGTAAGATGCCTTAGTTGCAAGACAGGATGAAGACTTCATTATGAAAAAACTCCCGGGTCAATCAGTTGGCCCAGGATGTTTCTAGATTAGTTCTTGGCTTTATCGACCATGCGACCAGCAGAAATCCACGGCATCATTCCGCGCAATTTCTCACCGACTTCTTCAATCTGATGCGCGTCATTCATTCGACGCGTACCCTTAAAGAAAGGCTGACCGACAGTATTTTCACTCATAAAGTCGCGTACGAATTTACCAGTTTGAATATCACTCAGAATGCCTTTCATTCGCGCTTTGGTTTCGTCATACGGCAGAACGCGAGGACCACTGACGTATTCGCCGTATTCGGCTGTGTTAGAGATAGAGTAGTTCATGTTGGCGATTCCGCCCTCATAAATCAGGTCGACAATCAGTTTGACTTCGTGAAGGCATTCAAAATATGCCATCTCGGGCGCATAACCAGCTTCAACCAATGTCTCAAAGCCCATGCGAATAAGCTCAACCAAACCACCACATAGTACGGCCTGTTCGCCGAACAGATCTGTTTCACATTCTTCGCGGAAATTTGTTTCGATAATACCAGAACGCCCGCCGCCAATGGCGGAACAGTAGCTGAGCCCAATTTCTAGAGCATTTCCGGAGGCATCATTATCGATCGCTACGAGGCAGGGTACACCGCCGCCTTTGACATATTCTCCACGTACAGTGTGGCCTGGTCCTTTGGGAGCCATCATGATGACATCTACACCGGCCTTTGGCTCGATCAATCCAAAATGAACGTTCAAGCCGTGGGCGAAAGCAATTGCTGCACCTTCTTTGATGTTGTCATGCACATATTTGCGATATGTTTCCGCCTGAAGTTCGTCCGGCATTGTAAACATGATAACATCGCACCAAGCTGCCGCCTCGGCGATACCCATCACGCTAAGGCCTTCTCCTTGCGCTTTTTGAGCAGAGGCGGATCCTTCGCGCAGCGCAACAACGACCTTTTTTGCACCACTATCGCGCAGGTTCAGCGCATGTGCATGCCCTTGAGATCCATAGCCAAGAATAGCTACTTTTTTTTCTTTGATCAGATTAATATCACAATCGCGATCGTAATAAACTCTCATATCAGTTCCTTTTATTGAGTGACCCGGATAGTATAGACTTAATTTGAGAATATTGCTTTCTATTTTCGTTATAATTTAGCATAAAATGATAAAAATTATTTGCAATTATTCATAATGTGGAAGAAATAATGCTAGATGATCTCGATAGACGTTTATTGCGACGCTTGCAGTTGGATCCGGCGATGGCGATGGCTGATCTTTCTGAAATATCTAGTAGCACTCTGGCGGTAGTTTCGCGTCGATTGAAACGATTGCGTAGTGAAGGCGTGGTTTTAGGTAAAGAGATTCTGATTGATTGGTCCAAATTAGGCTATAGTGTGGAAGTCTCTTTGCGGATCACGTTGGATAAAACCCAATCGCGTGCCTTTGACGATTTTTTGGCTGCTGCTCGGGGCATACCACAAGTGATTGAAATTCAGACGTTTCTGGGCCGTGTTGATGTTCGGCTTTCAGTGATTGCAAAGGACATGGCTGATTATCAAAAGGTCTATCGCGAGCTTATTATAGCCCTTCCCCATATTGCCGATATCCAGGCATTGATGCATATAGCCCGAATCAAATCTGATGAAGTTCTTCCTGTATGAGTACTTACGATGAGATAGATTTTGCTCTGCTTGGTTTGCTTTCAAAAGATGCTGAGAAATCTGCCGGGGCATTAGCACAACAGCTTGGCATGTCACAGCCTGCGATCTGGCGGCGTATTAGACGTCTTGAGGAAAATGGTGTCATCAAAGGTCATCGGTTGATCCTAGATCGTGAAAAGCTAGGTTTCGGAGTTACAGTCTTTCTAGGGATTAAATTATCAGGAAAAAAGGGGGTTCAACTTGAAGATTTTGAAAGGGCGGTCTCTGCCATCCCTGAGGTGCAAACTGTCGAGCATGTTTTAGGGATGTATGATTATCGCCTACGTGTAGTAGCCCGTAATATTGCTGATTTTGAACGCATTTTGCGTAGGCGAGTGATGACATTACCAGGTGCGGGTGACGTTGAGGCGAACGTTTTGTTAAGCGAAGAGCGGAGGCCTGGCCCAATTTAGGACTTGAAGAATTAGCGAATAAACTGGTTAAAGGCCCTGCGGCGAAATTACCTTTGCCTTCGGGCAGCCAGGAGATTAGTTTATTGTAAAAAACTTGGAGTTAAACTATGCCAGCGCTACTAGACAATATTGATCCAGACGGCCTCGAAGAGTTTTCTGTTGTCTTCACAGACAGATCCCTCAATCATATGTCAAAATCTTTCCAGCAAGTTATGAATGATATTTCTACGATGCTCAAAGAGGTTTATTCTGCAGATGCCGTGGCCCTTATCCCAGGAGGAGGTACATACGCAATGGAAGCCGTTGCACGCCAATTTGGGCAAAAGTCCAAAGTCCTCGTCGTGCGAAATGGCTGGTTCTCCTATCGATGGTCGCAGATCTTTGACGCGACCTCAGATGCTGGAGATGTGGAAGTGATTAAAGCGCGTCAGATCGGCAATGACCCGCAGTCGCCTTTTCGTCCTGCTCCAATTGAGGATGTCGTTGGAAGAATTTACGAATTGCGTCCTGATATCGTTTTTGCGCCGCATGTAGAAACCTCTGCAGGAGTTATTTTACCCCATGATTACCTAAAAGCCCTTTCAGCGGCGGCGCACGAAGTAGGTGCGCTGATGGTGCTTGATTGTATTGCTTCTGGATGTGCTTGGGTTGATATGCGTGATAGCGGTGTTGATGTTCTTATTTCGGCCCCTCAGAAAGGTTGGTCAGCTTCCCCTTCAGCGGGTCTCGTTATGATGTCTGAGCGTGCTATTGATCGTCTGGAGCATACTACCTCAGACAGTTTTGCGATCGATTTGAGAAAATGGTACTCTATCATGGAAATTTATGAAAGTGGAGGTCATGCATATCATGCCACCATGCCTACTGATGCACTCCGTGCGTTTCGCGACACAATGGTTGAAACACGCGAATATGGTTTTTCAAAACTCTGCGATGCCCAGTGGAAATTAGGTAGCCAAGTTCGCGCTTTGTTAAAAGCCAAAGGCATTATGTCAGTGGCAGCAGATGGTTTTGGGGCACCTGGTGTAGTGGTTTCCTATACTTCGGATCCAGCAGTTCAGAACGGATCAAAATTCTCGGCTGAGGGTATGCAAATTGCTGCTGGTGTCCCGTTGGCCTGTGATGAGCCTGAAAACTTTATGACGTTCCGCCTAGGTCTCTTCGGATTAGACAAACTTTATGATGTCAAAGGCACTATTAAGCGACTTGAGCGTGTAATAAACCAAGTTTTGTAGCTTAAGTTAGCTTTTTGGACATTAACCTTGGGACTTGATACCTAATCCCATTTTCATCAGCGTTTTACGGACTGGGGTTATACCGTGCAGAGTTTCTAGTCCCCTTGCGCGCATGTCACGTATGATTTGGCTTTGGGCGCTTGATGCATGATTTAGTAGGGTTATGCCTCCAACTCGGATATTGACATCGTTTATCCGGGCTTTGTGATAGGCATCCAGAACTAATTTTGAGCCGATATCGTCTGCTTTTGTTGCAATGCTTATAAGAGTTTGGATGTCTTCCAAGCTCATGTTCAGGCCCTGTGCTCCAATGGGTGGAATAGTATGTGCTGCCTCAGCGACAAGCGCAATACGCTGAGCGCTTAACCGGTCCGCAAGCTGGCTTATAATAGTCCATTCGGTACGCTTTGTTGCCAATGTCAGAGGACCTAGAATACCACATGATCGTATATTCATCTCTGATGTGAAACTGTCTATATCCATTCCCATCAAACGCGCCGCTTGCTTGGATGTTTCCATCCATACAATTGCTGAGGACGCAGTGCCTTCTTGGTCTGGCAAGGGCACTAAAGTAAAAGGCCCTCCGCGTCGATGTATCTCCGTCGATACATTCCGGTGTGGAATTGTGTGCGTCACTGCAAAGGCGAGAGCTTTTTGGCCAAAACGCTTAGTTCTTACGCTAATTCCTGCATTTTCGCGCACAAAGGAAGAGCGACCGTCCGCAGCTATTACGAGTTTGGCATGGATTTTTTGGCCATCGCTGAGCGTGACGCGGGCTTCGTTTTCTCGCGTAAATATTTTGACTGTGCGAACCCCTGTCAGGAATGTTGCCCCTTGCGCATTGTCTAGAGACTTTAAGAGCTCTCTTCGGGACAGCCAATTTGGCACATTCCAACCAAAAGGTTGACTGGAAATATCGCCTGCCTTAAATTCTTTGGTCACGCGGATCGCAGGTGGCTCGTCTGCTCCGCCGGCATCTATGATGCGCATGACTTCAAGCGGCGTTGCATGCTCGGCTAAATGATCCCAAATACCAATAGATTTCAGAAATGTCTGTGAGGGCTGAAGAAAAGCTGTGGTGCGAAGATCAGCGCCGTGGTCGTGCCGAGCGGTCGCTGGTGGGATAGGGTCCGCGCAAATCACGGAAAAACCTGCCCGTTCAAAAGCCAGTGCTGAGACCATACCCGCAATACCACCACCTGACACAAAAACATCTATTTTTTTGAAATTCATCACAAGTCCCCGCCACCTAAAATAGCTGACCAACCTCATCTGTCAAAGGCCCAGGGCTTGATTAGACGATCTGACGCAGGAAATTTGTCAGGTTAGTTGTCACAAAATCGACATGATCGGGTTTTTGAATGCAGCTTTGAGCGATGAGGACAGTCTGCATGCCAAATGTTTTTGGTGCGACTAGGTTTCTTGGGTCATCTTCAAACATCGCAGCATTTTCTGGGCTTATGCCGTCCATCTTAAATATATTCTCAAAAGCACGCGGTTCGGGTTTTGGTATATAATCGGCATTTTCAACTCCATAAATCGCATCAAAAACAGGTCGTATGCCCAGTGCGTTGAGGACGTCTTGGGCATATGGCGCGGTGCCATTTGTATAGATAATTTTCCGACCTTTCAGGTTGGCGATTGCCTTGCCAAGGTTGGGCGCCGGTTCTAGGACTGAAAAATCAATTTGATGAACATCGTATAAAAATGGATCTGGATCTATAGAATGCTCTTTCATCAAGCCTGATAGGGTTGTTCCATAAGTATGCCAATAATCATTGCGCAGCTGGTTTGAACGCTCTCGGCTTAGCCCTAAATTTTTCATAACATACTCTGTCATTTTAATTTCTATCTGGTTAAATAAACGGTTTTTGGGTGGGTATAGTGTATGATCCAGATCAAAAACCCACTGATTTACGTGATCGAATGAGGCTTTAGACGTTATGGTGTAAATTTCTTCTGATTGTCCCAACTGGTTTTGTTTCCTTATATTTTCGGTGGATTGTAATACTTTACGGCTGGAGTTTAAGAAGACCATGACCAAATTAAACGAGCGCGATGATTATGCCCTCATCCTTCAAGCGATTGGTAGGGGCTATTTCAAATTGAGAGATCGCTTGCTGGAAAGTGGTTTGGTAAAGCAGGTTTGCAAAGCTGTTATGCGAAGACAAAAAAGTAATTTTTATCTGATCCGCGCCGAGTGTCTTCATTTGTTAATTAACAAAAAAGTTAACCTCCTAGCAAAAAGTTATTAGTTTTTACGTATGTGGTACTCTACCATCCTTAGGCAGACATAAGGGTTGCAAATTTCTCAAAAAGGTAGTGGCTGTCTTGCGGACCTGGACTGGCTTCAGGGTGGTGTTGTACAGAATAGACAGGACGATCCTTGAGGCGGATACCGCAATTAGACCCGTCAAATAAAGACACATGCGTTTCTAACACTTCGTCGGGAAGGCTTTGTGCATCGACGGAAAACCCGTGGTTCATGGATGTTATTTCAACTTTACCAGTCTCTTGATCCTTTACTGGATGATTTGCACCATGATGGCCGTGGTTCATCTTAACGGTAGTTGCTCCTAAAGCTAGCGCCAGCATTTGATGGCCTAAACAAATACCAAATACAGGTAATTCTGCCTTCAGTATGTCGCGGATCATGGGAACTGCGTATTTGCCGGTCGCTGCGGGATCACCAGGCCCGTTTGAAAGGAAAACACCATCTGGTTCACGCGCCAACACGTCTTGAGCAGTTGCAGTTGCTGATAATACAATAACCTCGCATCCAACAGATGCAAGGGAGCGCAATATACTGCGCTTAGCACCGTAATCGATAGCAACAACTTTGTGTTGTTTAACAGTTTGCGAGGTATATCCCTTCGACCAATTCCAACGCTGTTTATCCCAATGGTATGACTGTTTGCAGGTTACTTTTTTTGCTAGATCCAGACCCTCAAGCCCTTTAAAGGCACGTGCTTTGGTGAGCAAGGCACCAGTATCAAAAACACCATCTGCTGCATGAACTAGCACTGCATGTGGTGCACCCTGTTGGCGAATAACGCGTGTCAACCGGCGTGTATCAATTCCGCCAATTGCAATTTTTCTTCGGGCGCGCAACCAATCGGAAAGTTCGGCCTGTGAGCGCCAATTTGACGCTTCAGTTGGATTCCATTTCACCACCATCCCCTCGGCGAATGGAACGCCGGCCTCATCATCCTCAGACGTGGTTCCAACATTTCCAATATGTGGGAAAGTAAAAATCACAATCTGACCGGCATAAGAAGGGTCGGTCATAATTTCCTGATATCCTGTCATGGAGGTGTTGAAGCATATCTCCGCCACTGTTTCGCCTTCTGCTCCAAAACCTCTTCCAAAAAATATGCTTCCATCATCAAGTACAAGACAGGCTGTTAAATCGGTTTCCGGCTGGTGATCCATGGATTTTCTTATATGTCATTTAACTGGTCGGACTCTATTGCTTGGGTGCTCGAGGGTCAAGGGCAACCACGGCAGGTTTGGTGCTGTCAGCGAAGTTATATACCCTTGCCCTTGCAGGTAGCTTTCGGTAACAGTGGCAGTCTGGGACCGCAGATATGTGATTGGATATAGCATGGAACTTCGCGCTCGAATTACGGCTGAAATGAAACAGGCGATGAAGGACAAAGCCACAGCACGGCTTTCTACGATCAGGCTCATCAATGCTGCAATAAAGGATCGTGATATTGCAGTAAGAGCTGAGGGCAACTACAACGGCGTGGATGACAACGAAGTTCTAGCAATTCTGGGAAAAATGGTTCGACAACGCCAAGAGAGTGCGCGCACTTATGAAGAGGCTAGCAGGCTGGATTTGTCAGAGCGAGAACTGAGTGAAATCACCATTCTTGAGGAATTCCTTCCAAGACAGCTCAGTGATGAAGAAGTCAGTGCAGCCGTTGAAAATGCAATTAGCGAAGTGGGTGCGGCATCTATTCGCGATATGGGGCGCGTTATGGGGGTTTTAAAATCTCAATATACTGGGCAAATGGATTTTGGATCAGTTGGCCCAATCGTTAAGGATAAGCTGAGTTCTTAGCCATAGCTATTTTTAATATTGCGAATAATCAATGGATCTAGTATCTGGAAACGATTGACAAACCTAAGCTTGTAATTGCCTTGACCGAGACGGACGTCAAATCCTTGGCCATGGTTTATCTCATAGCAGATGAGATTGGTTGTTAGGCGTGTCAGTTTGCGACCTGAAAGTTTCGCCAAGTAAGGAAACATCCGATGTTCGTGAAGCACTAGCTCTTTCATGAATTTTACAAAAATTTCTCGTTCATCGATACTATATCTAAAGGCTGAACAACTGCCACAAAGCTTCCAAAACGGCTTTCTAAAAGGGTTTTTCAGCGTGGCATGACCTGCCTGGCCGTAGGTTCCCCTAGAAACGTCATGCACTATGCCATGGTCGATTAAATACCCAGTTTTGGATTGCGATGAAATGAAGGTTTCTACGAGATCATTATGCGCGAGATCGTCAGCGTCAAACATCATTATATATGAATCGGAGTGTGCAAAATTAGGAAGAAGGTCAACCAATTTTTCTAGCTTAGCCCATTTATCATTGCCCTGCATCGTATTCTCGAAAGGGTGAAACTGAACTCTTGGATCATCAAGTATATTTGGCCGGTCTTGACCACATATTATCGCTTGCCAGTTCTCGTTTGTTTGAGCCAAGAAACTCGACAGTGTGTTTTGCAAGTTCATCTCAACTAAAGCCCAATCGCTGACTTGCGATTTACGCACCAGTGGTATGAGAAATATCACTTGTGTAGCTTTTGAGCTTTGATTTCTATTGCTTTTGCGTAAGCCTAAGGCAAGCCTTTCGGATGATTTCAATTTTGAGGCGTTATCAAAATGCAAGAGGCGCAGTTGAGCAAGGAAAAGATTTCGGAAACGCTGCAATTTTCTTGTAGCAGTGGCTTGTTCCAAAATTCTGTCCTTTCCTACGCTTGGAGAATGCAATTACGAGTGGCTTTTATAGTGCGCGATTTCACGGCGCAATTCCTCATATAAAGATTTTCGCTCATCCTCACTTAAAAAAGCGCCTATTTCTACTTCTCTACCATTTCCACTTAAGGTCACATAAAATGGAACAGGGCCTTCTCTAGTATAGATACTGGCGCGACTCCAATATCCCTCGCATGACCAATTTTGAGTGTTGCCCTTTGGATTTGTTCGTTCCAAATCTAAAGTTTGTTTTCCAAAGCTAAGACACTCATAAATCTTGTTTCGTTTATAACTATGTTGAATAGCAGTCCAAACAGCCCAAATAGCAAGCATCAAGAATGGCAATAAACCCCAAAAAACAAGAGTTCCGGACAGCGACAGAAGTGGCAGCAAAATTAGAATAAAAGTTGTCATTATAAAGCTTGCAAATCCTTGTTTAGGAAGAGAATTATGCGGCCAAAGCTCTAAGATGCGGATATTCCGACCGTTTTGAGAGTTTGTCGTCCAATGATAAGGCATTTTCACTCTCTCCTGTCCCGAAAAGGATATAAGGCCATGCAATTTAGGTAAATAAAATTATACTATTGAAAGAAAAAACCCCGCATAAAAGCGAGGTTTAAGGTGCTAAAAGATCAAATTGTTAATGCGCGTTTGATTTATCCCACTGTTCCTGTTTTGGGAGGATTTCAAACGTATGCTCAGGTGGAGGGGACGGTAGTGTCCATTCCAATGTATCGGCATACTCGTTCCAGTAATTGTTCTTGGTGATTTTTGCTCCACGCAGCAGCGAATAAGCAATTATGCCAAAGAACAAAATAAACGAGGCGAAGGATAAGAATGCTCCAATACTTGACCACATGTTCCAGTATGCGAATGCTTCTGGATAGTCGATATAACGACGCGGCATGCCCTGACGTCCAAGAAAGTGTTGAGGGAAAAAGGTTAGGTTTGCTCCGATGAACATCATCCAAAAATGAAGTTTTCCAGCCCACTCAGGATATGCTCTCCCCGTCATTTTGCCAAAATAGTAATAAATACCAGCAAAAATCGTAAACACTGCTCCAAGCGACATAACATAGTGGAAGTGCGCAACAACGTAATACGTGTCGTGGTATGCCCTATCCAAAGGTGCCTGTGCTAAAACAATCCCAGTGACGCCGCCCAGTGTGAACAAGAATAGGAATCCAAAAGCCCATAGCATAGGTGTTTTGAAATCAATAGAGCCACCCCAAATCGTTGCGATCCAGCTAAAAACCTTGATACCCGTTGGCACTGCAATAACCATTGTTGCAAGCATAAAATAGGATTGTTGAGTCAACGACATTCCAACCGTGTACATGTGGTGAGCCCAAACCACAAAACCCAACACACCGATAGCAATTAGTGCCCAGACCATGGGAAGATATCCAAATACAGGCTTGCGCGCGAAGGTTGCAATCACATGACTGATCAAACCAAAGCCAGGAAGAATGATGATGTAAACTTCCGGATGTCCAAAAAACCAGAGAATGTGTTGATACAAAATTGGATCTCCACCTCCTGAGGGGTCAAAGAAAGTTGTCCCAAAATTGCGATCTGTAAGAAGCATGGTAATTGCTCCTGCAAGAACCGGCAGAGACAGCAGGATGAGCCATGCGGTAATGAAAATTGACCATGCAAAGAGCGGTACTTTGAACAACGTCATGCCGGGTGCGCGCATGTTCAAAAAGGTTGTAATCATGTTGATTGCACCTAAAATTGAAGACGCTCCTGAAACGTGGACAGCAAAGATCGCCAAATCCATCGACATTCCGGCCTCGTTAACCGATAGGGGCGGATACAGAACCCAGCCTACTCCAGAACCTGCTTGACCATTCCCACCAGGTGCCAGCACTGAGCAGATAGCCAGCGTTGTACCAGCAATGTAAAGCCAAAATGACAGATTATTCATCCGTGGAAAAGCCATGTCTGGAGCGCCGATCTGCAACGGCATAAAATAGTTGCCAAATCCACCAAACAATGCTGGTATAACTACAAAGAACATCATCAAGATGCCATGTGCCGTTACTAAAACATTCCAAAGATGACCATTTGGGGCGTAACAATCTGTTCCGCTAGAAATCAATCTGGGGGCGGCCTCTCCAAATTCATTAAGGCACATGTACTGTACACCGGGTTCCATGAGCTCGAGGCGCATGTAGATTGTGAAAGCGACAGAGATAAAACCAACCAAAGCAGAGACTACGAGATACAAGATCCCAATATCTTTATGGTTGGTGGACATGAACCAGCGGGTAAAAAAGGTCCGCTGTTCTGCCTGTTCGTGGCCGTGAATGGCTGCGTCTGCCATGCTTCACTCCTATTCATGTTGGCTACATAGATTCCGACTCATGGCCGAAAGCGTCTTTAATCATGGCGCACCATAATCTGCCGGGTTGAGACAGGCAATGCATGTTTATGCCGCAGGTTGGGAAAAAGTGACGCGGATTACGATAAATCTTTGATGTGGGTGGGCATTGGTTGCAAATATTTCTGATATTGCTAATTGATATCCGTTTGGCTCAAAAAATTCCCTTAAATTTCTTTGCTAATGCAACATCTAAATCTGCCATCGTCACTGGCAGACCAAGATCGACAAGGCTGGTCACGCCATAGTCTTTGATCCCGCAGGGAATAATACCGGAGAAATGTTCAATATTTGGCTCTACGTTGATTGATATCCCATGATATGATACCCATTTGCGCAATCTAATGCCAATAGCGGCGATTTTTTCTTCTCGTATCTTTCCGTGTAATGTTGTTGGTTTTTCCGGACGTTGCACCCAAACACCAACGCGACCATCGCGAATTTCACCCCTAATGTTAAAGCTGCCCAATGTGCCGATCACCCATTGCTCAAGCTTTTTGATTAGGGCGCGCACGTCTCTTTCTCGTTTGTTGAGATCAAGCATAACATAGACAACTCTTTGTCCAGGCCCATGATACGTGTATTGACCGCCCCGTTTTGTTGCATGGACCGGAAAGCGATCTGGCGAGATAAGATCCCTCTCTTTGGCACTGGTACCCGCCGTGTAAAGTGGGGGGTGCTCAACCAGCCAGATCGCCTCGGGTTCATCGCCTTGCCAGATTTCTTGGACTCGGGTCTCCATAAAGGCCTCGGCTTGCCGAAAATCGGTCAAGCCTTCAGATATGATCCATTCGATCTCTTTGTTAAGCGTGCTCATTTATCCAAACCTACGCGGCGTGAAGCATTGCAATAGCGCGTACTAAACGGAATATCGGGCTTTGCAAAGTTACATAAAACTGCGGTTCCGCTGACTTTTTGCACTATCAATCTTATCTGCCTTCTCCCTGCGATTTCGCGACATCTTTAACGCTATACCCCAATTACATCGCTCTTAGAACTTCCGAAAAATGCACTAATACCATTTGTTTGTCTCCATTTATGGTGATGCCCAGATAGTGATTTATTGCGGCAAGCGAAGTCAGTGCTATCCTCACATCATAAAAAACTCAACCAAAATAATTCTCCTTAGATTATCATGAAAGTTCAAGAGGTATTGCAAGTCCAAACATCCCCAATTTGACACTACGCTGTAGTAAAAGATCCTCGCATATGCTCAGCGTCGAGCGCCATATTGATTTATCTACGAAGATTTTCATTAGCGACCCGAGACAGGCATCTCTCTAAGCGGAATGTCGCATCATTTGTCTTCAATTGTGCTAAACTAATACTTCTATGGACATGCGGCTATAAGTCTATGCTTTTTTTATAAATACATTGCACGTCATCCTAGCCCGTTATCGTCTATTTTCAGGACTATAAGCGGATTTGTGAAAATGGGGTGGTTGCGGGGATAAGATAATTGGTTACTCTTGAGCGTTGGCAGTATCTTTCGTTTTGCTCAGTTTTTATTCGATTAGTGATATCAGGATGTTTGGCAACTGTTGGTGGAGCCCATGTAATCTTACTTGCAAGCGTTTACGATTTATCAATAGCCCCATTCGATGCGATAGCTTCGGCTTGCAGAACAAGCAAGGCACTTATAGTTGATGTGTTTGATTGAGCGATGCACTTCAGGGTTATTCTTACTTTCCATGGATGATTTATGGGTGAGGTTTTTTACAAATTTTCTGTGGGCGGGATTTAACCTACTGATTACAATTTTGATCATTATGAGATGTTGCTGGAATTTTAACACTCAAAATTCTCACCTCGATGCGATTTAGCAATCCCTGCCGTATTCTGTACATATTGCAGCTGGTGCTGGGAAACTGTAGCACGTCGGTATGTTAAAAATTGATCATATCGTTTTAGCCGCTGCGAACTTGTCGGAAGGCCTGTCATTTAGTGAAGAAAGGCTTGGTGTATCTTTAGATCCTGGGGGATCACACGATCAGTTTGGGACACATAATAAATTACTAAATCTTGGAGATTGCTATTTAGAAGTGATAGCAATTGATGTAAAGGCGCGGAAGCCGGATCGCAAGGTATGGTACGACCTTGAGGTATTCTCAGGCGCCCCACATATCGTGACATGGGTGTGTGAAACAGACCGAATGCAAGATCATCTAAAACAATTACCTTATCATGTAGGGAAGGTTTTGTCCGTGTCGCGAGGTACTTTGGAGTGGAACCTAACAGTTCCTAAAAATGGATCACTTCCAATGAGCGGTTGCGCGCCGTCTTTGATCGATTGGAAAGGTGCAGCTTCGCCTGCTACAAAGCTACCTGATCGTGGGTATCGTTTATCATCACTCACACTATCGCATCCCAAGCCTACCAAATTGGCAAATTTTATAAAATTCGCACTGAATGACCCAAGAATTATTTTCAAGAAATCAAAACACGTCTCCTTAAGGGCAAAAATTAAAACGCCTGCCGGACTTATCGAACTATGACTGTTGCAAGACATACCGAAATCATCGGTTCTTTAAATATTGCATCGATTTGGAATTATTGCATTCAAGAGACAGCAATTATCTTTAATGAAAATGAATAGATAATTCGTGATATTGAAGCCTTTAAGTGGGAAGACTGAGCCTGTTTGACGAGCGATGATGATCTAGTTGTCTTTGGATTTTCTAAATATGGCTAGTTCAGTTCAGGGCTAGAATAGGTTGCACCAAGACGATGGAGCATACAGTGTTAAACGCATCATTCACCCGAGGGCTTGGGGCTGGTTGTTCTTTGGTAGATGCGCTTTGTGAACATGTTAGACGTAATGCCGCAAAACAGCTTTATGCTTGTGCCAATGCCGGTTAGCTTGCTGCGCTTTCATTTTGCGAGTATCTTAGTTTCTGGCGGATTGCAGTTTTGCTGGACGTCGGTTAAAAATTAAAGATTGGCTGGGTATGAATTTATAACAAAATATTTTGCAAGCCATAACTGACATTTAGGTTTCTCAAGCCTATAGTAATCTCATGTCAATTTGGTCACGTATATCGCTAGCACTGTCGGCACTTTCAAAAGGAGACAGTCTAGCTGTGGTATTTGACCATTTGCGAACGTCACCGGAACGATCTGTTGCTTTCACCATTGCTGTGATTGCCTTGTCTGCAAAAATGGCGAAGGCAGATGGTCTGGTTACAAAAGCGGAAGTGAGCGCATTCCGGGAAGTCTTTTATATTCCGGAGCCAGATTTGTCGCAGGCCGCGCGTGTGTTCAATCTTGCGCGCCAGGATGTATCTGGTTTTGAACTTTATGCTAGAAACATCCGCCGCATGTTTGGTTACGGCAATCCAGTTTTAAAAGATCTTATGGAGGGACTTTTTTACATATCCGCAGCGGATGGCCAGTACCACCCCAATGAAGATCAATTTCTGTATGAAGTTGCGGCGCAATTTGGACTTAAAGAGATTGAGTTCCAAGCCCTACGCGCGCGAAATATATTCGACCAGCACCCTGATCCCTATACTGTTCTTGGCGTGTCACCGGATCAACAATTTGACGATATCAAATTTATTTGGCGCGAGCTAGTCCGCGAGAACCATCCTGACCAAATGATTGCACGGGGCGTCCCTAAAGAAGCGATTAAACTCGCTGAAAGGCGCCTGATCCAAATAAACGACGCTTACGACCAAATCGCAAAAGCACAAAATCCTTGATCTGTCTTGGTTTTTCCGTAGCATGATGTGCTGTTTTTAAGCTAATTACCGTTTCTGTAGGGTTTTTTTACAGCAATTTTTTTGAATAAACGTCTAAATTTTATCCAATGCTTCTGCCCATGCAGTGTGGTGAATTTGGTGCCATTGAACCAGTGGTAACCGCCCTTTACGTGTTGTCGCGAAATTTCATGATGGATGGCTAGCGATTTATGTTTCTTCCACTGGTAGAAAGCTTTGCAGGCTCCATCTACGTCAAAGCTAGGATAGTCGGTCTGGCTTATAAGTTCTTTGACATATTCGCCTTGATAGTTGATTGGATATTTTCTGTCGCCACTTAATTCTTCGCGCGCCCAAGACGCTTGGGTATCAAACATATTGAGAGTGAACCATTGACCTTGCATGCCAAGGTAAAAAACTTGCTATTATGGACCCAAACGGTTCCCTTATACGGGTCCGCTGTGGCGAGCCTGTTTGCAGTTTTTAGGCGAAGGTCATCAGGCAGAAAGCTAAAATGGTGTTTATATCCTGTGCAGAGAATTATAGCATCGATAATTTTGCTTGAACCGTCTTTAAAATAAGCTACGCGATCATCCACTTTTATGAGGGCTGGCACTTCTTTCCAGTTATAAGGCCATTCAAAACCCATCAGTGCGGTTCGATGGGCCACGGTGACCGATTTACTGCCGTATTTCCAACATGTGACCCGATATCTTCTGCGGAATAACTGGTGCCAGGGATTAAAATATCTTCGTCGGTAAATTCGCGTACATCACGAAAGTCTTTGGCATGTAAAAGTCGTACATTAAATGTTTCAAAACCCTCGTAATGAGGGACATTGGGTGTAGAGAAATGTCAAGAGGCGACAACAATATAGTTAAACTCCACTGAGTAAGATATATCTTGGTTATAGTTATGTGCCATGACAGTGAACTTTCCGAATGCATCGTCGTGATTGATCCTGCGGATGACCGTGTTAAAGTGGATCCAGTCTCGGACATTGGCTTTTTCACATTACCTTCTACGTAATCTAAAAGAACCTGTCTGGGTAGGTAAGAAGCGATTTGTTTTCCAAAATGTTCTTCAAAGGATAATCGGCGGATACTAAGCATTCTTTTGGTCTATTAGACCAAAGATAACGATACACAGATGCGTGACAAGTTTCACCGTTTGCATACAGTCCTGTTTGCCAGCCATAATTGCATAAACCGCTCCAATTAGCTTGTTTCTCGAAAGAAACGATTTCTGGAATATTTTCGGCCGCCTTAGATGCTTTTTGGAATGCACGTAATTGAGCGAATCCAGAGGGCCCACCACCAATGATGGCTACTCTTGTTTTTTTTCGCAAACCCTCACAGCATCCCAATTTTACGATTTTGTCTTTCTCTGTTTCAAAATTGCCAATGTATTCCTTATGAGTCAAAATTTTTGTCTGATCCTAAGGTAGATTTAAGTAGTTTTTAGTCCTACCACACTTTTAAATAGTGCTCTGAAACTTTTGTCTGCATAGAATAAAAAAGCGTGTGAAATTCTTACGTATTTTTGAAGTTGTTGCTCTCAAGTATATGATTTTATTTGACCGAAAGAGGAGTTTATGGTGTTTTCAAAGGCACGTGATACCTGGTTGAGTTCCTTTCATGTGTTGACTTTTAGATACAAAAGGCGCATTAGATCGCGATCTGGTTTTCCCGCCGCGTGAGCAGTTGGACGGCGTAATAATTGAAAATTTAAGAGGTCGTCACGAATATCGCAACTTTCCCAAAATCATGCGGGGTCACAAGCACAACGCAATTAGTTGGGCGTTAGGCTGAATTAGGCTGCGAGAGGCGCCCACTTATGGCGGTATGGGGGATTGCATGTGTGCCAATATAAACCGCGTTTTGGCTTGTTCTTTACGCACGAAGGGACTGTTTTGAATCTATTTGAATCCATGGGCTTGCCTGGAAAGCTCGTATCACGCCTTGCTGCGATGCACATCAATGAACCTACGCCTATCCAGACCCATGCCATCCCGCACGCGCTGAACGGTAAGGATGTGATGGGCTTGGCTCAAACTGGAACGGGAAAGACGGCAGCGTTTGGGCTACCTTTGATAGCGCAAATGATGGCAACTAACCAGAAGCTTGAACCCAAAAGTGTCCGAGGTCTCATTCTAGCTCCTACGCGTGAACTAGCCAAACAAATTAGCGATAACCTCAACGGGTTTGTTCAAAATATGCCAATAAAAATTGGTCTCGTTGTGGGGGGCGCATCAATTAACCCACAGATTGCCCGCGTTGCACGCGGCATCGACATTTTGGTAGCTACACCCGGTCGTCTGATTGATCTTTTGGATCGCCGCGCTCTTAGCTTACACGCGACTACTTTCCTCGTCTTGGACGAAGCAGATCAAATGCTTGATCTTGGATTTATTCATAGTCTTCGTAAGATTGCCGGCATGCTGCCCAAGACCCGTCAGACCATGCTGTTTTCTGCTACGATGCCAAATCAAATGAACGAGCTGGCCAATAGTTACTTGCAAAACCCAATGCGGGTCCAAGTTTCGCCTCCAGGCAAAGCCGCAGATAAAATAACTCAAACCATTCATTTTATTGCCAAAGCCGAAAAAACTAAATTACTCATTGAGCTGCTTGATAAACATCGTGATGAGCTCGCCCTAGTTTTTTCTCGTACTAAGCACGGTACGGAAAAGCTTATGAAAACGTTGAATAAATCTGGTTTTCTTGCAGGCTCAGTGCACGGTAACAAATCTCAGGGACAAAGAGAGAGAGCGCTTAAGTCGTTTAGGGTAGGTGAGATCAAAATATTGGTTGCAACGGATGTCGCAGCTCGCGGTCTTGATATTCCTCAGGTGCGCCACGTCTATAATTTTGATCTGCCAAACGTCGGTGATAACTATGTACATCGAATTGGCCGCACAGCCCGAGCGGGTGCAGACGGCGCAGCAGTCGCATTTTGTGCGCCAGACGAAATGGATGAATTAAAGGCTATCGAAAAGGCAATGGGCCGCAGCATACCCATTGCCTCTGGGCGGCCGTGGGAAGATATCCAAGCTCCAAGAGGTAAGAAGTCAAATAACAGAGGTGGATCGCGCCGAAAAAGTGCGCGTAATGGTTCTAAGGCGGGGGATAAAATTGTTGGTAAGCCGCCAATTACTGGAGCGCAGAAAGCTCGGCAAAGGCGCAAAGCAAAATCATCGAAGTCCGCTGCTTAAAAATAGGATTATGGATACGCTTTGTCGCCATAGAATGATTTGTTCTGTGTGGCCAGTAGTGGTAATTTTTGGGAAACCGCTTGCAATTATATTTGTTCTCAGGATTCAAGCTTTTGACCATTCGCGCGTTGATCTTACGTGATCATCCATACAAATTCTTCTGCCGGGCCTTCATTGCTTGGTAAGTACAGGCAAATGTCTCAAGATCAGATACAGATCTTTTATGTTCCTAGCGGTTTTGAACCGAACATTTTAAGCCTGAGCTATAAATTACATGGCGCTGAGATTCCGAACGATCAAGATAAAAAGTATGTTGATATTTTATCTGATAAAAAATTATTAGCTGCTGGTAGAATTATTGCAGTAAACAAAAATGGGAAATCCATGCTCGGCGAGGTTTCTGAGAGTACTAAGGTAGATCCTCACCGGGCGCGAAGTCTGCAATTTCGATAACTTTCTTAGCTTCTCTTGGCCAGAGGAAGAACTATCCAATATTATGCAAGCTATAAAGGTTTTTAAGGTGTTAACTAATCTATCTCATGATCGGCACTACAGCCCAAAGTAGCGGCAAGAGAGTCTAGCCTGGCGGCAACAACCTCTCCGAAAAGTCCTTCGGAACTTTTTGTCATTCTAAGCGTTAGTTTAGATGATTGCGGATCCCATTTTAGTTTGGTGTCTTGGCCCTTTTCAGAAATCCACATCATAGCCCCTAGCCGCATCGCTTTACCGAGTATTCCGGCATTCTTGATTTCATCTTGATCAAGTAATGCTATAAGTGGCGCAAATGTTTCAGTATCGCGATTGTTTTTGTGTCTTTGCATCAGAGCAAGCCCCAAGAAAACTCGTTCAGAATGCTTAAGTCCGCCAAGATTAGTACGGGTTGCGTTGTCAAAACAAACCTCCGCTCGATAATCGGGATGGGCGCGCCAGCTGACATCATGGAGCATGCAGGCGGCTTTGATAAGACGGAGGAGGTCCATGCTCGCATTTGGAAAAAGTGGTGCAACGAATTTGTTTAAACTTTTGCCCATTCCCGGCACTCGGGCATCACTTTTTTCGGAAACTTTGCAGGCTTCTATCAACGGATCGCGGAGCCTGATGTCATCAGACATTTGTTCGTAAAGAATCCCCTCACGAAGTCCATAGCTCGAAAGGGCAATATCTTTGGGTTCAAATACTTCTAAAATAACCTCAAGTACTTCGCCTGCGTAAGGTACAAGAGAAAAACGAGCTTCAGACAATCCGGAAACATGCTGCAACTTGGAACCAGAATTGTTCTTGATGAGATCAAGTGTCTTGTTAACTGAGTTAGCATCCATTCGATATTCATGCAACACGAGTAGCGGATAATTTGTACGCATCATATCAATCCGCGCCATTGCCCGCCACGAACCTCCGACAAGAAAAAGTCGATTATGCTGAGGGCCCAATTCCGAGGCCAGTTTTTCTAATGTTGCTCGTATGAATTTTACACGAGCTGCTCTTCCGCCTTTAATTTCCATAAGTTTGAGAGGACCAAGGCGTGATGTAACGCGGCGCCCAACCTCGCCGTTATTAATCTCAGCTAGCTCCATGGATGAACCACCCAAGTCACAAACGAGACCGTAAGATCCCGGCCAGCCCAAAAGGATGCCCTGCGCAGAGAGCCGCGCTTCTTCTCTACCGTCAATAATCCATATTTTTTGCCCTGTGGTTTCATAGACTTGCTTACAGAAGTCTACACCATCCTCTGCCTCGCGAACAGCTGCCGTTGCAACCGCTGTCAATTCAGGGATCCCCATTGCCTTAGCAAGGTATTTGAACCGCCGAATGGCGCTAATCGCGCGCATTCGTCCTTCGGGATTTAGTATGCCAGTTGTGGACAAGTTAGACCCCAAAGCGCACATTATCTTTTCGTTGTAAAAATAAGCAGGGGAACGGGCTGCGCCATCGAAGACTACAAGCCTTACAGAGTTTGATCCGACGTCAATTACGCCAACGCGGGACAGGCGTTTTTCGTCAAACTGGGGTAAGTTAGGTCTATGGTAAGGATCCCAGTGCAAATCAGTTGAAAAAGAACCGGTATTCATTCGGCAGACTCACAGGAAATTAATTACTAGTCAGATATGCAGATAGAAACTGATCTGGTCAATCCAAGATCGAAGGTATTTGTGCTAGCATCTTTCCAACAAAGGCGCGTGTGATGGATCTATGCTCAGCAAGAGCTGCCTGATCTGCTATCTGTACAAAATATTCGGCCGCTGCATGGGATCGCTCGAGGCGTGTTGTAAGATATTGGATGACGTCTGGCGCGGGGTACAATTGCCGATCAGCAAACAACTTTGCCAGCAATCCGGAAAGGAGTATATCATCGGGTTCTCTAAGGCTGGCGAGCCTCGTTCCCTGTAACCTCGATGCAAGATCAGGCAGAGCGAATTTCCAATGTGACGGGCTGCTTAATCCTGTCATCAATAAAAAGTGTTGGTTTGCAAAGATAAGGTTATGCGCATGGAAAAGGTGGGTTTCCATATCGATCTGTCCCACAATTCTGTCAATATTCTCGATAACGATGTTCCCAGATGCAAGTATTTCTGGATCCTGAAGTTGATCAGCCGAGACTATAGTTGCATCACTTAATTTCGCCCAAACATGGGCTAAATGGCTTTTCCCTGAGCTTTTGGGGCCATTCAAAAAATGCTTCTTGAGGGGCCAATTTTTCCAATCTTCAATCAGGCTCACGGCGATTTTATTGCTCTGCGATATGAAAAAGTCACCCTTATCAAGCGACGTACGACTTGGTAGTTCAAATGCTAGTTGTCTATCCATTACTTCTCGGCGTTTTCGCCGACGGAGCCTTGGTAGAGACGTCCTGAAGTATAACGGTCAGCACCAAAGCGGACCAGTACACCTAAGCTGGCAGCGACTGGAACTGCGATCAGCATACCTAAAAAGCCAAATAGGCTACCAAAAACTGAGAGAGCCAGCAAAAGCCACACTGGGTGTAGTCCAACAGAACCGCCAACGAGTTTTGGGGTTAGAAAATTGCCTTCGACAATTTGTCCTAGAAAAAAAATTCCCCCGACAAGTGCTAGCTTGCTCCATTCGCCCCAGAATTCAAAAATTCCAAGCCCAATTGCCAAAGCCCCTCCCATCAAAGATCCCAGATAAGGAATAAACGTGACTAGGCCAGCAAAGAAACCAATAGCAAAGCCAAAACTTAGACCTACCATCCACAAAGACACAGCATAATATGTCCCAAGGATAAGGCAAACAGATCCCATTCCACGCACAAAGGCGGCCAAAGTATTGTCGATCTCTTGGGCCAGCATTCTGATGTTTTTTGTATGATCTCGCGGTAAGAGAGCATCAATTCTGGCAATTATTTGGTCCCAATCAAGTAACATGTAAACTGTTACGACAGGTACGATCACGAGAAGTACTAGAATGTTAACCAAAGATATTGCCGAGGTCATTAAAGCGCCTATTATATTTCTTCCAAAACTATCAAAAAGCTGCTGGGCCCTAGGCGCTAAAAATTCTTCGAATTGTGTCAAGGATCTTTGCAGGTCCAAAGTTTCACTTACTACGCTTGGTAAAATGGATTTTAATCTTGCTTCTATTTCGGCAACTTTCTCGGTCGAGAAGTTGATTGAGGCAAGTGCACTTGCCTGATTTATAATTGTGTTCAAAATAAATATAGCCACGGGAAGTAAGACGATCAGCACAGTAACTGAAATGATCAAAACTGACATTATTCGGCTCAAGCCGCGTGCTTGGAGACGGTCTGCAATTGGATCTAGCAAATAAGCAAGTGCAGCGCCGAGCACGAACGGTAATAGCACATCATCCAAAAACCATAAAAGCATCAAAAGAATAGAGCCAGCTAAGCTCCAGTAAAGCGCCTGATTTTGAATGGGAAGTGACATGTGTGACCTGATCTCATTTGATTTTTAATAATGTGACTTAAATGGTTTCTGGATGCAAGTATTTGCAATATTATATCGCAGCAGTCGCTTGTCGCGGTGGTGTTTGTTTTAAAGGATGCGACCTTGTCAGTTCGGTCAATTCCCCTTAAAAGATGGAAAGCCAAAAAGCATTAAGGATACGCAATGCGCTTGTCGCGATATTTTTTACCCGTCCTCAAGGAAAACCCGGCTGAGGCACAAATCGCTAGCCATAGATTAATGCTGCGCGCTGGCATGATTAAACAATCCAGCACAGGCATTTACTCGTGGTTGCCTATGGGGTTCAAAATTCTGCGTAAGCTAGAAAATATCGTTCACGAAGAACAAGTTCGCGCTGGTCATATTCCAATGTTGATGCCAACGTTACAGCCTGCGGATTTGTGGCGCGAGAGTGGGCGATATGAAGTCTATGGTCACGAAATGCTGCGGATTAAAGACCGGCATGACCGTGATATGCTCTATGGACCCACAAATGAAGAGCTGATAACTGACATTTTTCGTAATCATGTTGGATCTTACAAAGATCTTCCCTTGACGCTTTATCATATACAGTGGAAATTTCGTGATGAAACGCGCCCGCGTTTTGGTGTGATGCGGGGCCGTGAATTCTTCATGAAGGACGGGTATAATTTTGACATTGATCGCAAAAGTGCGATGCATGCTTACAACCGTCATCTTGTGAGCTATCTACGTACTTATGAGCGGATGGGACTGAAAGCCCTACCTATGAGGGCCGACAGTGGTCCCATTGGAGGCGAGGATACTCATGAATTTCTAGTTCTTGCTGATACAGGAGAATCCGAAGTTTTCTATGACAGTGACATTCTAGATCTGAAAATTGGTGATCGTACAGTGGACTATGATGATCAAGATGAATGTGCCGCCATTTTCAATGAATGGACAACGCCTTACGCGCGGACGGATGAGACACACGACGATGATATTTTTTTGCAGATCCCTGCACATAGACGCAAAAGCAGCCGTGGGATAGAAGTCGGTCAAATCTTCTACTTTGGCACGAAATACTCAGAATCCATGGGTGCAAATGTTGTAAAAGATACAGGCGAGCTGGTACCCGTTCATATGGGTAGCCACGGCATTGGCGTGTCTCGTCTTATTGGGGCTATTATTGAAGCATCCCATGATGACCGTGGAATTATATGGCCTGAGGGTGTCACTCCATTCCATTGTGGCATTGTAAACCTCAAACAAGGCGATGCGGAAACTGATGCTGTTTGTGAGGCATTTTATTTGGGCATGAAGGCCTTGGGATTAGAACCGCTTTATGATGACAGATTGGAACGGGCTGGGGGCAAATTTGCAACAATGGATTTGATCGGATTACCGTGGCGCATCACGGTTGGTCCGCGAGGTTTGAAAAATGGTGTTATTGAACTGACCTCACGGCGGACCGGTAAAAGTGAAGAGATGCTGGTTGAAAACGCTCTTGAAAGAATAGCTCAGACTTACAGTGCATATACCTAAGGTTTTTTAGGCACCAAATGAGATCTCTATATTTTGTCCAAAGCGCTCAAGCCGCGACGTAATTGCTCAGAATAAGTTACAGCATCGATATTGGCACCACACACCACAATGCCGACCTTTTTACCTCTGAGCCGCGAGCGAAGCGGTCCTGTGAGAGCCGCCAAAGATGCACCTGCTGCTGGCTCAACAGCAAGCTTGGTCTCTTGCTGAAAATAGACCATGCCCGCACAGATTTTGTCATCTGTGACTGTAACCATATCGTCGATGTAGGCACTGCAAACCGCGTGCCCAAAAGGCAAGGTCATTGGCGGTGATAGGCTATCAGCAATCGTTTCAACGTTGTTCAGTGTTATTGGTTTACCTGCTTTTAGGCTTTGAGACATAGCATCAGCCCCAGTTGGTTCAGCGCCGTAGATCAGACATTTCGGGTTTATCAATTTTATGGCGGCGGCAACGCCGCTTATTAAGCCTCCTCCACCGACTGACACGATGACAGCCTCAAGCTCGGGAACATCCTGCATAAGTTCGAATCCAACGCCTGCAGTGCCTAATGTTGTGTGAATACCTTCGAACGGATGAACAAAAGCTCGACCCTCATCGCGTGACAGGCGTTCTGCTTCTGCAAAAGTGGCTTGTCCTGGTTCTTTGATGATGACTTCGGCACGCTCTTTCTGGGCAAGGGCGATGCGAAATGGATTTGCAGTTGATTGCATTACAACTTTTGCTGACAGCCCACTTTTGCGTGCCGCCCAGGCGGCTGCAATTGCATGGTTTCCTGCACTCGCAGCCGTTATTCCGGCAGGCTGTTTGTCCAATAGAATTGAACGGATAACAGAAAGTGCACCCCGTGCTTTGAATGATCCCGAATGTTGAAAGCATTCTAGTTTAAGGTATAGTTCACCACCTTCAAGAAAGTTTTCTATTATAGAAGATGCCGCTCTTACAGTGGGAGTGCGCACTATCGCTTGACTGAGTTCCGATGTTCGCTGCTTTATATTTAAGAGGCTTACCTCGCTTATATCGACCTGATCCATATGCTGTAGCTCCAATAGATATGTTACGTTGTTATCCGGTGCTTAGCAAATTATTCGGCATATACAATCACCGACATTAGGAATGTTAACAAGTTTCTAATGGGAGATGCATTACATCACTAACATAGAAAATCAATTTTCCGTAATTTTTTATGCCCTCAAGCTCGTACATTCTACAAAAAGTAAACTGGCGAAAGTGATCCAAAAAAGGTGAGGTAGCGTAAATCGAGAGAATGGTTTTATTTTTGCAGGGAGTATTCATGAACGGAAAGAGATACTTTGATGTGTCCATAAGTGATATTACTTATCGGATGTCGTTGGATGATGGTATGCACCTTGTTCATCAGATGGATGTTAATCCTTATGACTTGAGTGTCCATCAGCTACGGTGCGCACAGAGGTTTGAAGATTTTTTCCTTGAGCTGAAACGGAAGAGTAGTAAACGGTGCTGGGGTGTCATTCAACCGCCAGAATAACGCAGGTAAATCGCGATAATGATGGACCGAGTGTAATAGTCTTTCAAACCATTATATTTATAACGCCATTCGGCCACGAACGTTGTCAAACGGATTTAGCATAGTCTGGAAGTTAAGATTTCTAGGCCTACCTGAATTTATTTCTTGGCTGAAAATCTGATTTCAATGGATCTCTGGAATTGCGAATCCACAAAGTTCGATCCGGATGCATCCCAGCGCCAAATACCGCTGATACAGCAGTGCAACGCATTTTATTCAGTAGTCTCGTGTCCGCCTCGCCAACAGACGGATGAGTTCCATTATTTTTGGTAACGTCATTATCCCACCTTGTTTTACGCTCTGCATAAATTGCCTCATCAGTCAGTTGCGTGCAATTCAGTTCATTGGTGTTTAAGTCTACGACTATGCTGTCGCCTTCTTCGATAAGTCCGATTGCGCCGCCTGCAGCTGCTTCTGGCCCAACATGGCCAATAACTAGTCCAACCGAACCGCCTGAAAACCTACCATCTGTCATCAAGCCAACGACAATATTTCGCTCGCGACAGAGAGCTGTGATTCTTGAGGTCGAGTCAAGCATTTCGGGCATGCCTGGCGCGCCGAACGGCCCTTCGTAGCGTACCACGATCATATCAAAATTTTCAAATAGATCTGTATTTTTCTCCAGTGCAGTCAACAGCTCTTGCTCGCCATTAAAAACTTTGGCCCTTCCGTGGAACAAATTGTTTTCTAGGCCACCTTCGACACCTGCAAGTTTCAGAACAGAGCTGAATTCAGGCGATAGGTTCCCGCCCAACATACGAAGTCCACCGGTTTCTTTAAAGGGTTTTTCTACGCTGTATATGACATCTCCGTCAGGTTTTGGTGGGTTAAGCCTTTTGATCTGGTCTGCGAGAGTCTCACCGGTACATGTTAGCGTACCACCATTTAACAGACCAGCGTCCAAAAGTTCTTTTACTATAACTTGCATGCCGCCTTTTGCGTCAATATCAACCATGGAATATTTTCCAAATGGGCGTGCATTTACGACAACTGGGACCACCTTTTCCGAAAGATAGTTAAATTCATCTGGTGTCATGATATCATTTGAAAAGCTCTTGAAACCGGCGGCGCGTGCGATTTCGGGAGCGTGTAGTAGAACGTTTGTCGAGCCACCCACCGACATCGCAACTATGATGGCATTTCTTATCGACTCCCGCGTGACAATCTGTCTTGGGGTAATGTCGCGTAGGATCAACTCAGAAAGATACGTCACGAGTTGTTCGGGGAACTCCACAGTGCGACGCATATCCTGAGATGCAGGAGATATCATATCCAGCGGCTCCATGCCGAGAACTCCTATGAATGTTTGCATGGTGTTGTAGGTAAACATACCACCGCAGCTACCAAAGCCTGGACATGCCTCACGGGCGATGCGTGTCTTGAGAACTTCGTCATCACTTCCTGCCATTTGATAGGCAGTAATGAGATCAATGTTTTCACCTGTTCGCGAGTCTTTTCCCGGTCGGATGGAGCCATCAGACATGATAATAGCAGGTCTATCGTGTTCTAAAATTGCGGCAAGCGTTCCAACAGGGGGTTTGTCGCAAGCCACAACCGCTATTACCCCTTCAAGACCTGTCGCACTAAGGTGCTCACTAAGTGAGTCGTTTGCTACTTCTCGTCCGATGAGAGAATAGCGCATCTCCCTAGTCCCATTTCTAATACCGTCTGATGTTGCAATAGTGAATTCGGGCTGAACCAGACGCATGGACATTTTACCTGGCTCGGTCCCAATCCTGTTGCGCAATGCATCATGGATAATACTGACCTTGCTCGCCACCCCAATGTAGCATTGCGAGTCACCTTTATTGCCCACCACGCCCACGGAGGGTTCGTGGATGAGATCTAAATCTGTGCCCAGTTCTCTGGCGATGCCATAGGTTTGGGAATTCCTACCCGGGTTTCTGTCTATTAAAACTGTTTTTGAATTCTTCATTGTAGCCCCGATAGAAAAAGCGGTTTTGTTAATCTGAAAACACTACACATAACATTGACCTTAATCTGTCCCGGCTGAGTGTAAAAGAAACAGCTTAGACACATCGAAGCAACTTTGCAGATGTATAATACTCTACGGGTCAATAACACTTTTATTTCTACGGTGTCAAAGTCATGATGATCAAACCACTCTTAATTCATGGCTAAAATTTTACATATTGGATGGAATCTAAAATCACAGGTATGGCACTGGCGTAAGTAGTAGAAAAATAGGTCTAACTTATAGGCTGACCTATTCTTGGAACGGGCTAACTAATTTTATTATTAAAATCGTTTTTTGATAACTTTTGTTCATTTGTCTTTAATCTACCAAAGCTTTTACAATGGCACCAAATGTTTATGCAGGGGAAGGACTAAGGTTGTTGAGCTTTATTAAAAAGTAATTAGAGCAAATATATTTTAACGAATTCACATCTCAATCGAAGGCGGTAGAAGTAACCATTAATTTAAACATCACATTTTTTATTCTGCCCCGGCTTATTTTTATGTTGTGCATCTTCTCTGAAAATAAAGTAAAGCCGATTTCGCGCGCTTTAAAACGCCCCTGTTTTAGCCTTGATGGCACTCTCTGTATTTGCCAAACATCCTTGGAAAAATAGTCATAGTAAACAACTGTATAAATTTTTAATTATGGGCACTGTTAAATTTTAATTTATGTGAAGTGATGGGTCGTTTCAAAATCTGCCGCTCAAAGATTTTTTCTGCCAACAAATAGCGCATGGAGTAATTTTTTTTGGGTTAATTTATTCTTCTGCTATTGCTTCGGGCTACTACATTAGGTCACAATATTTCGTATTTGTATGTATTTTGTAATTTGTGGTCAGTAACACCGTGTTCCCGTCATGAAACTTAAGGTTTCTGCAGCTTTTACAGAAGTGCGGCGACATTTTTCTTTTCATGGTGTGGTGTGCGAAAAGGCTTCTTTAGATTGTTAAATTCAGTTCAATAATCGATGCATTATAACAATTGGATTGCGATACGGGCATGATTAAAATATCAAAAAGAAATAAAATGTTAATCCCAAATTCGTACGAGTGACTTAACCAACCTGAAAGATAACTCTTATTTGCAGGATAGTATGAGCCCTTTTGTTAAGCAAACTGGCTTAGTTTTTTCCAAAAGCTGCAGTCTCGGGCAGAATAAAATTGAATATATGGCGGTTGTGTTTGAGTGTTGCGATTTGATTGAATGAAAAATGATAGGCATCTACGGTATTTCCTTCAAAATTGTACGATACTTTGAAAAAGCGCACTACGGCCCAAACGGCTCTGACGTTATTGAGTTTGGGCATGCATTAAAGTTATAATGAGGGCAGTTGTGTCAGTTTACGTGATCGCCGAATTCCCAATGTCAGAAACGGGCGCGCAAGACTTTATTGCCGGGGCCAAGGGCGACTGTGGTTATGCTGATAGCGAGATATAAAACGGATATGAATTTGTTCAAGCCTTGATCGCCTAAGATAACCGGACCATTTACTTGGCCGAAAGGTGGGCAACAAAGGGAGAGCATCAGGCATACTTAGAGATTAGAGCTAAAGGTGGTTTAATGGAATTTATAATACTGCAATTAATCAGTGATTTTAAAATTACCTACTTTAATGAATTGGATATTCTCAGGAATATACAGTCTAAGTCGGATTAGTATTTAGAAAAGCTAAGCGAAAGATGGTATTAGTCCGCAGGTAATAAAATTTTTTGCCTATTTACAGCCAGAACCGTCTCACATGGGTGGATGATTAATAACTACTTTAAATATGTTTATAATCCATATTTGGTTAAATTTTTTAGTGGTATCCTTACTTTAAAGTGCCAAAGTTTCGCCATCTTATTGACAAAACAACGTCACCAAAGGGGTCTGGAATCTGTTCCCTATTGAAAGGATTGAACTCTGCCGCCGAACTTAAAAGTGACTTTTGAATATTGTGCTGAGGATTTAATCAGCCAACTTACTTTTCTATTTATGCGCTTTTAACATTATTATGCTCGATAGAGGATAAAAAGTAAGGAACGTGAACTCTGGTCAAGTAAAAAGCTGACAAAGTTTTCACCAAGCATTTGTTGATTTTATAATTTAACTATCAAGAACAAATTTTCCCAAGGGTTTTGAGAAGAGTGGCAGCCCGTACGAGAATCGAACTCGTCTTTCCAGGTTGAAAACCTGGCGTCCTAACCGATAGACGAACGGGCCACGACGTCACCATCAGATGCGTTCTAGGCAATGGGCTTTGAGCTTGCAAGCAAAAAGACATCAATTATGCAAGTTTTTTTAGTTGTATTTTTGCAAGTTGATAAAAGTTTTACGATGTGAGGCTTTTCTAAATTGTTAACGCGGCATCTTCGAGGCGAAGCTGAACTGAGCGTTTCCCTCGCCACTCATTGATTTCTAATTGTCCTGCAAGGTGAAAGCGACGACCGTCATGTTGTTCAAGTGCAGGTCCAAGGGCCGTGTCAAAGGCGCCAAAGCTTATGCCATCAATGCTCGTGCCTAGGCCATCTCCAAAGCGAATTTTTAAATGATTTTCTCCAACTCGCTTGGCAAAGCTTATGGCCATATCCGGAAAAGCAAATCTTGGAGCAGGTGCACCGGCGCCAAATGGCCCGGCATTTTCGAGTTGCGAAATAAGATCTATGGTTGCCGCCGCTGGCATTAAAACTGAGTCAAGGCGTAGGTCGGAAATACCCAATTTATCCGCCCCTTGTTTCTTAAGCAGCTCTGCAAGTTTTTCCATCACAGGATCGAGCATGTGTTGAGAAACTGTTAATCCCGCTGCCATTTTGTGACCTCCGCCTTTTAGTAAGATACCTTGTTGGGCTAATTTTTGTATTGCCGCACCCAAATCTATCCCGGTCACGGAGCGACCCGATCCTTTACCCTCTGTTCCATCAAGGCTGATAACAATGGCTGGTCTATTGGTGGCTTCTTTCAGACGCGCAGCTACAATGCCAAGAACGCCAGGGTGCCAGCTCTTGCCAGCTGCCCAGACGAGGGGGTTGTCAAAGCCACGCTCTTGGGCCTGTGTAAAAGCCTCTGCGAGGACGCTGCCTTCAATTTGGCGGCGCTCGGCATTTAGCTGGTCCAGATGCTCAGCCAGCTTTTTAGCCTCCTGTATGTTCTTGGTAGTCAGCAGCCGGGCTCCAAGATCGGCCTGACCAACGCGTCCACCGGCATTGATGCGTGGTCCCAAAAGAAAGCCTAGGTGATAGGCGCTAGGGGCACTCTCCATTTTGACTTGGTCGGCCAATGCCACTAGGCCAGGGCGCGATCGAGTCGCCATAACTTTAAGACCTTGACGCACAAAGGCGCGATTGACACCAATAAGTGGCGCAACATCGGCCACCGTTGCGAGCGCAACAAGATCAAGATAACCCATTAAATTAGGCCCTTTGCGCCCAGCTTTGCGTAATAAACGCCCACATTCTACAAGGCATAAAAATACGACGCCTGCAGCGCAGAGATAACCCAAATCACTGGTCTCGTCTTGCCTGTTTGGATTGACAACAGCAACGCAATTTGGAACTGTCTCATCCCCGAGATGGTGGTCTAGGACGATAACATCGGCCGCTTTTGCCACGGCAATTGGGGCATGGCTCAAAGTGCCACAGTCAACGCAGATGATTAGGTCATGGTCTTTTGCCAATGCCACCATCGCTTTATCACTGGGCCCATAACCCTCATTGATACGATCTGGAACATATAAAGTTGTACTACCCCCAAAGTAGTCAATCCAAGTCAAAAGCAAAGCCGCACAAGCTGCACCATCAACGTCGTAATCAGCAAAGACTGCAATCTTTTCGGATTTATCAATGGCCTTTAAAAGGCGGGCACTTGCGTTTGTCATATCAGTGAGACTTCTAGGATCAGGCAACAATGTTCTAAGTTGTGGATCCAAATATTGCTTAGCATATTCGGGATTGACACCCAATCGTGCCATAACCTTGCAAAGAGAGGGTGGCAAATCGTTTTTCTGGGCCATCGCTTCTGCCGTTCTCTCGGTCAAGCTGTCCTGGCCGACCCAACATCTTTTCGTCAGAGATTGTGCTACACCGAGAAACCCCAAGTCTGCTCCTTCTTAATACATGGCCTGTTTAACGGGTGTGCGATAGATCATTCTGCGCACAGAGCCAGTTTTTGAACGCATAAGAAGTGTTTCGGTAGTGAAATAACCTACTTCCCGTTTTATGCTTGGTAAAATCGACCCACTTGTCACGCCGGTTGCTGCAAAAATCACTTCCTGACGTACCATATCGTCGCGCGCGTATATTTTGTTTAAGTCTTTGATGCCAGCCTTGGCAGCGCGTTGTCGTTCCTTATGATTGCGAAACAACAAGCGCCCAAAAATCTGGCCCCCCATACATTTTAATGCACCGGCGGCCAAGACACCTTCTGGGGCACCACCAGAGCCCATATAAATGTCTATTCCAGTTAACTCGGGTTCAGCGCAATGCATAACGCCTGCAACATCTCCGTCGGTTATCAAGCGAATACATGCCCCGGTGCCCCGCACTTCTTCGATCATGCTTTCATGGCGGGGGCGTTCGAGAATACAAACGGTAATCTCCTTAGCAGAACACTTTTTTGCTTTTGCCACTGCCGCGATCCTTTCTGATGGGCTCATTTCCAAAGATACTGTGTCCGGCGAAAAGCCGGGACCAATTGCTAATTTGTCCATATAAACATCAGGCGCGTGCAACATGGAGCCTCTGGGTCCCATAGCAATCACAGTTAATGCGTTTGGCATGTCTTTGGCAGTCAGTGTGGTCCCCTCTAAAGGGTCTAGTGCGATGTCGACGCCAGGTCCATTGCCCGTTCCGACTTCCTCTCCGATGAACAGCATCGGGGCTTCGTCGCGCTCCCCTTCTCCGATAACGACAATACCCGATATGTCTAGTTTGTTAAGCTCGCTGCGCATTGCATTTACTGCAGCCTGATCTGCCGCTTTTTCATTTCCACGCCCAATTAAACTTGCTGTTGCGATTGCGGCTGCCTCAGAAACGCGAGCAAGACCTAGAGAGAGCATTCTATCTTTAAAATCCAGTTTTCCAGCGTTCATTAGGTGATCCCTAGTTAGCCAAATATTTAATTTTTAGTAACATTAATCTATACATTTTCAATTCTCAGAGCCACCGGAGTCCCGTCTAGCACACCGGTGGTAGGTATCTGAAGCAGCGCCTGATCCAAGGCTTGTGGAACAGTTTCATGTGTAACGATCAATACAGGCGCAATTTTGTCTTCGTGCCCGTATTGGCGCATACGATCAATTGAGACACCGGCTTGCCCTAAGACTGTTGCAATCTTTGCAAGTGCTCCTGGTTTATCGAGCAGGCTCAACCGGATGTAATAGGGCGCAGGTGTAAATGATAAGGCTGACCTTACTTTTTGCAGCGTATGGGCAGGTTGACCAAATGTGTTTAGCCGTGTTCCACGCGCGATCTCTACGATATCCGAAATAACGGCACTGGACGTCGGTCCTTGACCTGCGCCGGCTCCGCGCAAAAAGATCTGACCAACCTCATCCCCTTCTAGAACAACCATATTGGTTCCACCTTCCAACTCTCCTAAAGGCGAGTTTTGAGGAACAAGACATGGTGACATACGCTGCTCAAGCCCACGTTCCGTCATTTGCGATACGCCGAGCAGCTTGATGCGAAATCCCATATCTGCAGCTTGTTCGATATCTTCCAACTCAACACGCTGAATACCTTCAAGCTCCATTTTATCAAAGTTCACTTGCGTTCCAAATGCAATCGAACTCAGCAAAGACAACTTGTGCCCAGCATCAATACCGCCGACATCCAAATTTGGATCAGCTTCTAAGAAACCAAGGTCGGCACATTCTTTGAACAGTGCGTCATATCCGCGTCCTGTTGCCTGCATTTGAGTTAGGATATAGTTACAAGTGCCGTTCATCACTCCCATTACGCGGGTTATTTCGTTTCCTGCGAGTCCCTCGGTCAGCGACTTAATAACCGGAATGCCTCCTGCTACAGCAGCCTCAAACCGGATTACTAAGCCGTTCTCTTCACTTTGAAGTGCGAGCGCATGACCGTGATGTGCCAACATTGCTTTATTAGCTGTCACCACATCTTTGCCTCTTGCGATCGCAGTTTTTGTTGCTTCGAGGGCTGGACCTTCCTGACCGCCCATCAATTCAACAAATATATCAATATCGTCTCTTTGCGCCAGTTTGACTGGATCCTCCTCCCAAGTATATTCATTCAGAGCCATTCCACGGTCTTTGTCTTTTGTTCGCGCTGAAACTGCTGTGATTTCAATTGATCTGCCAGTTCTACGCTTCAAAAGGGCTTGTTTTTCCTGGAGTATTTTTAAAACTCCCATTCCAACCGTTCCAAGACCTGCAATGCCAAGGCGCAATGGATGCGTCATGTAAGGCTCCTATTTCAGAATATTATAAACATCATCTACCGGTTTAGCGACCCACGTGCAACGGTTGGAGCCCTCGAGATGTGATTTACTGAGGACTGATATCAAGGCTTCCGTATGAACGTTCGTTCATATAAAATATAAAAATGTCGAGAACATCCGGATCTTTTTCAAACAAAACTGCTCCCCGCGTAGCGCAAACTGCTTTGAGGCTTTTTGCTAAATATGGTTATGCCGCTGTTTCGATGCGCCAAATTGCGCGTGATGTCGGAGTGCAGGTCGGTGCCCTGTATAATTATACGCCTGACAAACAAGCGCTTTTGTTTAATATCTTGTTGCAACATATGGAAAGTCTATTAGCGGCTTGGGCGCGGTACCCCAAACGGACAGACCCTTTAGATCAGATAAATGACTTTATTCAGTTTCATTTAGAATTTCACTTCAGCAAAGTGGATGAAGTCTTTGTCGCTTACATGGAATTGCGCAATTTGAGTCCAAAGAATTTTATGGTGATCGAAAAACTCCGCCATGATTATGAGACTGTTCTACACGAAATCCTGAATGCAGGTTTGCTTGCTGGGCAGTTCCGAATTAGAGATGCAAAAATAGTGACATTGGCCATTATCGGAATGTTGAAAGAAGTCGGAACATGGTACCGACCGGACGGGCGTTTGGGGAAGCCTGAGATCATAAGCTTGTACCAAGATATGGCATTGGATTTCCTGGGTGCAAAATATGCCATCAAAAAAGGATAACTTGGCAAACTAAGTGATCGTAAATGGTTGATTAATAATCCGAATTTTTGAGAAGCTTGCTGCAGATAATTAAAGCATGTCGTAAATGGAAAGGACTGTCGCAATAATTTGCGAGAAGTTTGGAAAATTAGCGGCATGGTAAAAATACGGAGTTAGCTATGAAAGTTGGATTTATTGGTCTTGGGAATGTTGGGGCAAAACTGTCTGGAAGCCTTTTGCGCAACGGTGTGGATTTGACAGTATTCTATCTTAATGATTCAGTTACTTCAGAATTCGAACGGCGAGGTGCCAGCTTAGGCCAGAGCCCAGCACAGATTATGCAGGTTTGCGATACGGTATTTACCTGCCCGCCAACCCCGGCCGCATCAGAGTCTGTCATGTTCGAAATGCTTCCCCGTGTCGTGGATGGTAAAATTTGGATGGAAATGTCGACTGCTGATGAAGCTGAAGTCAAGCGCTTTGGCGCTGAAGTGACCAAGGGTGGCAGATTGCGCTCAAGTGCCTTTAGAACTAAATCCACTTCTAATGTCGATATTTAAAGATGGAATTGAGAAATTTGGCCCTCGAGAGCTGTCTCCGAACATAATTCGACGCTTAGAAAATGCTGCAGGACTGTCTGTTTTAGCATCGGGGATTCCATCTGAATTGACAGATGAGGAAGCTGAAGAAATGGGGCGAGAAATTAAAATTTACCAATCTTGTGCCAAGAGCTTTTGAATTTCTCATTAAATTATATTACATATCCCCACTTTTTTCTGCTAAAGTAGTTATTCTAACTTAACTTCAGTGTAGATTTGGAAACAATCATTTATAAATTAGCAAGATACTGAAACACTTTTCTTTAGCAACGTCTAAATGGGTTGTCATCATAACGCCGTGTTCTTCTAGATAGCTAAAATTTCTGTGTCCAGTATCCCTAAAGGAGATAATTATGTCCACAGCCAAAGAACCGAGTTTTCGCCAAAGCGTAGATATTATGTACAATCGTGCCGTTTCGATAATGAATTTGCCTGCTGGATTGAAAGAGCAAATCAGACTTTGTAATGCAACATATACGGTGAGGTTTGGTGTTAGGTTGCGTGGTGATATTCAAACATTCACTGGCTATCGTGCAGTACATTCAGAGCATATGGAGCCTGTCAAAGGTGGGATAAGATTTGCAAGCGCTGTGGATCAAGACGAGGTCGAGGCTCTAGCGGCGCTGATGACTTACAAATGTGCTCTGGTTGATACGCCTTTCGGAGGTTCGAAAGGGGGTTTATGTATCAATCCCAGAGATTATGATGAACACGAATTAGAGCTTATCACGCGCCGCTTTGCTTATGAATTGATCAAGCGCGATTTAATTAATCCAAGCCAGAACGTTCCTGCACCCGATATGGGAACGGGCGAGCGAGAAATGGCATGGATAGCAGATCAATATGCTCGGATGAACACCACTGATATAAATGCAAAAGCTTGCGTCACTGGCAAACCAATCAATTCTGGCGGCATTTCTGGGCGGGTGGAAGCCACGGGTCGTGGTGTCCAATACGCTCTGCGTGAATTTTTCCGTGAACCAAAAGATGTTTCTAAAGCAGGCATGTCGGGTTCTTTGGACGGTAAACGCATCATTGTTCAGGGTCTAGGGAATGTTGGGTATCATGCGGCTAAATTTCTTAGTACCGAAGATGGATCTTTAATTACTGGTATTATTGAACGTGATGGTGCAATTTATTCAGAAACCGGCTTGAATGTTGATGCTGTGCGCGAGTGGATCATTCAAAATAGTGGTGTTGCGGGATTTCCGGGGGCTAGGTATTTGCAGAATGGCGCCGCTCTTTTAGAGGAGGAGTGCGATATTCTTATTCCGGCGGCCCTTGAAGGAGTGATTAATGTTGATAATGCGGTAAATGTAAAAGCACCATTGATTATTGAGGCAGCAAATGGGCCAGTTACAGCCGCCGCGGATACAATGTTGCGCGAAAAAGGCTGTGTTATCATTCCAGATATGTATGCAAACGCAGGTGGTGTCACGGTATCTTATTTTGAGTGGGTTAAGAATTTAAGTCACATTCGTTTTGGTCGCATGCAACGTCGTGAACAAGAATCTAGAAATGCGATGGTCATTTCTGAGCTAGAGGACCTTTCTAAAGCTATGGGGGATAAGTGGGACCTTTCGACGAATTTCAGAAGCAAGTATTTAAAAGGAGCGGGTGAGCTCGAATTGGTAAGATCTGGTCTTGACGACACCATGCGCGGGGCATTCCAGTCGATGAGAAGTCTGTGGCATGAAGGTGAAAACGTTTCTGATCTCCGTATGGCTGCTTACATAGTTGCAATCGAAAAGGTCGCAGCTAGCTACAAAGCAAAAGGATTATGAAGAGGGTGCGAGACTATCGTAAACAGTTATAATTTTGTGTAGCTAATTTTCCAAAATAATCTACACAATAAAGACATGTGATATAATACTTATGATAACTTTAACAAGAGAATTACCCTTTCTTTAAGCCTTTTGATTCGTGAATGACTATCTAATAAAATATGACGTCTGTTAATTAGTAGGATTACTGTTACTTGTTCAATCAGCAACTTAGTTCTTTACAAAGACTAAGTTGCTGATTGTATATTTGCCAAATTTGAAAGTGCAGATTGTTTACATAACATATACCATTATTGCATAAATAAAAATTATATGCATATTTTGCATATAAATATAAATAAAAGGCATTTTACACAAAAATGGAACAAACTTAACTTAGTGACATAATACAATACAAATTTTGGAACAAACAATCAGTAGGTGAGGAAATTATGATGTTGAAAAGGTTGAATATTAAATTAGCAATAGCTTTTGTGTGTGGAATGTTGATTTTGCCCATTTCTGTTAGCCAAGTTGAGGCTGACGAACCTGTAAAAGGGGGAACGGTAGTTTATCTGTCGTCCAAAATTCCAAGCCTTAATCCCCTCCACTCAGCATATGAGGTTGGGCTTGTGACATCCCAGATTTTTGCAAGTTTAGTAAGAATGGACGAAAATAATGAAATTGCACCTTACCTTGCTGAGTCATGGGAGGTCTCAAACGCCGGCAAAACTTATACATTTCATCTTGCAGAAAATGCTAAATTTCATGATGGGCAACCAGTGACGTCTGAAGACCTTGCGTTTTCATTTGACATAGTAAAAAAACATCACCGTTTTGGTAAGCAGATGTTTGGTCCTATCGACAGTTATGAGTATCCCAACGCAAATACACTCATTGTTCACCTCTCAAAACCGCATGGCCCTTTGCTTCTAGCTGCTACTACTCCACGGCAGCTTCCGGTTATGCCGAAACACGTTTACGGCAGTGCGGACGATTTTATGAAGCAAGATGCCCATAAAAATCCAATAGGCTCGGGTCCATTTGTAATATCAGACAGAAAAACAGATGAGTACGTAAGTATTGCTCGTAATGACAGTCATTTTGTTGATGGGCTTCCTTATTTAGATAAGATAATTTATCAAAATGTCCAAGATAAGACCGCTAAACGAATTGGCCTAAGAAAAAATCAATTTCAATTGGCCCGCACTGACTCCGTAATGCGATTTAGTGATATAAAAGAATTTTCAAAAGTTGAACACTTACAATTGACGCCCTACGATGGAATTGCTGGTGGGGCGATTGTCTTAGAGTTTAATAATAGAAAAGAGCCACTTAACAACAAAGCAGTACGTCAGGCTATAGCTTTTGCCGTAAATCGGTCGCAGATTTCTAATGTTTTGCATGGTGGTTACACTGTTCCATCGAGATCGCCGTTGCCAGCTACAAACGTTTTCTTCAATCCTGAGTTGCAAGGCTACAAGTTTGATTTGGACAAAGCAAATGCTCTGCTTGACGGGGCTGGTTACCCAAAGAAGTCTGATGGAATGAGATTTGAGCTAAATCTAATATATATAGCTCAACCCTTTATGCCAGACTTTAACACATTGCCTGCTGAGTTTCTGGCGGCATCTCTTAAAAAAATTGGTATCAAGGTTAAGCTTGAGCCATTGCAAGGTTTCGCTGGATGGGCAGAGCGCAGTGCCGCTTGGGACTTTGACATGTCTATAAATTGGCCGGGTGATAAGACTGATCCTGCTATTGGAGTAAGCAGGCTCTATGTTTGCGACAATATAAAAAACCAAGCCTATACAAATACCTCTGGTTACTGCGATGCAGAAGTAGACAAAATTTTCGAAATGGCGGCGGTAGAACCCGACATTGAGAAACGTCGTGAGCTGTATTTTAGAGTCCAGGATATTCTATTGGAAGAAATGCCAATGCTGTGGCTATTTGATACACCATCTCTGTTTTTTAACCATAAAGACTTGTTTTTTCCATCTTATGGTACCGCTGAGAATTGGGACGTGATGTACTGGAAAAAAGCACAGTAGTAACAAACATCAAAATAGAATAAAATAAAATCTTAATAGTGAAGCCAATGTATTTGGCTTCACTATTAACCAAATCCCCAAATATAATTGATGTTTTCAAATGAGACTACGTTAGAAAATGATGCAGGCTGTAATTCAGAGAATATTATTGGGGTTTGTTCTAATACTCGGTGTTATTGTCCTCAATTTTTTTCTGCTCCAAGCGGCGCCTGGCGACGTTGTCGACGCCATGTTAGCAGAGGCGGGCGGTGGTGATCCTGAGCTGGCCGCACGTCTGCGTCAATCGTATGGTTTAGATCAACCTGTCTACATTCAGCTGATAAAGTATTTGGGACAGGTCTGCATCGGTGATTTAGGTTACTCATTTTATTATGATGAACCTGTTGCAACTCTTATCTTATCGCATTTGCCGACCACTCTCATGCTGACTTTATCTGCATTAATTCTGGCAGTTTTATTTGGTACGTTATTTGGAGTTTACGCAGCAATAAAGCCCAAAGGCGTTTTCAGTAATTTTGTAACTATTTTTTCATTATTTGGTTATGCAACACCAGTTTTTTGGTTGGGAATGATCGTATTACTGGTATTTGCTTTATATCTCCCCTGGTTTCCTGCTTTTGGTATTCGTTCGATTCCGGAGCCTGAGGATTCGCTTGAGCGTGTCCTCGATATTATTCATCACCTTGTTCTTCCAACGTTTACGTTAGCAGTACTATACTTGGCGAATTATAGCCGCATTTCTCGCGCTTCTATGTTGGACGTTCTGGGAGCTGATTACATTCGAACGGCTCGAACCAAAGGACTTTCAGAGCGCAAAGTAATTTTTAAACACGCATTGAAAAATGCCTCTTTACCAGTAGTAACTTTAGCTGGCCTGCAATTAGCGCAAGTATTTTCTGGTGCAGTATTGGTCGAAACTGTTTTCAGTTTACCGGGCGTAGGACCTTTACTATATGAGTCTATTATGAGGCGCGATTTTCCTGTAATACTAGGTGTCCTGTTCGGCGCCGCGACTACCACTATTGTTGCAAATATCATTACAGATTTAATTTATAAATGGATGGATCCTAGAATCCAATCAATTACATGACGAATACTGAGATAAAAAATCAAAAATCCATTCCTCAGATTGGAAGCATTGGATAATGAACAGAATAAGAAGAGAAACTTTAAGATTATTCTGCGCAAACCGTCCGGCTTTATTTGGTCTATTGTTTGTTCTAGTTTTTATTTTTGTGGGGCTATTTGGATCAATCTTGGTACCCGCCGACCCTTTTGAGATGGTTGCTGTTCCATTAACCGGGCCAGGCATGGAAACAATATTAGGTTCTGACTATCTTGGTCGCGATGTTTTTGTAGGTATAGTACATGGGACCCAAGCCACAATGATTATAGCAATTACTGCAACTTTGGTTACGGTATTTATCGGCGTAACTATTGGGGCTCTGGCTGGATATTATGGTGGTCTAATTGATAATATATTGATGCGCGTAACAGAGTTCTTTCAAGTTCTCCCTCCTTTAGTATTTGCTATGGTAATTGTTGCCGTTTTTTCGTCTGACATCTTGGTAGTAATATTAGCAATCGCCGTGACGACTTGGACTACAGAGGCAAGGTTAACAAGGGCTGAATTTTTAAAAATTAAAGAACAAGATTTTGTCACTGCGTCGCGTGCGATTGGAGATCGAAATTTAAGAATTATAACAAAAGTCATTCTTCCGAATGCAATGCCCCCAATAATAATTGCTATTACACTGAGGGTTGGGATTACCATTATTTATGAAGCTGCACTAAGTTTCTTGGGTCTGACTGATCCAGATATAATCACTTGGGGTAAAATGATTGGTCAATCACGCGACTATTTCTTTGACGCGTGGTGGACCGTCACCTTTCCTGGCTTAGCTATCCTTTTAGTCGTTTTGTGTATAGCGCTAATTGGTGACGGTTTGAATGATGCCTTCAATCCCAAATTGCGTGGTAGATAAAAGAAATGATTTTGGAAAATTTCGAAATTGATCCAGAGCATTTCTTAATTCCAAAGATTTACGCTGAGATTTCGCCCGTAAAGATCAATGCTTTTATGTACAGATGGTATTTGTTTGTAATCTAAGCCTACTGTGATCTTAAAACCGTACCTGAATCTATTTTTGTTCTTTCCCCGTTTTGCATGGATACCCCGCCATTAACCAATACGTGCACAATGCCAGTAGCATATTTGCGTGGCGTATTAACAGTAGCATGGCTAGTAATATGGGACGGATCGAATACTGTTATGTCCGCACAAACACCAGTTTTAATAGTCCCTCGGTCACCAATCCCTAATCGTTGAGCAGGAAGAGAAGTTATACGTCTAATTCCTTCCTGCAACGAAAGTATTCGTTTTTCACGTACGTAATGTGCCAAGAACCTTGCTGCCCACCCGTAGCCCGATAATGATCCAATATGGTGTTTCAGGCAACCATAAGGTGCAAGCGCTTGTGTATCGGAAATTACAGCGCACTGCGGTTGCTGCAAGGCGAGTTCAATGTCACGATTCTCAAACGACTGTGATGTCCACATTAAGTGGCTCATATTTACTTCGTCTTCCTCCAAAAGAAGTTCAAACACCGCGTCATAAGGATGAGCATTTTTCCGGCGCCCAATTTCGTCAAAACTCATTCCAACAAGATCTCTATTTGCTTCAGACTGCATCAGTACAATTTTGTGCCAGCCATCTGAGTTAACCAGCCGCCACATTGGACGTGGATTACGTTTGATTTTGTCGCGTGTCGCATGATCACTAAGCCGTTCGCGGACTTTTTTGACACCACCTTCCCTTGCCCATTGTGGAAGAATAGCCATTACATGTGTATGAGACCAGTCATGTGGAATAACGTCAAAGGCCACGTCAACACCGTGGCCTCGCGCTTGCTCACACATATCTACTGCATGCTGCATAGCATATTCTGGAGCGCCAAACTTTGGTTGTATGTGAGAAATTTGCAGTCTTGCACCAGCAGCCCGTGCAGTGGATAAAGCTTCGCCAAATCCAAGATCGTAAAAAAGATCCCTATTTCGCACGTGAGTGGCATATAGAACGTTGTGCTTTGCTGCCACTTTTGCCATATCGGCAAGTTGGTCAGGACTGGCTAAGCTGCCGGGCCAATATTCTAAACCAGTGGAGAACCCGTATGCTCCACCTTCTATACTTTCTTCAAGCAGCGCTACCATTTCATCCAATTCGTCCTCATTGGCCGCTCGCAAGGCATCTCCAACAATTGCGCGATGAATAGTTCCATGACCAACGAATGCAGCAACATTTACGCCTAATGGTGTCTTATCCAGATGGTCAAGATACTCCTTAAAAGAACGCCAATTTGCTTCAACCGCGCCATTGATGAAACCAGGTGACATTAGAGCAATATCGGACTGCGATTTCGCAGGGGCGCAAGAGACGCCACATTGTCCAACAACTTCGGTTGTTACACCTTGGTGAACCTGGCTTTCTGCTCTTCCGTTGGCTGCTAAGGTAAAGTCTGAATGAGTGTGTAGATCAATAAATCCGGGGCAAACGACTAAGTCCGATGCATCTAACACCTTATCGGCCTCTCCATGGACTGGCCCTATATCGACAATTTTTCCACCTTTAATTGCTATATTTGCCTTTATTGGTTGTTCACCTGTGCCGTCGTAAACTTCACCGTCTTTTATAAGAACATCTAGCATTGGTTATTTCCTCAAATTAACAACTAAAGTACAATACTATAAATTAAAATTAATAAGGAAACTTATTTTACAAGTCTCCTGCGAAATCGATATACTGCTCATTAATCCATCTAAACTTATTAAAGTTAGGCCAAAATCCTTAAACCGAACTTACTCTACATAATTTTCCTTAAGAGTCTTATTTTTTTAACCTTAAATTTTTCTCTTTATCCCATAATTCACTAAGATTTTAACAGGATAAACAGGTGAAAATTTTTGTAAAATGCTATTTCTCTATGTTTCTATGTCATATTTACATATGACAACCTTTTTGCATTAAAGCTTGTCTAAATAGCTTTTAAATTTGATCCTGGAATTACCGACCAAAGTTCGGCAGTATTATGACCTAAATTACGTTTTGACTTGTAAATCCGAATTTCTAGGTTTGTCACCCAATATTTATCACTCGCTGGCATTAATTTTTTTTGTAAGATCTCTTCCCTTATGCAAGAGAAGGGTAACCACGCTAAGCCGTGCCCTTCAAGTGCCATCCTCTTAATAGAGTCAGTAGTCGCACTTTCATAAATCTGATTAAGAAATAGTTTTTTTTTTCTGGAAGTAATTTTATGATTGATTGCTTTTCCGAGGTATGAGTCTTTAGGGTATGAAAGAAAACTCGATTCAGCATTTTTCAAAAATGATAGAGTGTGTACAGCAATCCCATCTGGGTCTACGGCAGAAACAGGTAAGAGCTTGTCAAGTCCCAGAATTTTATACTCGTATTCAGTTTCATCTAGCGGATGCGGTGAAGCTTGGTGATAATGACAAATCAAGAAGTCACATTTTTTTTTAACGAGGTCTTCAAACCGGTCATATGAGAAATTTGCATTAAGTTTAGCGTTAATGCCTCCGACCGCAGATTTTATTTTAGTTAACCATTTGGGTAAAAAATATGATGAAATAGTATAGGGTGCAGAAAAGCGGATAATATTTTTTTGATTTCCTTTTTGAGTCCTTATAATATCTCTTGTCTCATAAATTGCGTTCATTGAAGCCTCTGCGGTATCATGAAAGATCTTTCCGGCAGGAGTGAGCTTTGTCGGATAAGACGACCTATCGACTAACGGTATTCCCACCCAGTTTTCTAGTTGCTGAATTCTTCTGCTGAATGCTGGTTGCGTTACGTTTCTCAATTTAGCAGATTTCGAAAAATTTTTCGTTTCTGCCAAACTAATAAAGTCTTCAATTAATTTAAAGTTCAATTTCACGCCCCATTATATAGCCTTCTTGAGGATCGCGTATTTGTTGGATATCCGACTTCCCTAGAAGTTCTTTGGGAGAAATCAAAAACTAAATCTCTTCCGCACCAAGATAAACCGAAGAAAGATTATTTCGCAACACTTCTTTTAACTTAAGCTATTAGCTTATCTGTATAATGCTTTTTTGAAAAAATAAAGATTATAATCAAAGTTATGTTTTTGCTCCCTTAATGCAGTTTCAAGTATCAAGTGTTAATTCTTACAATTTAAAAATTTCAAAAAATTGCTGAGTTTGTTTTCGACCTTGGATTTTTATAAAGTTAAGGATCAAATTGATTAATGATTACCATCTTCAAAAAGAGGTACAACCCACTCCATATCGCCATCTAATGGAAAGATTGGACGTTTGACATTTTTCAGATGAAGTTTCTCAATCAAGGGTGAAGTGAGGCCCGGAAAATCAACTTCAAAAATTTCGGACGGCGTATGTGTTTCATCGAACCCTGCTCTGAAATGTCCACGTGATTTTACAACTAAGATTCTTAATGAACTTATACCGATACCCAGCCTTTCAAGAAAAATTGGATCTGCTAGTTGGTGTCTCGCAGTTGAAATTACAACTTTGACCCCATCTACCGAAAGGAGAGCGCATAGTCCTAAGTCCAATCTACGGCCTTTGTACAGTCCTCGCCTTCCAACACAACTACCTTTTATTAGTTTTAAAATAGTTGCTTGAGCTTGCCATTTGTCAGAAAATTTAGTTGCTTCATCTCGATTGAAAATCGCGCAGAAACTTTTGCCCTCTCCAATTTCGTGCGCTTCCTTTGCTAGTGCTGGATCTATAATCATACCAACGGCAGCATGCTTTATTTTAGCCTTTAAAAGAGCTCTCAGTGCAAAAGCTGTATTACCTCTACCACCACCTCCCGGGTTATCAGCCACATCTGCTATAATTATACTAGGTTTGTTGGGGTTTTCAGAAACTGCTTTGCATAATTCTATCATTTTTTGAGGTTTTATAAGATTGGCTTTATATCTATGACGTTCTACCCAAGCCCGCTTTGCAATATGATTCGCTGTATCTTGCGCTAGAATTTTACTTTGTTTGCCTGAACCTTTAGTTGTTACTAAAACTGACATTCCATTTGTAGATGCATCAGCAGGTGCAAATCCAGCTAAAATTGATATGTTGATAATGTTATCATTCAAAAGAGTTTGCCCATAATCTATGAGATCTGCATAGGGACCATTGGCCGTCAAAAGACTGACTGCGGGGCTAATCATCGGAACTTTTACCAAAGTACTACTCACCTGCATGCCATTTAGCATTGAGTTTATGATGTTTGCAGCCTCAAAACCTCTCTCAAATTGATCAACGTGCGGGTTAGTTTTAAAAGAAACCATTACGTCGGTGGATGAAAGCATTTTTGAAGTTACGTGGCCGTGTAGGTCTAGTGTTGCTACGATTGGAATATTAGGTCCAACGGCGGTTCTCACCATTTCAAAGACGGCTCCATCTGCATCGTCATCTTCCGTTGTCAATCCCGCTCCGTGCTCACTTATATAAACCGCATCAATGGATGCTTCTGATAATAAACCTTCTCGCATATCTCTTAACATACTCAAAAAAAAGGAGTTTTCCACTGGTCCTCCGGGCGGGGCCTCTGCAATTAAAATAGGGATAGGTGTCCAATGGCCTATGGTATCCATCCGGGAGCAAAAGCCTTGCACAGTTACTGGTAATCCTGCCCTATCACCATCTAACTCTCTCTTAATATCGCAAGAATTTAGGTATAGATTTTCTACAAAAGCATTGCGATCTGAAATTGGTGCTTGTCTATTAGATTCAAGAGAAAAGCCCAAGATGGCTATATTAGGTATTTTTTGAATATTGGTGCTCAAGTTTTCATCCATTTTTGTATTCCCGAGAACATTAATTTGTTGATTTTTATATGCGCTTAATCGTGCAAAGGTTTTCTTTACTGGCTTCAAAACTTTTTTAATTCAGGATAAATTTTATGCTTGCGACTTAGACTTGTAAAATGCCGCTTCAATATAGTTTGATGCCAAATCAACATATTTATCAGATGCAGTATCTTATGATTATGCCAATCTAGGTAAGATTCTGAGATCCAATGCTAAAGCATATGGCTCTGCCCTACTGGTAAACATGAATTTGAATGTTTGAGAACCAACTATCCCGCTATTAGCCTCGTTAAAAAGCATTTCATTTTTTGAACTAACAAATTTCATCAGCAGTATTTTATCTTCCAAGTGGATGTGATATTCTCCAACTTCAGCCGAACCATAAATACCAACAAAGCTTTTTAGATCTCTTTCATGAATACTTAGATTATCAGTGGTTTGTAGCCATTTAAGTTTTTTTGGTTTGTCATCTCTAGAATAAAAGTGTGAAAGAACCAGCCGTCCAATTTTTGAGGCAGGAGCGTCAGATATATTTGTTAACAATGCAACAGACAGCCGGTCTGGAATAACTTGGCCAACAAAACTTGAGATGCCAGGCCGTTGTCCAGTATGCCACAATAACGTTTTTTTGTTGTTGATATATTCAATCTCAGTACCCAAACCATACGCAAAAAATCGTTCGTGGCGTGAAGCTACCGGCATTGGATCAAAAGTTACTTGCTTGTATTGGGCACACTTCAAAAAATTGGAAGCGCCATAAAGAGCAGAACTAAGTTTGACAATATCATTTGCGGAGGACATAAGGCCACCGGCTGGATAAAATAGGGGAGCATCCCAATACTCAGTTTGTGAAGCCTTTATATCTTTTTTCCAAGAAATCATAGGTTCGGCTATGTCTTTAAATCTGCCACTCTTATCCCTTCCAATAAAGCTGTTCTTCATTTTTAGCGGTTTAAACACTAATTTTTTTGCCACTGTTTCGAAGGTTTCACCAAAGATGCGTTCGATTATACCGCCCAGTAGGCAATAACCCTCGTTACTGTAACTGAGTAGCTGGCCAGGCTGTTCTAAAACGTCAAATTTAAATTCATTCAAAAATTTTATAAGGCTATCTATACATAAAAATTCAGGGTTAATTCTGGGATTGTTTAAGTCTGACGCAATATGCCTTGTCGGCAATCCTGGCAGGCCTGCTGAATGATTTAAAAGATTTTTTATGCTAGCATTAGAAATATCCAGTCGTTCTAAATCTGGGTAATACACAGACAATTTATCAGACAGCTTCACCAGCTCTAATTCTTCAGCTTTCAATAATATTAATGTGGTAAGAATTTTTGTTAGAGAAGCCGTGCCGAAAATCGTATGGGGTGTAGTGGCGAGATTTTTTGTAATGTTTGCGAAACCAAGTCCTAAAGAAAAAATCTTTCGCCCATCTTGTTCGATTGCAATCGAAAGCCCTGGTATGTGATATTTACAGACCGCACGTTTAAGTTTTTCTTCGAGTCCGATTAAATCAAAGTTCATTTTTCAATGCAAAATCTGAGTGTGATTTTTGAAGTTTTAGCAATATCATTTTCGTTATCGTGCTCCTTATCTTATTTGCAGCATTTCAAAATTTACGTTCTTCACGTTCTTCACGCCCTTTACCAGTTTAAAACGTACCTTCGTAGGAGTAATTTTTCATCTGTTTATTTAAGGAGTGCCTTATGATTTTGAACCTGTCCTTAAGGCGGCATAAGATTTGAAGTTAACCTTATTTTGCCATAAAATTTTATAGGCAACACAAGGTAGATTTTTTGCTAATTGAACACGCATATAAGCTTTACAGCACACCAGACTTAACTAGTCTAATAAATATTTTAAAGCGGAGATCGAGATTTTGGTGTGTGTTCGCGACAATCCACGAAACATTACTGTTGTTGGGGGTGGCATAATAGGTCTGACGCTAGCATGCACACTGTTACAACAGGGGTTGAGCGTTACCCTTATAGATGGTGAGGGTGTTTCTGGTCGCGCATCTTCTGCCACCGCCGGAATTATAGGTGGGTCAAGTGTAATACCTTGGGCTAGCAAAGATCTGTGGTTGAGTATTCCGACAATGTTGCGAAACCCTGTTGGCCCATTTCGGATAACATGGCCGCCGCCCCAAAATATTTTACCATTTCTTTCTAAAAGCATTAAGTCCGGAACTTTAGTTCAACGAATACAAAGCTCCAAAGGTTTGGCAGAGCTAGGATTGAGGGGATGGAATGCTTGGATGCTTTTGAGCTCTCATTATCCTGAATTGAGATCACTATTGGCACAAAATGGGTGCTTGCTATACTATTCTAATCCGCAAGAGATGTACGATGATGACAAGAATAACGCCACCCGAAAAGAAATGGGTATGCGGTTAACCCAAATAGAAACAAAAGGCCTTCAAGATATGCTTCCTTGGTTGTCAGATCCTGAACCCTCTGGCACTTTAATTGAGCAGGCAGGACAAATTCTTGAGCCTATTTCATTTCAATTAGTGTTAAAAGATGTAATCAAGAACGCCCGTGGAAATTTTGTTTTCCAACAAGCATTGGATTTCATTACTGAAGCAGACCGTGTCAGAGCTGTCAAAACCCCACTTGGCAATATAGATTGTGATGTGGTTGTTATCTGCGCCGGAGCAGGGAGTGCAGCGCTTTCAAAAAAACTATCTGTTAATGTCCCAATTTTACCGGCTTGGGGTGCATCTATTACCTTACATGAGCCTGAAATTATTTTGAAATTGCCTTTATTAATGCAAAGGGCGGGGATTGCTGTATTGCCGAATTCGGACGGCATTCGTATTGCAGGGTTGCTTCAGGTAGGTGGAAAACCCCACTTTCGAGATGCGGTAATGGAAGAAATTTTAATAAAGCAAGTTCAAAAAACTTTTGGACGTTTCTCTTACCGTGGTCTAACCGCTCAACTTGGGCCTAGACCTTTGACCCCGGACTCTTTGCCTGTTTTGGGACCTGCGCCCAAATATAAAAACGTATTTTTAAATTTTGGTCATGGACATTGGGGGATAACACATGCGGCTATTTCTGCCAGTGTCGTCGGTGACCTCATAAGTGGCAGGATGCCGGAAATTGATATCACGCCATACAGAGCTGAACGGTTCTAATTTTTCCGCTAATATTTTTGAATGACATTTTTTGTATTCTGCCGAGTTCAAGAAAGTTGCGACTGGCTGGTGTGGATCAAAGAAAATCTTGCTTGGGCGGTGAGAAAACTTGACGTGCGCCCTAGTGCTGTTAACGTCATAGAAAACCTTAATAGTCCGAACTGGAAAGGGGCTTATGGAAGAAAACCGACTAATAGAGGTCGACGACCTACGTGTGCACTTTTCTCTGGGAAATACTACCGTTAAAGCGGTCGACGGCGTGTCATGGCACATCAAAAAAGGCGAAACCTTGGCTGTGGTAGGAGAGTCGGGCTCTGGGAAATCGGTGACTGCCATGTCGCTGATGCGCGTGACCGAAAACATGGGTGGGCGAATTCCGAGTGGCATGTTGAATTTCCGTCGTCGCAACGGACAAATTATCGATATAGTTAAACAGCCTTTGGATACCATGCGTGAGCTTCGCGGTAACGAAATTTCGATGATATTTCAAGAACCGATGACCTCGCTCAACCCGGTGTTCAAGGTGGGCTACCAGATATCTGAGGCGATTATTTTACATCAAGGCAAAACTTTCCAAGAAGCCGAAGCATCAGCACTTGAAATGCTACGTTTGGTGCGTATTCCTGAGCCAGAAAAACAGATGAAACAGTATCCACACCAGTTGTCTGGCGGCATGCGCCAGAGAGTGATGATCGCCATGGCGCTGTCCTGCCGACCCAGCTTATTGATTGCGGACGAACCGACGACTGCGCTCGACGTGACGACACAGGCGCAGATACTCGACCTTATCAAAATGTTGCAAAAAGAAATTGGCATGTCCGTGATGTTCATCACCCATGACATGGGCGTGGTCGCCGAAATGGCCGATCGTGTGGTAATCATGTTGGGCGGCGAAAAGGTCGAGGAAGGTCCGGTCCGTCAAATCTTTGAAAACCCGCAGCATCCCTACACCATCGCCCTGCTTGACGCCGTTCCGCGTCTTGGCTCAATGACTGGCCGTCCTAACCCGGAAAAATTTGCCAACGTCGATATCCGTCGTGCCGAGGGGGATCATATAAACGTCGCGCAGCGAGCCGGCATGACGAAAGCCGTCGCCGCCGAGCCGTCGCTGTCCACGACTGTCCGCACCGATGCGCCGCCGCTCTTGGAGGTTGAGGGTCTAACCACTCGTTTTGATATCAACGCGGGTTTTTTTGGTAGAGTCAGTGGTCGGGTGCACGCGGTCGAGGACGTGTCCTTCACTCTTCAACCGGGTGAAACCTTGGCCTTGGTTGGTGAATCTGGGTGTGGTAAGTCGACTACTGGTCGTAGTATCATCAAATTGGTTGAGCCCACCCGCGGTTCAGTGAAGTTTGAAGGTCAGGAGTTGACCGAACTCAATACGCTGCAGATGCGGCCCCTGCGCCGCAATATGCAAATGATTTTCCAAGATCCATTCGCTAGCCTCAATCCGCGCGTCACAGCGGGTTCGGCGATAGCAGAACCGATGCTGGTGCATGGCTTGGTCTCTGGCGGTTCTGAGTTGAATGATCGTGTTGCCGAGCTTTTGGATCGGGTGGGCATGTTGCCAGAACATGCCGAACGTTATCCTCATGAGTTTTCCGGTGGGCAACGTCAGCGGCTGTGTATCGCCCGCGCCCTTGGCCTCAATCCCAAACTGATCATCGCCGATGAGGCGGTCTCTGCGCTAGACGTATCGATTCAGGCGCAGGTCGTTAACTTGATGATGGAACTGCAGGAAGAGTTTGGTTTGTCCTATCTGTTTATATCCCATGACATGGCTGTGGTTGAACGGGTCAGCCACCGCGTCGCAGTAATGTACTTGGGTGAAATTGTCGAAATTGGTCCGCGCCAGGCGGTTTTCGAAAATCCGCAGCATTCCTACACCAAAAAGCTGATGTCAGCGGTACCAGTGGCGGACCCCTCGTATCGGCGCACCGATTTGCAATTGATGACCGACGAGATTCCGAGCCCTTTGAAGCCGGTTGGTTTTGAACCGCCGCAACGGCAATATCGGGAAATTGATATTGGACATTTTGTTCAGGTTGCAGCATAGCTGGTGCGTTCCTGTTATGCTACTGTCGGACGGTCTTCGCGATGAAGTTATGCTTTAGTTAGGTTGATGATACCGCTTTAGAGAAGAGCACATGGAATTTTTTTAGACAAGTTCAAAAACTTTTTTGATATTTTTTTATCGCGGTCTGACGCGTCACTTTGGAACTAGACTGTTGTCCCACGCGTCGCCGCCGGTTTTGGGATTTGCTCCTACATATGAACTTATTTTTCAATGTTGGTCATGGCAATTAGGGGTAATCCATGCGGCTATATCCGCCAATTTTGTCGTTGACCTGATCACCGGTCAAAAGCCACAAATTGATATCAATCCATACCGCGCTGAACGGTTACAGTTTTTAAAAGGTAATAAACTGATTTTGAGCTTGATTTTTTGTCTCATTACCCTCTCTGTAAATATCAAATTGAATGGGGATAGCAGTGCGTTTTTCCGGTTTTGGCATTTTAAAGCAAGGTTTGACTGGCAACAAAGGTTGGATGGCCCATTGGCGTAACCCAAAGCCCAAAGAGGTTTACGATATTGTGATCATTGGTGGCGGTGGGCACGGCCTTGCAACCGCCTATTACCTTGCTAAAAATCATGGTTTGACGAATATAGCTGTGCTCGAAAAGGGCCATCTTGGCGGCGGCAATATTGGGCGTAATACCACTATCGTGCGTGCAAATTACATGATGCCTGGGAATTCGGAATTTTACAGTCACTCGCTGAATCTTTGGGAGGGGATGGAACAGGACTTAAATTTTAATACAATGCACTCTCAACGCGGTCAGGTTGCACTGTTTCATTCAGACTCGCAGCGTGACGCTTCTGTTAGGCGTGCCAATGCAATCATAAATC
>CAJWEI010000010.1 GCA_913031285.1 uncultured Alphaproteobacteria bacterium | reverse complement strand
TGCCATAAGCGGACCGCCATATCCAGAATACCCCTGTTGCACTAATTTGATCATTTCCTGCGAATTTAGATCAATATTATTAATTTTTTTTCCAGGGGTTTGATTGAGACCGTCAAAGCCTCTTCTATTTTATTAAAGATTCGTTCATTCTGCTCTTCCATCAAGCGCATTTCCGAAGTGATATCGTCAACCAGCTTCAAGGCATTCGAAGAATCTGCTGCCGAGACATCGCGTTGTACCGCAGTCAAATTCAATGCGTGATTTAGAAATGTGATTACTTAATACACTGCTTGAGTTTGAGGTCTCGGTTGATAACTGTGCATCATTCGCAACGCTGCGATCGGCATTATTTGAGCTTTCGTCTTTTAGGATTCGATTTCCTCTTGAGCTTTGGCATAGCCTCTCTTGTCAAGCTTCAATGGCTGTTCTGGGTTATTTGCGTTCCAGTTCAGAAGCCAAAAGCTATTATTGCATATGCGATATCTCTTTCAGAGCTAGCTCCAAGTGTGCATGCTATGACTGCCTCTTGGAGCGTCTAATTACACTCAAGTTCCATTTCTTTGAGGCGCTGTTGATTGGTTTTCTGCTTGTGCTTCGACTGCTCGCGGAAGTTTCACGATCCAATCGAATCCATGATTGGCAGTGATTTGACACTAATCGACCATGAATTGAATACTGCTAAATTAGCAAAAGTGACAGATTGCGATTGTGGGCGAAGACGTATGAAACGTGTGCCTTCGTCAGATTAAAAAAACGCTATTTTCTGGAAAATGCCTGCTCATTAAAGTATAAATATAAATCGCAATATCACTTCGCATTAATTATTCCTCAAATTTGTCTCCTAAAGAGTGATCATTTTCAACAATCGGTCTGAATTAGCGTAACAATTTTAACTATTATTACCTCAGGAGCTTAATTAACTGCACGGTTTAGCACTGTTAAGCTCATAAAAAAGCAGGTTTTTCTATATCATCTGTCAGCGGCCAGTAGAAATCGGGTGGTATCCCCGCGTCGGCACGCTTTTCCTCATTAAAGGGCGGTCTTAACGCCCCTTTGAAATACTTTCGAACTAATTTGTGAAAAATATCTTTTGGGTCAAGATTGTTGCGGCCACATAAAAAATTGAACCATTTAGAACCATACGCCACATGCGATACTTCTTCCGAATAAATGACTTCCAAGGCTTGGACGGCTTTTGACTCTTTAGAGCGTTTGAATGCCTCTATGATGTTTGGCGTTACATCCAATCCTCGTGCTTCTAGTACCATCGGCACGACTGCCAGTCGTGCTAGTAAATCGTCTGAAGTATCTTCTGCCGCACGCCACATGCCTGCGTGAGCGGGCATCGCGCCATAAAAGCTACCAAGCTCTTCAAGACAGTCAGACATTAGGTTAAAATGCTTACTTTCTTCTGAGGCGGCTTTGACCCAATCGTCGTAAAACCCAATTGGCATGGTGACATCTCTAAACCGCGCGATTATATCCCAGTGCAAATCAACCGCATTCAATTCGATATGTGCTACGGCATGCAGTATGGCTATACGTCCTTGAGGTGTTCCCGGTCTACGCTTGGGCACTTCTCGTGGTAATAAAAGCTCAGGCTTGTCAGGTCGTGCAGGTTGCATTGGTGGCTTTGCTTGACCTAACTCAGGTATTATCCCTTGTGTCCTTTGTGAAAACCACTGAGAAGAAAATTCTAGGGAGCGACGAGTTTTTTCTCGTCCATCCGATGTAGAAAGAACCTGAGCGGCCATTTCTGCCAATGAAGGGATTTGGTGTGACATTCTATTTGCTTTTCACAAGAGTTCTTTGACGGCCATTAAAACGTCTTCGACATGGCCGGAAACTTTTACCTTACGCCATTCCCGTATTACCTGACCTTCGCCATTGATTAAAAATGTAGATCGTTCTATTCCAAAAAAGGTCTTTCCATACATGGATTTTTCTTTCCAAACGTCAAATTTTTCGCATACATTACTGAGTTTATCTGATAAAAGTGGAATTCCAAGCTCTTGTTTGGTTATAAACTTTTCGTGGCTTTTGACACTATCTTTTGAAACGCCAATAACCTTTGTATTTAAGGCTTCAAACTCGCAGAGAAGCGACGTAAACGCTTTTGCCTCTACTGTGCATCCGCTGGTATTATCTCGCGGATAAAAAAATAAAACGACTGCGGATGGTTTTAAATCGGGCAAATGCACGATACTGCCTCCGTCTCGCGGAAGTTGTACTTGTGGAGCAATATATGGCAGATTTGTCATTGGACTTTCCTAATAATCGAATGCTACTGTAACGTACTCTATAACACTCCTTTATAGAACAAAGAGCCGGAATAGAAAACAGTGAAACTTCTTGGAACTTTCGTCAAGTCGGGACAAAATCTTCCGGTTATATTTCGTTTATTCAGCATTCTGTTTGGTGCTTTGTTTGGCAGTGTCATTTTTACTTTGGCGTTAGTCATTCTTTTACTCTCTCAAAACGAGTTTAAGCTTCCAAGTTGGGCGTCACAACCGATCGTCATGCAAATTGATGATAGCCTTAATGGTATAAATTTTGAAAATTCTGACCTCTCAGTGTCATTGGATTCGCAATGGCGACCTATGCTGATTTTTGGTTCCTCAGTCTTGACTGATTTAGAGGGGCAGACACTGCTAAGACTTCGTCATATGAATGCCGCTTTTTCTCTACGGCTGGCAATGCTAGGCCAGATTGCAATAACCGATCTCGCTTTGGACGGATTGATCGTATCAGTCTTTAAAAATGCAGATGGTAGTATTGCTACCCAATTTGGAGGCATAGAAACAAATGATGTAGGAACAAAATTACTAGGCGATTTTAAATTTCATCTAGACCAGTTTTTTATGCAGCCACGGTTGGCTGCATTTAGGACTTTTGAGATCCAGAATATAACACTTAACTATTTCGATGGGCTCGCCAATCGAAACTGGACAATAGATGGCGCAAATTTTCATCTCAAAAAATCAAACGATGATCTTATTGCCCGTGCTAATTTGGCACTTTTGACAGGTGGCTCTGATGTTGCCGTTCTTGAGGCAAACTTTGAGACAGAGATCGAGCAAAAAGAGGCGGAGTTTGGATTAAAATTTTCTGATCTGCCATCCGACATTCTTGCGACACAATCGTCGGTTTTCGTATGGTTGTCGGCTTTGAAGGCGCCAATTTCTGGTGCGCTTAGAGGCAGCCTAAAAGCATCAGGCGAGATCGGATCATTACATGCAACGCTTAATATTTCCGATGGCATCCTACAACCCAATGTAAACTCTAGACCTCTAGGCTTTGATAAATTAAGCACATATTTTTCTTATGAGCCGAGATCTAAAGTGTTAAGCTTTGATAGCTTGATACTAAAAAGTCCAGATATCACGCTCAAAGCAGAGGGTGACACTTTTATTCAGACGAATGAAGATCAAGGTGTTTCATTGGTAGGGCAATTTATTCTAAATGACATAAAAGCCAATCCGCAAAATGCCTATGAAATTCCTATTAGTTTGGATTTTGCGACTGTTGATTTTCGATTTTTGGTGGATCCTTTTGAAATTCAGCTGAAACAACTTTATGTACACGACAAGACACGCGGTATCCACGCGCGCGCGTCAGTCGATGTGAGCACTGACTCAGAGGGCTGGACGATTTCGATGGATAGCGAGATTGAACAAATTTCATCTGAAAGCCTGTTGGCGTATTGGCCAGAGTTTTTTAAGCCGGAGCCGCGTCAATGGGTGAAGGATAATATTTTAAAAGCAGATTTTTCTGAGGTGATGTTTTCTTTAAGATACGATACTCAGAAACACATCCGATCCGATACAAAACTTATTTTTAGTGATATGTCTTTTCGAGTTCTACCTGGATTTCCACTGATTGAAAAAGCAAATGGAGTTTACTCAAATTATGATCATCGCTCAGTAGTCAGCTTTCAAAATGCTGTTGTTGCATCAAAAAAAGACGAAAATATAGACCTTGGAGGAAGTCGATTTGTTGTACTTGATACCAAGATCAAACCCAGCGCTGCAGAACTTTCGATCGTAGGGAAGGGCCGATTACGAACTGTCCTGGAACTGCTCAATTTTGCACCTCTTTATATTCTTGACCATGCTGATCAGAAAATCGATATTGCTGATGGTAACGCCAAGATTGAGGCTAAGCTCGCATTCCCGATAAAACCTGGACTTGCGGCAAATGATGTGAACGTGTCTGCAACTGGTGAAGTGTCAGATTTTGAGGCGAAATATTTATTTGGTGAACAATCATTTTTTAGCAAGACAGCAAAGTTGGATTTGACGCGCGATACACTTGTTTTGCGCGGAACCACTAAATATAAGGAGATCAAGGTAGATGCAGAAGTAAAATTTAATTTTGTTTCTGGAACGTCTTATATTTTGGCCGTTTTAGAAATTAACCAAAAGCTAATTGACAGTTTTTCGATCCCCATCCCGAGGAGTGTGATTTCGGGTAGTGCTATTGCCGATATTGAGATTATTTTTCCAAGAAACGAAAAAGTGTCGTTTAGTTTAAAAAGCAATCTTTTGGGCGTGGCTTTGAAATTAGACCATATGAACTGGAAAAAGCCGCAAAACACCATCGCTAATCTTTCTGTGGACGGGTATTTTGAAAACGGTTTGATCGTTGAAAAGTTGTCTTTCAACGGGGCAGGGTTGGAAATTTTAGGGCACTCTCAACTGACAAAGAGTACCAGCCAACCAAGTTTTAAATTTAAAAAGTTTGCCATTGATGAAAATATCGATATCAGCGGCTATATGCGACCTGATGGAAGCCTTGAAATCAAACAAGGTTATTTTGACGCGAGGCCATATCTTTTCTCTTCACAGCAGTCTAAGACAAAGTATAAAAAGCAGATACCCGTGAGTATCGCGTTAGATAAGGTGCAAATTACGAATAAATTATCACTCAACAATTTTGTTGGTGATCTTGATATTGGACAGTCGTTATTTGGTGAGTTTTCCGCTAACTTTGGACCTCGCGCAAGAGTTAAAGGGCTTTTGAAACCATGGTTTGGTCAAAACCAGATTAAGCTTCAGTCTCAACAAGCAGGCGCTGTGCTAACCGAATTTGGGGTGGTGAAACATGCCGTTGGTGGAGACCTTTTGTTATCTTTGACACCGGCAAAAATGGACAGTGCGACAGATGGATATTTAAAGGTGGATAATGTTAAAATTCAGGGAGCACCCATTCTTGCTGAGCTTTTTAATGCGATCAGCATAGTAGGATTGATTGATCTTCTCTCTGGTCCAGGTATTTCTTTTAGCGAGATCGAAGGCATGTTTCGGGTTACAAAAGATCAGCTTATCGTCAAAAGCGCTTATGCGTTTGGTCCATCCATGGGGGTAACTTTTGATGGGTATTATGATTTGCATAATAAGACGTTTGATATGCAAGGCACCGTTTCGCCAGTTTATCTTATAAATGGTGTGGGGTCAGTTTTGTCTAAAAAGGGAGAGGGTCTTTTGGGTTTCAGTTTTATTCTCAAAGGAAAGGCTAATGATTTCGATATTAATGTTAATCCACTTTCAGTGTTTACGCCTGGTATGTTCAGAGACATTTTTCGTCGTCCTCCACCGGCTTATGAAGAGTAATACTCTGTGCAGTTAAGTGATTTTGACTTCGAGTTACCTGAAGACCTTGTCGCAACCCGTCCTGTGTCGCCCCGTAGTAGTTCGCGCCTTTTGTGGTGCGAAAATAATCAAATTCATGACAAAAAAGTGTTTGAATTAACGGACATACTCCACCCAGGTGATCGTTTGGTTTTGAATGATACCAAAGTCATCCCTGCGCGCTTAAAAGGCAAGCGTATCCGACTGAAAACTGTTCAGGGAGGCGAGGCGTCTGTGGAAGTTACCTTGTTGAAACCAGATGTTGAAGGTCTTTGGTCATGTTTAATCAAACCCCTGAAAAAGGTAGTGACCGGCGAGAGTATTACCTTTGAGCATGGCCTCAGCGCTGAATTGATTGAGAAATCCGAAGGTCAGGCGAAATTGAGGTTTAACCTTGATAAAAAAGCTTTATTTGCTGCTTTAGACTTGGCTGGTGAAATGCCCTTGCCACCCTACATTGCCTCAAAGCGTTTAACTGACGCGCTGGATCGTGAAGATTATCAAACCGTCTTTGCAAAAACTCCTGGATCAGTCGCTGCACCTACGGCTTCTTTACATTTCGATGAAGGGATTTTAACAGCTTTTTCAAATAGGGGTATTGAGATTAGTTACGTTACACTGCATGTCGGTGCGGGAACTTTTTTGCCGGTAAAAGTAAATGATATAAAGACCCATAAAATGCATTCTGAATACGGTGAGGTTTGCGAACAGGCCGCATATGAAATAAAACAAACGCATAGGTCTGGTGGACGTGTACTCGCTGTAGGAACAACTGCTTTGCGATTAATCGAAACGGCGGCGGCAGAAACTGGTGACATCTCGTGTTGGTCCGGTGAGACAGACATCTTCATATATCCGGGATATAAATTTTGCGTTGCAGACGGTTTAATGACCAATTTCCATCTTCCTAAGTCGACATTATTAATGCTTGTTTCTGCCTTAATGGGGGCTGAGACGATTAGAGAAATTTATCAGCATGCAATAGAAAAAAGATATCGGTTTTTTTCTTATGGAGATGCGTCGCTTTTGATCCCTAAACGGTGATTTGGGTTAGTAAGGAGCTGTTATTTGCTTCAAGGGGAATAGTAGAGCCGGGTTTTTCAAATATTTATATTGCAAGGAAGCATCAATGTTATCAGTTCTAGTTAATTCTTGGGCTCTTCTGCTCGGCATGCTCCTTTTAATGATTGGTAATGGTTTGCATGGAACGCTTTTGGGCATACGTGGCGAAATAGAAAGATTTTCAACTTTTGAAATATCGGTCATAATGTCCGCATATTTTGTAGGGTTTCTGGCTGCAACCCGTTTGGCTCCGGATTTGATCAGACGTGTTGGTCACGTCAGAGTGTTTGCGGCCCTTGGTTCATTTATTTCAGCGGTTCTTATTCTTTTCCCGTTGTTTGTCGATCCTTGGGTGTGGGCCATTGGCCGAGTTATCTTAGGATTTTGCTTTTGTGGAGTTTATGTTACCGCGGAGAGCTGGTTAAACGATGCATCCACAAACGAAAACCGTGGTCAGTCGATTTCTTTGTATATGATTATTCAAACTGTTGGTATGGTGGCTGGACAAGGCTTACTTTTGGTCGCTGATCCGGCTGGCTTTGTACTTTTCATTATGATTTCAATTTGTGTATCCATCTCGTTTGCACCAATCTTATTATCCATAAGTCCAACACCGGCGTTTGAGCGGACTAACCCAATGAGTTTGAAAAAATTAATAGATACGTCTCCTTTGGGTTGCGTAGGAATGTTTCTATTGGGCGGGGTGTTCTCGACGCAGTTTGGCATGGCGGCGGTGTTTGGGGCTGAAGCTGGTTTGGACCTCAGCCAAATATCATTTTTTGTGGCATCTTTTTATATAGGTGCAATTTTTCTGCAGTATCCAATTGGCTGGTTTTCCGACCGAATGGATCGCCGCGTTTTGATTGCATTGGTGAGTTCAACCTGCGGTGTTGGAGCGATGTTGGGAATATTTGGCTGGGAAAACTATAATATATTGTTTATCGCGGCGTTCCTAGTAGGGGGCATGTCAAACCCACTTTATTCGCTTTTAATCGCCCATACGAACGACTTTGTCGATTTTGATGATATGGTTGCAGCTTCCAGCGGTCTCTTATTTATACACGGGATCGGTGCAATTAGTGGTCCTTTAGTCGTTGGCTGGGTTATGGGGCAGTTCGGCCCGATCGGCTTCTTTTTGGTTATTTTCGCTTTAGTAGCGGTTCTCACTATCTATTCAATTTACCGGATGACCCAACGTGCTGCTGTGACTTCTGTTGAGTCTGGTTTCTATGCAGCGGTGGCACCAACTGCGTCGCTTGTGGTACTGGAAATTGCACAGGAATACGCTATCGAAGTTTCATCTGCTGAAGACAGCGCTTAATACTGCATGATCACCCATTTATGTGTCCCTTAGTGTTAAAAGTTGTTTCATTTTTGAAAAAATAGACATAAATATATAAAAAGAAAGCAGAAAAGAGATTCAAATATGTCACCTGATGAGGTGCTAGACTTTTGGCTAGATAAAGCTGGTCCAGAAAGCTGGTATGCAACTGACGAAAGGCTAGATTCTGAAATTCGCGACCGATTTCTCAAAGGTTGGTCTCAACTAAAAATGGGTGCTTTTGGGCTTTGGCTTACCTACCCCAGCGGAGCGTGTGCTTATATCATTCTTGCAGACCAGTTCCCGCGAAATATGTTTAGAGGTTCCAAACGAGCATTTGCGTCAGACAAGGCTGGACTTTCAGCAGCAAAATCTTCGATTAAACGAGGATGGGACCTAAGGATTGATGAACCTGTGCGACAGTTTTTTTATCTTCCCTTAATGCATTCTGAAAACCTTTATGATCAGGATCGGTGTGTGCGATTGATACATGCGAGAATGACGGTAACTGGTGATTCAAATCTTATCCATGCCAAGGCGCACCGTGAAGTCATTCGCCAATTTGGCAGGTTTCCTTATAGAAATGATGCACTCGAACGCAGATTTACTCCTGTTGAGCGCGAATATTTGGACCGAGGTGGATATGGTTTGACCCTGCGTGAGCTAGATAAGGTAAGTTAATCGATCCGCTCATTGAAGTTCCAAAAATAATAGTTTAATATTAAACGGAATTTATCTCTTGGAGTAAAATATGTCCTCAAACTCTTTTGATCTGGTGGTGATCGGTGCGGGTCCAGGTGGATACGTATCTGCTGTTAGGGCATCGCAGCTTGGAATGCATGTTGCGATTATTGAGCGTGAGCACATGGGTGGTATATGCCTAAATTGGGGATGTATTCCTACCAAAGCGATGCTGCGCTCGGCGGAAGTCTTTCACCTCATGCATAGGGCTAAAGAGTTCGGCTTGTCTGCTGACAACATAAGCTATGATTTAAAGGCTGTTGTAGATAGGTCGCGCAAGGTGGCAAACCAATTGAGCCAAGGTGTTGGCTTTTTAATGAAGAAAAATAAAGTACACTCGATCATGGGGACCGCCAGACTTAGCGGTAAAGGTAAAGTAGAAGTTACCAGCGCGAAGGGGGTGCAAATTCTAAATGCAAAGAATATTGTACTGGCCACAGGCGCACGGGCGCGTGAATTACCGGGTTTAGAGGCAGACACAGACTTAGTTTGGAACTATAAGGACGCCTTGCGCCCGCAAAGAATGCCCAAAAAGCTTCTTGTTATAGGCTCAGGTGCTATTGGAATAGAATTTGCCAGTTTTTATAATACGCTTGGCGCTGACACTAGCGTTGTTGAGGTTTTGGACCGAATTCTCCCTGGTGAGGATGCGGAAATCAGCGCCTTTGCTCAGAAACAATTTGAAAAACAGGGAATGCAATTACTTCGAAAAGCGTTTGTTAAGAAATTAGACCGTAGAGGGGGTAAAGTTACTGCGTATATCGAGCAAGATGGGAAGCTAATTAAAGAAATTTATGACACTGTCATTTCGGCTGTAGGAATCGTTGGAAATGTAGAAAACCTTGGCTTGGAAGACATGGGCATATCTGTCAAAAAATCACACGTTGTGACTGACGCGTATTGTCGAACTTCTGCTCCGGGCATTTTCGCAATTGGAGATATTGCCGGTGCTCCTTGGCTGGCTCATAAAGCCAGCCACGAAGGGGTTATGGTCGCTGAACTTATTGCTGGATTAAATCCACATCCGGTCAAGCCGGAAAGTATTGCTGGATGCACTTATTGCCATCCCCAAGTTGCCAGCGTCGGTTATACCGAAGAAAAGGCGCAGAAAGCTGGGTATTCTGTCAAGGTCGGCAGATTCCCATTTATGGGAAATGGTAAGGCAATTGCTTTGGGTGAGGCCGAAGGAATAGTGAAAACTATTTTTGACGTAAAAACTGGAGAATTGCTTGGGGCACATATGGTAGGGGCAGAAGTCACGGAGCTGATACAAGGCTACATTGTTGGTCGCAAACTTGAAACCACTGAGCAAGATTTAACGGAAACTGTATTCCCTCATCCAACTTTATCAGAAATGATGCATGAAAGCGTGCTGGACGCCTATGACCGTGCAATCCATATCTAAAGCGAAATTTTTAATATGAAACTTTAATCCCTGACCCAGTTCATGATCCAAATTCGATCTAATCACGTTAGTCCAAAGACAGCATTCCTAACGATACATGTCAGTTTCTTGATATGTTAAGGCCCTACGTCTACCGCCGCGCCGGCCGCTGCGTGCTCCTGCTTCACCGCTTGAAAAACTCGATTTATTGAAGTTGATCCAAGATCCTCCATGGGGGTCATTGTTCGTCAGTAAGTTCGCCGCTCTAATAGATTCCATTTCTTTTCCAGGACGCGGTTTGGTGGAACCTAAGGAAAAAAAAGTAACAAAGGCTTCATCATCCATATCATCAGGCAGAATGATCCCAGCAGCCTCACATTCTGCTTTTTTCTCAGCGATCTTATTTTGGGTGATCGGTAAGGCGACTGGGTTCATAATCGCAGAGGTCATGCCCGCACCCATTGCCATGGGTAAGAAAGCGTTGTTGATTCCGTGTCTGTTTGGGAGGCCAAAGGAGACATTTGACGCGCCGCAGGTCGTATTTACGCCAAGCTCTTCGCGTAGTTTTCGCACAAGTGCAAAAACCTGTTGTCCAGCAGTGGCCATTGCGCCAACCGGCATCACTAGAGGATCTACGACAACATCATGAGCAGGTATTCCAAAATCTGAGGCTCTTTGGACTATTTTCTTTGCAACCGCAAAGCGAACTTCTGGATCTTCCGAAATACCTGTGTCGTCGTTTGAAATAGCAACCACTGGAACGTTGTATTTTTTTACAAGGGGCAAGACAAATTCAAGCCGTTCTTCTTCGCCTGTGACCGAGTTCAGCAGGGGACGGCCCGTGGCTGTTTGCAAACCCATTTCCAGAGCCTCTGGAACTGAACTATCGATGCAAAGTGGTGTTTCTGTTAGGCTCTGGACCAATTCGATCATTTTCTTCATCAGTGGAGGTTCGGTTTCATTGGGGTTCGGATTGGAATTGTAAACCACACCGGCATTTATATCTAAAATATTTGCTCCGGCTAAGACTTGAGCGACAGCGTCTTTTTCAACCGTTGAAAAATTCCCTGCTTCCAATTCTGCTGCAAGCTTCTTGCGGCCAGTGGGGTTGATTCTCTCCCCAATCACGCAGAACGGCTCGTCAAAGCCTAAAACGGAAGACTTAGTTTGGGACTCAACTATCGTACGCGTCATTCTTAGGTTCCTTGAGTGTTATCGGCGGGAACGCCTGAGCTCCCACCATTTTCTATCGTCCATATTGCGTTTTTTTTGATTCCACCAAGAGGGAAGAAATGCACATTTGTGATGTTGAAATCAGGATTTTTAGCCTTGTGATTGGCCAAATCTGTCAAGACTTGCGTCGGTTCATACGGTAAGAGAAGTTTAGTCACATCCATTGCTCGTTTTTGTAAAACTTTTATAGAGGCGCCCACCCCGCAAGCAAATGCAAATTTTATCAACATCTGAAGCTTTGCTGGTCCGGCAATTCCGATATGGATTGGTATATCTATGCCTGCCGCTTTAACATTATCTACCCATTTGATGACTGCAGCTGCCTCAAAGGTAAATTGAGTTGCTAGGGCCATATCCGCATCAGTGCGCTCAGAAAATTTTTGTTTCCAAAGCAACGCTTCTTGAACGTTTTTTGTTGACCCATCTGGATCAATGTCTTTATTTCCCTCCGGATGGCCTGCGACATGCAGTCTATTAAACCCCATTTGGTCAAAAAGGCCTGTCTCAAGAAGCTGCATAGAACTCTCAAAATCTCCATGCGGCTTGGCAACACCTCCTGCAAGCAAAAGGGCTTGGTCCACATCAGCTTCGCCTCGATACTGGTTTAGCCAATCTTTTAACGTCACTTGGTCTTTTATAATTCTTGCCGGCAAATGCGGCATCACGGGGTAGCCTTCGCGCGCAACTCTGCGGGCAGTGGCTACCATATCCTTGATTGGAGTTCCCTCTAAGTGGGCAATATAAACCCGTGTATCTTTTGGCAGTATCTCTTTAAATGACGATATTTTTTTTGCCGTTCGAGGCATTACTTCGATCGAATATCCCTTCAGAAAACTCTCAAGTTCTGGGGAGACTGTTGCAGTCTTTGATGGTCTCTTTTTCAAATTTAACAACGCCATAGTAACCTCCCACAGATTTGTTTTTCGGTTTATGTCCGACCGTAATTATTTACCAGAGCCCTAATGCGCTCTGGAGTATACTCAGTTTCCAAACGTGCCGCCTCTCTTTGTGCAAGCATTTCTGGGTCACCTTCAAGGGAATAAGTTCCTCCCTTGCGCCACTCTGTCAGATAATCATCCGTTCCAACCATATCAGCGCGCATGGCCGCTCTGTCAATCGCTTGCTCAAAGCGCTCTGTAAGCTGTCTTTTTGATCCATTACGTCCTTTGCCGACGATTACTTGAGCTGGAATATCGCGCCAGTAAACGATCGTAATATCGGGCATTTGCGAATCCTCATAAAACTTTGCTGTTTCTAGATCAGCTTGGTGGCATGCTTCTGTCGATTTTCGACGAATGTAGACCTTAACGCGACTTTTAGCTGAATAATTTTGATTTTGAAGGAGAGCCTAGCCTCAGAAAATTCCGTAATGCCTATTAGGGAATAGGCACTCTAAGTGGGTCTGTATCAAATAATATAGATTCTTTTGGTAAATGTGCTTGAGGTCACTTGCGGGAAGGAGCGAGTAAGCCTATCGTGGGTTCAAGTGTAATTTAAAGAGGGCGTTAAATATGGCGCCTAAGCGTCCCAAAAGTGCAGGCGCTTTCCCAAAGGTGGTCGAAAGCCCAACGTTTACTTCGCCCAATCCAAACGAGCTATATGCCGCTCTGGATCTGGGCACAAATAGTTGCAGAATGCTAATTGCCCAGCCTAAGGGCAGTCAGTTTCATGTGATCGACAGTTTTTCGAAGTCTGTGCAGCTTGGTATCGGTCTTGAAAAGACAGGTAAGCTCAGCAGAAGCTCTATGAACCGAACAATTCAAGCATTACGCGTATGCCAACAGAAATTAAAGCGTCATCGAGTCAAAAGGATGCGACTTGTTGCAACTGAGGCGTGCCGTCGTGCCTCAAACTCTAGCGAGTTTCAGAAACGTGTTCTTCGCGAAACTGGGCTGAAATTGGATATAATCCAGGCGGAGGAAGAGGCGCGTCTTGCCGTTATTTCCTGTGCGCCCCTCGTGAGTAAGCGAACTGAGCAACTTTTGGTCATAGATATCGGTGGTGGCTCAACTGAACTTGTGTGGATCGATTTATCGAAACTCTTGGCCCGCGAGCGCCCTCGCGCTATCATGCGGCTTCACGCGGGGTTTCATAATGATGAAAGCCTATTTCCAGCTGCCAATGTTGTTGACTGGATCAGTGTACCTCTCGGAGTAGCCACCCTCAGAGATTGTTTCAATGATGTTGAGGATGATGGGGCACGCTTTGCTCTGATGAGTTGCCATTTTGAAGATTATTTGGTCAATTTTACTCCCTATAAAAACTCTCAAGAAAAGAATGGGTTTCAGATCATTGGGACCTCTGGTACCGTGACAACTGTTGCAGCGAGTCATTTGGGGCTGAATCGATATGACCGCACGAAAGTAGATGGTTTTAGAATGACATCCCATGAGATTAATCAGGTGATAGGCTCTTATCTTGAACTTGGTCCTGATGGCCGGCGTAATGATCCCAGAATTGGCAATGATCGGCATGCCTTGATTATGTCCGGTTCTGCAATACTGCAGGCGCTATTGCGGTGTTGGCCAACTGATCGCTTATCTGTTGCGGATCGAGGTCTGCGCGAGGGATTGCTTTATGCACAGATGAGTGCCGACGGCGTGTTAGAGGATGCTCCTTGTTAATGATGGGTAAATCTGAAAATAATTCCGGTCGCGGTCAGCGGGATCTAAAGGTCAAAGTCAAAAATGCTAAAGGCAAAACAGTCGCTCAGGTACGCTGGCTAGAACGTCAATTGAATGATCCATACGTCAAACGTGCTCATGCCCAGGGGTACAGAGGACGTGCAGCCTTTAAAATCATGGAGCTTGATGACAAATATAAGTTTTTGGTCCCAGGCGCTAGGGTAATTGATCTTGGTTGTGCTCCGGGGGGATGGTGTCAAGTTGCAGTGAGGCGCACAAATGCGCTTGGCGACAGAACCTCCAAAAAGGTTGGTCGTGTTTTAGGCGTAGATTTGCAAGAAATTGATCCAATACCTGGTGCCGAAATTCATCAGCTAGATTTCTTGGCTGGCAATTCGGATGAAAAGTTAAGGAATTGGCTGAATGGCCCTGCTGATGTTGTGTTGTCTGATATGGCTGCTGCCAGTTCGGGGCATAAAAAAACTGACCATTTACGTATCATCATGCTTTGTGAAGCAGCAGCTTATTTTGCATTTGATGTTTTAGATTCTGGTGGCACATTTGTTGCTAAAGTTCTGACAGGCGGAGCGGAGGGTGATTTACAAAAAATTCTGAAACAGCGTTTTACAAAAGTCTTAAATGTAAAGCCTCCGGCAAGCCGTGCAGATAGTTCAGAAAAATTTGTGGTTGCGACTGGCTACCGGGCTGATCGATAACTTTGGGCTAATTCCCGCGGGGGAGCTCCAAACCTACGCCGGAACGCTCGGCTCATGGACGCTGCACTTTCATAACCGGAACGTAAAGAGATTTCAGAAATGCTCAGTGATGTAGTTTCAACTAATTGTCTGGCAACTGTTAGCCTGATGTGTCGATAAACTTTTCCTGGTGTTGCATCGAATGCTGCTCTGAACCGACGCTCTAACGTCTTGGGAGGGCAGGATGCTATTTTTGCAATTTCAGTTATGGTCAGTGGACGCTCTACGTTTGCTTGCATAGCCGCAATTGCCCGTTGTAAAGTGCTTCTGGCTCCAGATCGGATGCCCCTATTCTGTGCCGGTAAGGGATAATCGCGAAGCAGCATGGCATCGACATCTAAGGCAACCGAACTTCCTAGATGATCTTCAATCATGGTGCGTGTCAGATCAAAAGCAGACATTGCACCCGCGCATGTAATACGATTGCCGTCTTTCACAACACGATGACGCACAGTATCTATATTGAGAAACTTTTCAGAAAAGCTGTCTATAATTTCCCAATGCAATGTTGCACGGCGTCCCTCTAGCAAACCCGAGGATGCCATAAGCCAAGGTCCTGTATCGAGACCGACAATAGTCTTGGATTTGCGTGCGCTATCCTGCAGTGCTTTGCGACATTGTACTGTGTCATGTAGGTGATAGTCGTAGCTTGTTAAAATGAATAAATAATCACAATGTCCCATATTGCTCAGTTTACCTTGAGACAGTACTGGCAGACCGCTTGAAGACGAGACAGTTTGTCCTTCCAAGCTTAGAAATCGCCAAGTGTAAATTTCTCGGCCGATCAAAGTATTTGCAGCGCGTATCGGTTCAAGACAATTAGCTAAACACATATTTGAAAAACGATCAAATAAAAGAAAATTTATAGAAACGGTGGCAGCATCCGTTTTTGTCCATTCCTGCATCATGATTGTCTTTTAATGTAAACTACTGTGTTCGGCTAGAGGCGTATTGTATAAGTAATTTTCCAACTTCAGGACATGCCAAATGCCTCTTTCTTTAAATCGCGATGTTTTTATTACTTGTGCTGTAACAGGCTCTGGGTCCACACAAGACAAAAGTCCCCACGTACCCCGTAGCCCCAAGCAAATTGCTGGGAGTGCGATTGCCGCTGCAAAAGCTGGCGCTGCTGTTGTACATTGTCACGTTCGAGATCCAGAAAGTGGCGCACCTAGTCGTAGGTTAGAATATTATCGTGAAGTTACTAGTCGTATCCGGGACTCAGATACAGACGTCGTTTTGAATCTTACGGCGGGCATGGGAGGTGATATTGTCTTCGGTGCAGCAGAAATGCCTCTTCCATTGGGGCAAGGCACAGATTTGGTAGGTGCCAAAGAACGCGTTGCCCATATTGCCGAATGTTTGCCAGAAATATGCACATTAGATTGCGGGACAATGAATTTTGCTGAAGCAGACTATGTCATGACAAATACGCCAGGAATGCTTCAGGCTATGGGGAAAATGATGACTGACCTTGGTGTAAAGCCTGAGATTGAAGCGTTTGATACGGGACATTTATGGTTCGCCAAACAACTGATTTCAGACGGTATTTTGGAACCCAATGCGCTTGTACAGCTTTGCATGGGAGTCCCTTGGGGGGCACCTGACGATCTAAATACGTATATGGCAATGGTTAATAATGTGCCAGATAATTGGACTTTTACCGCATTTGCACTTGGCCGCAATCAGATGGCTTATGTAGCGGCTGCAGTGCTGGCCGGAGGTCATGTGCGCGTGGGATTAGAAGATAACTTAATGCTTGAGCGTGGGGTCTTGGCAGAGAATTATCAGCTAGTTGCAAAAGCGCGAACTATTATCGAAGCGATGGGCGCAAGGGTGATCGGGCCTAAAGAAGTACGCGAAAAACTCAAACTGACCAAACGCGCGCCAAAGGGCTAGATTATGGCGCGGCGGGTTGTGATTACGGGTGGGGCTTCGGGCCTTGGGCGCGAGATGGCGCTGAAATTCCTGTCACAGGGAGATCGGGTTGCTGTATGTGACTTGTCGCGCGTTCATTTGGACGCGCTGAAAAAAGAAAGACCCGGGATACTGGGCTTTCGGTGCGACGTAACGGATGAAATGCAGATGCAGGAGTTTTTTGACCAAGTGCAAACTGATTTTGGTGGCGTCGATATTTTCCTGTCTAATGCTGGAACGGGAGGTCCGGTGGGGCCGCTTGAAACACTTGAGTTTTCTGAATGGCAAGATTGTGTCAGCGTTAATTTGGACGGCGCTTTTCTGAGCTGTCGTTGGGCTGGGCAGCAAATGCGCGCGCAAGGGTCAGGGATAATTTTGATCATATCGTCGACTTCGGGACTTTTTGGTGTGCCCCATCGTGCGCCTTATGTCACTGCTAAATGGGGGTTGATCGGGCTCATGAAAACTCTTGCTATGGAGTTGGGTCCGGTGGGAGTTCGGGTCAATGCGATTTGTCCAGGTTCTGTTGACGGGAATCGCATGGAACGCGTTTTGGATATGGAAAGTGCAGCAAGTGGACAGGGCAAGGCCGCCGTGCAAGCGCAATATACGCAAGGCGTCTCTTTGCGCAAATTCATGTCGCCACAAGATATTGCAGAAATGGCCTTTTTCCTTGCTTCAGAGTCAGCCCAAAATGTTTCAGGTCAAGCCATTAGTGTGGATGGAAATACGGAACGAATGGTTTAATTAAATGGGATATAGTACCTGCTAAATCTGAGATGGATAAAGAATGAACAAGACAGCAGCAATTATAGGTGGAGGTGTTATCGGTGGAGGATGGCTAGCACGATTTTTACTCAATGGCTGGGATATTAAATGCTATGATCCTGATCCTTCGGCTAAAGGAAAGATATCTGCTGTTTTAGAAAATGCCCGTCATGCATTACCAATGCTCTATGATCAGTCACTGCCTAAAGAAGGGCAGCTTATATTTTGTACGTCTTTGCAAGATGCTGTTAGAAATGCTGATTGGGTGCAAGAAAGTGTGCCAGAACGATTAGATACTAAACATAAGGTGTTGGCAGAGATACAGACCTATTGCCGACCAGAGGCCATAATTGGGTCTTCAACATCGGGGTTTAAACCATCAGAGCTACAACAAAAAACTTTGAGACCAGAACAGATTATGGTTACCCATCCCTTTAATCCTGTCTATCTTTTGCCACTAATTGAAGTGGTCCCTAGTAGTATGACTGGCTCAAAATTTATCAAAAATGCGAAAGATATGTTAACCTCGGTAGGATTTTTTCCACTTCATGTCCGAAAAGAGATTGATGCGCATATAGCGGATCGTTTTCTTGAGGCTGTCTGGCGTGAAGGATTGTGGTTGATCAAAGATGGCATTGCAACCACGGAAGAAATTGATAACGCAATCCGTTATGGGTTTGGATTGCGGTGGGCCCAAATGGGGTTGTTTGAAACCTATCGTATTGCTGGGGGTGAGGAGGGTATGGCGCATTTTATCTCACAATTTGGTCCCTGTCTTAGCTGGCCTTGGACAAAGTTGATGGATGTGCCCGATTTGACGGACGAACTGACACAGGTGATAGCCGACCAGTCTGATGCTCAATCTGGAGATAAGTCGATCCGAGAGTTGGAGCGTCTTCGGGACAATAATTTGATTGCAATGATGCGGGCTTTAAAACAGCAAGGAACTGCCGCAGGGGCACTCATTAACGCACATGAGAAAGCCATGAGAAAGCCATTGGGTGACAGTTCCCTGATGAAGACAGTCTCGCGCAGCATTCCAATCGATTGGACAGATTACAATGGTCATATGAATGAAGGTCGCTATGGACAAATCTTCTCTGATGCGGCAGATGCGTTCATGATTAAAATCGGCGCGGACTCTTCCTATATCGATGCTGGAAATAGCTTTTTCACCGTAGAAACTACTGTCAAATATATTAAGGAAACTCTTGCAGGCGAGAAAGTAACTGTCGAGAGTAAGGTGTTGGTGTCTGAAGGTAAAAAAGTAAAGCTCTTTCACCGGATGCAAAACGAAGTGGGGGATGTTTTGGCCACCTGTGAGCAATTTATGCTGCACGTGAACCTTACTACGCGTAAATCCTGTTTGCCGTTGCCCGAAGTTCAGCAACGTATGGAGGCGTTAACTATAGTGCGCGGGGAGAACATATAATGCATTTTGGATTGAGCCAAGAACAAGAGATGATCGTTGAAACCGTACGAAGCTTTGTCGAGAACGAGATTTATCCACACGAAGAAATAGTTGAAAGTACGGGTGAAGTGCCTGAAGAGATTGCGCAGGCAATTAAGCAGAAAACTATCGACCTCGGGTTTTATGCCTGCAATTTCCCTCAAGAGGTTGGCGGAGCTGGCCTGAGTCATCTTGAGTTCGCTTTGGTTGAGCGTGAGCTTGGTCGTGGAAGCATGGCGCTAAACCATTTTTTTGGTCGCCCTCAAAACATTCTTATGGCCTGTGATGGGGACCAACGAGAGCGCTATCTTTTGCCTGCTGTCAGGGGCGAGCGCATGGATGCTTTGGCCATGACAGAGCCGAGCGCTGGTTCGGATGTTCGCGGAATGAAATGTGCAGCTGAGCGCAAAGGTGGGGACTGGGTTGTTAACGGTACAAAACACTTTATCTCCGGAGCTGATCATGCTGATTTCATAATTGTCTTTATTGCAACCGGCATTGATGAGACGCGGAAAGGACCAAAGAAACGCATTACAGCATTTCTGGTCGATCGCGACACTCCGGGCTTTGTGATCCGCGATGGTTATAAATCGGTCAGCCATCGGGGCTACAAGAATATGATCCTTGAATTTGATGACTGCCGCTTGCCAGATGCGCAAGTTCTGGGTGAGGTTGATGGTGGATTTGCGGTCATGAATGACTGGCTCTATGCAACGCGCATTACAGTTGCGACAATGTCTGTTGGTCGTGCACGACGTTGTTTTGAATATGCGCTAAATCACGTCTCTCAGCGGGAGCAGTTTGGGCAGAAGATTGGTAAGTTCCAAGGCGTGAGCTTTCAGGTTGCTGATATGATTACTGAAATTGATGCTGCCGATTGGCTTACTTTGTCCTCAGCATGGCGTCTGGATCAAGGTTTGTCAGCCAATCGAGAAATTGCCAGTGCAAAGCTTTACGCTAGCGAAATGTTGGCCCGTATCACGGACACAACGTTACAAATTTTTGGTGGTATGGGGCTCATGGATGACTTACCTATTGAACGTTTTTGGCGCGATGCACGTGTTGAGCGGATCTGGGACGGAACATCTGAAATTCAACGTCACATTATCAGCCGTGATCTCTTGCGACCTTTAGGCGCTTGAGTAAATAAGAGGTAAGCTGCATGCGGGACCTTTCGCGTCTTTTGAGGCCAAAATCTATCGCAGTTGTCGGTGGCGGGACATGGTGTCGCTCGGTCATAGAACAATGCGAAAAAATTGGTTTTCAAGGACCACTTTGGCCTGTTCATTCAACTGCAGATCACTTCGCTGGCCATGCTACTTTTCGCGCTATTGATGATTTGCCCTCTGCACCAGATGCCACTTTTATCGGGGTTAATCGCCATGCCACTATAGATGTCGTAAAGTCACTTGAACAGCGTGGCGGGGGCGGGGCGGTTTGTTTTGCCTCTGGGTTTTTAGAGGCACAGGCTGAAGCAACTGATGGAGCGCAACTTCAAAGTCTCCTGCTTGAAGGGGCTGGAGATATGCCAATCATCGGGCCTAATTGTTATGGTGTGATAAATTATCTAGATAGGGCTGCTCTTTGGCCAGATCAGCATGGTGGCATAAAAGTAGACTCTGGTGTCGCACTCATTACGCAAAGTTCAAATATAGCTATCAATATTTCGATGCAACAGCGTGGGCTGCCGCTTGCTTATATCGTTACTGTTGGCAATCAAGCGCAGATAGGTTTTTCTGAAATAGGACGGGCGCTACTATGTGATGAGCGGGTAACAGCTCTTGGACTGCATATTGAGGGCATTGGTAATATTCCTGCTTTTGAGGCGCTGGCAAGTCAGGCGCGCAAATTGGGAAAGGGAATTGTCGCCATTAAAATTGGTCAATCCGAACAAGCCCAATCCGCAACTATTTCGCATACAGCATCCCTTGCTGGTAGCGACGCCGGCGCGCGCGCTGTTTTGCAACGATTGGGCATTGCACGCGTTGATAGCCTCCCTGAGCTACTTGAGACATTAAAGCTTTTGCATGTATATGGGCCTCTTACCGGCAACCGAGTTGCTTCGATGTCTTGTTCTGGTGGTGAGGCCAGCTTGATGGCGGATGCAGGGATGTCGCGCAATGTTGTCTTCCCAGATCTGAATGAGACCCAGAAGATAGGGCTCCGTGGCGCTCTTGGGTCAATGGTATCTTTAGCTAATCCACTGGATTATCACACTTATATTTGGGGCAATGCTGCTGTAATGGGCGCTGCATTTTCGGCTATGATGCAGGGTGATTTGGATATTGGATGCGTGATTGTGGATTTCCCGCGTTCGGATCTGTGCTCACAAGAGGCATGGAATTGCGTTTTAGAAGCGGCTGAAATAACTACGCAAAATGTGGCTTTGCCGCTTGCACTCGTGGCAAGCCTGCCTGAGAATATGCCTGAAGATGTTGCAAAGCGCCTTATGGAGATTAATGTGATCCCACTTTGCGGTCTTTCCGAAAGCCTCGTTGCTATTGAGGCTGTTTCACTTATTGGTCAGTCGCTCGCAAACAATCCAGAGCCCATTTTACAGGGACGGCTGCCGATAAATTCTGTGCTTATAGATGAAGCTGATGCCAAAGATTGTCTTTCGGCTTTTGGCCTTGCGGTTCCAAAGCGCAAAACGGCTCGCTCTCGAGCCGAAGTTTTGGACGCGTGCTCGGACATTGGATTCCCTGCAGTCTTAAAGGTGCGATGGCTCGCTCATAAATCTGAAAGTGACGCAGTCAAGCTTGGTTTGATGTCTCTAGAAGAGGTTGATAAAGCCGCCAAAAAGATGAATGTCGAACATTTCCTTTTGGAAGAAATGGTCACAGACGGTATTTGTGAGCTTCTCATTGGCGTTATGCGTGATCGGGCGCATGGTTTTGTGCTGACAATTGCGGCAGGAGGTATTTTGACTGAACTTTTGAACGATCAATGTTCACTTATGCTGCCCGTGGATAAAGATGCAGTTACGCGAGCTCTTGATCGTCTTAAAATAGCTTCTTTGTTTAATGGCTACCGCGGTAAGCCAGGCGTAGATTGTTCAAGTATCATTAGGGCGATCATGGCTTTGCAGGCTTATGTTTTAGCTAACGTACACGAAGTCGAAGAAATTGAAATAAATCCGCTAATTGTAACTCTTGACCGGGCAATTGTAGCGGATGCCTTAATTATACAAGGAGAAGCAGATGTCAGAAGACCCGATTAAAACTCAACGCGATGGTCATATACTTGAGGTGACGATTGATCGTCCTAAGGCGAACGCTATCGATCTTGTAACAAGCCGGATCATGGGTGAAGTGTTTTGCGAGTTTCGCGATGATCCAGATCTAAGGGTTGCGATTTTGACCGCCCAAAATGAAAAGTTCTTTTGTCCAGGCTGGGATCTGAAAGCGGCGGTAGACGGGGATGCGGTAGATGGAGACTATGGTGTTGGCGGCTTTGGAGGGCTTCAAGAACTGCGCGCGATGAACAAACCAGTTATCTGCGCTGTGAATGGAATATGTTGCGGTGGTGGCCTTGAAATAGCTTTATCTTGTGACATTATCCTTGCCGCGGATCACGCAACGTTTGCTTTGCCTGAGATTAAAAGTGGCACCATTGCTGATGCTGCGAGCATCAAACTTCCAAAGCGTATTCCCTATCACATTGCGATGGAAATGTTGTTTACTGGACGGTGGCTTGAGGCCGACGAAGCTGCGCGTTGGGGAATGATTAATCATGTGTACAAATCTGAAGACTTAATGACTGAAGCACGAAAAATGGCGGACCTTTTGGCCTCTGGACCCCCACTTGTTTATGCTGCCATAAAAGAGGTTGTGCGCGAGGCTGAAGGTATAAAGTTCCAGGATTGCCTGAATAAAATTACTCAGTCGCAATTTGAAACTATCGATCGTCTCTACAATTCGGAGGATCAACTTGAGGGCGCGCGCGCGTTTTCTGAAAAACGTGATCCTCTCTGGAAAGGGCGCTAAGCCCACACGCCCAGTAAGTCTTCTATCTATGCTGTTTATAAATAGATTTTTAAAGTAAAATTCTATTACAAATGCTTAGGTGCGGTAAATCTATTCAGACAATGCCAAATGCTCCAGAAATGCTCCAACATCAGGCCTAGATACATATTGCCCAGCATAAAGCCGTCTTACCAAATAACAATCCTTGGCCATTTGGTCGACTGCGATACAAAGTCTAGCAAGAACGCTTTAACGGCGGTCTCGACTGCTCGAAGATTTTGTGGTGCTTTGGGCCGACTTATAACGCCCATAAGAGTGTAGGTGCGAAGTTGATTGTAATAGAAACCTTTGACCACAGTCGGATTTCAGCTAAGTGATGTGTAGACTGTGAAGGGCAAAAATTGAGTGAAGATTTTTAAACGGCTAGGGATAACCTCGCAGCAGGGGATCCAAAAAATACTTAGAGATGCATCTATGGATTCTAGAAAGACCTATGAAGCCAAAATGTATATAAACAGCAAAGGTCTTGATATTGAACATGAGATTATCGGAAAAATGGAAGGTTAAATTACAGTGATTCTTACACGAGAGAACGTATTAACGGTTCTGAAAAACATTAAAGACCCCGTTTCTTCACAGGATATTCAAACTGCTGGTCTTGTTCGAGCTTTGACGGTAGCGTCGGGTGAAGTACGTTTTGTCTTAGAGATTGACCCAACAAAAACCGAACTTTATGATTCTGTCCGGCTCGATGCTGAGGCAAAGATTAAAGGCTTGGATGGGTGTACATCAGTTTCAATCGTTTTGACGGCACATGAAAATAGAAAACCTCCCGAGCTGAAAACGAAAAGGCGCATTGATCCGGCAGGAGCTGAGAAAATTCCTGGGGTTAAACACGTAATAGCAATTGCATCTGGCAAAGGGGGTGTTGGAAAGTCAACTGTTTCGTCTAATCTGGCCTGTGCCTTGGTGGCTCTAGGTAAAAAGGTAGGCCTTTTGGACGCGGATGTTTATGGTCCATCTCAACCCCGCATGCTTGGAGTGTCTGATCGTCCGTCTAGCCCAGATGGCAAGATTATCCTACCGTTGCGGAACCACGGCGTCACGATGATGTCGATGGGTTTGATGATGAACGAAGGACAAGCTATTGTATGGCGTGGCCCAATGCTTATGGGTGCCTTGCAGCAAATGATAAAACAAGTGCAATGGGGTGCACTAGATTTGCTGATAGTTGATTTGCCACCAGGTACGGGGGATGTCCAACTGAGCCTTGCGCAGAAAACTGAACTTGATGGGGCCATTGTTGTCAGTACTCCGCAGGATGTAGCTCTTCTTGACGCGCGCAAAGGTATTGATATGTTTAAACAGCTCAAAATACCGTTGCTTGGAATGATTGAAAATATGTCGACCCATATCTGCTCAAATTGTGGGCATGAGGAGCATCTCTTTGGCCGTGGCGGTGTTGCTAAAGAGGCCGAAAAGCTCGCCATACCCTTATTGGCGGAAATTCCTTTAGATCTGGATATTCGAGTGGCGTCAGATGGCGGCGTGCCTATCGTTGTCAGTCAACCCGAAAGTCCACAAAGCTTGGTGTTTATGAATGTGGCGCAACAATTAATTGACAGAGACCTTGCGTGAGTACTGACCCAGCATTTCCGCTGCTCTTTAAATGAGTGGGGTTAGAAGTGGGAATTGCATATATAACACGGCTTTAATGATGGCTGCTCGGGCGGGGGTTGTTTGGGGACATTGGTGTATTGGGTCGCAACAGATAAAGTGACTACCGCCGTCTTCTAAATGCCTCATATAGTTGGTAAAAAATTCTTGTGATGTTGCCGTTATGTCGAGTTAGTTGACAAAGAATTAGAGGCTTTAGATGAGCCTTTATTGGCGGGAAAGCTGGTGAGGATAATTCTGATAAGAGCCAAAGCAGCAAAATGTGATCGTTGCCATAGTGTAGCTTTTTGGTAGACTGGTATCACACTAATGATTGGTTTTTTGACAGATTCACCTTGCCTGTTTGGTTAGAGGATCGATGATCCTGGCTTCCTCGGGGACCATACGCCTCTTTAAGATGGGGATGTGCTGATACCATTTGCGTGTAATTGATCGAAATTTGGTGACATCATTGTTTGGTCTGGATCAACATTTGGGAACAGGTTCGGGCGGTATGGTTTAAGAAATCGATGAAAACATAACCTTTGGAGTACTTGGGATAAATTTGTAGACATAGGCGAATGTTTTGATCTTGTGCTATCAGCGTATAAAAACATCACACTTTTAATCCAATGGGTGATCTTTTGAAGATATGCATGAAAACTTGCGGGAGCTATCCTCTTTGAAGGAAGCATTCAGCATGGTTCTCTTTCTCCTGGTTCGATAGATGAAGGTTGTACAACTTATATATCGTATATTCTAATTGACCTAGTAGCGGCCTTTAAGGCAGCGCAAGACATGCTTTTTCTGATGGAAGGTTGGAATAAATACTCTTTATTGGCCCACCGTAAAATCATGTGCGCTGGGGATAATTTTGTTGATCGCGATGCCAACATGCTTCTAACGGTGGCGCGCCAGTTGGCGGCCTTTGGAGTGCATAAGAGCTTTTGTGAGATCAATTTAGCTGAGGCGGGGCTGGAACTTTTATCGAACCATTGGAAACATTAGATTTATCAAAATGATCGTCAAAATTTATGGTTATTACATCTGAAAAATACTAGCCAAGTTGTTCCTGTTTATCGGTAATTTGTAAGGTTTAGAAGTCACTTTTACTCAATTTTTTTGCGTTAAAGTTGAGTGTCGATTTTTGAATTATGTAGAGACTCTAATTCGTGGTGATTTATTGCTCAAAATCATAATGTAAATTTATTTTACTATATTTTGATTTAAGTTGTCAGAATAAGGCGTACAAATTTATATAGGTTTGGTCTGATTTTGGTCAAATTTCTTAAATTTCTTCAAATAGAATTGGATCTTTTGCGGATATCTCAGAGTTTATTAAGTGAAAACTAGCTGTCATACGTGCAAAATTCTCAATTAAATTGATATAAATAGATGCATCGATTATGATCAAAGTACAAAATACGAGGCAAATGATGACCGCTTCATATCTTGCTTCTTTCTCACCAAGCAGATTGTCATCCAAAGAAGCTCAAGGGTTTTTTTTATGCGGCAAATTTACCTTTATAGGCCTTTCTTGGTGCCAATAATGGCTGAATACCCAGTTTTTTTGACGGTACCATTTTATTAACAGCATGACATTTGAAAACCCGCACGCGATAGGAATTTCTGATATTGGAAGTTGTGTTTGCATAAGAAGTTTTTCAGCTTGCTCAAGACGTAAAGATCGATAAACCTGTAGTGGGACCTTTGAATTGTTTCACTAAAACTTCGTTCCAGTTGCTTAAAAGAAACGGCCATTACCTCTGCTATTTGGCCAACAGTCAGTGTGTTCTCTAAATGATTCTGTATGATATCAAGTGCTTCGCTTATAACCCAATTACCTTCGGCCAGTTTTTTATAATACCAACGTTCTCGTGAACTTGAAATAGACTGATCAGAGGTCAAGCCCAACTGGGCTCGCAGGGCTGTGGCAATAAAAGCACCGTTTCGGGCAGCAACCAATTGTATCATCATTTCGATCGCTGCATTTGGACTAATGGCACTACTTAAGGAGGCTTAGTGGCAAAATTTGTCATTATGAAAATCGCACAGATAGCCGCACTCTTTTAAGGCTGCATGGAATTGCGGGTGCAAAGACGTTTTTTACGTTTTCAAAATACCTGCACAATGCCGAATGAAGATAGCCGAACCAATAACGCAAAGCCGTGCTGCTGTCCTCATGTGTGATCTGAACTGAGAAAGTTGATCCTTAGAAGCCAGCCAAGGTTCGAAAATATCACTGGCAAGAATTAGCGTGTGATTGGTGTTGCCCTGGTTCACGTTAAAGTCGTGGTAATTTGCAATGTGGTTGCACCAAGTGTAACGTACTTTACCAATTATAATATTAGCTGCACGCAAAACATCGATACAGACTTCGGAAGCATACCGTGTTTTCTCGTTTTGTGATAAAAAGAAAGTTCTTGCGTAATGCTCTGCAGTCCGCTCGAATTTTCTATGCTTATATCTTCTAAGGCGTTTATCGTTGTTAGATACATCTCTGTCTCCCAAGGTTCGACTTATTTTGATCTTTCTAAAATTACATTATAATTTGTTACTGGGTATTTTGTATGGACGTTTCCATCGCATGCAAAAATGATTTTGCGGAGGAACTGGCGGATAATAGGATATAAGTGTCTTCGTCCGAGCGCAGAATGATGGTGCCTAAGTGTTCCATCATAGTTTGTGCTATGTTTCCAACGATGAAATGGTCCGGATGCAAATTAATAGGACAAATACGCTCTAATGCCTTGAGTGTTTGAGCGCCTGAAAATTCAAGGCAAACCCAAACATCGCTTTGATCTGTTGTATAGATATCCTGACCAAGTTTTTGGGTAATTTCTCGGTAGGCAGAAAACGTGTCTCGCTTATCACTTAAAAGGCAAAACAGCTGATCTGGCCCTAGGCGGATCAGGCGTGCGCCGCCGTCTTTTGATAAAGCCGAGTTGCCAACCCTTGGACAGTCCACACCAAAGAGCATTTTGAGCGTTTTTTTGGCTCTGGTTTTGCCACCGTTTGGGATTGCAAGAGAGACAATCGCTTGCTCATGTAACTCTTTGATTGAGAGAAAGCTAAAGCTGTTTTCATATCCTCCGAGAAAAGGTTCGGCTTTCAGAGTAAATTCACCCACGTTGAAGCCCCCCCTCTGGATCGTAAAAATGAGGTGAAACAATCTCAGCTTCTACCTCCACCCCACGTGCTGGATTGACCACGCGAATAGTCTCGCCCATGCGTTGATGGCCTTTCTTGATAAAACCAAGACCAATGTAATGGCCAAGTGTTGGAGAATAGGCAACTGAGGACATCCATCCTTGATCGTTATCCATGTTAGCCTCTTTACCTTTAGTGATGAAATGTGATCCTGCTAGTAAGGTTTCTTTTTTTTTCAATGGTTTGAAACCGACAAGACGTATTGCATCATCTCGATTTAACTCAGGCCGTTGTGAAAGAGTTTTGCCAATGCAGTCCTTTTTGTCACTTACAAATCCACCGAGGCCAAGGTTGAGTGCGGTAGTTTGTCCATTCAGTTCGTTGCCTGCCGCATGTCCTTTTTCAATGCGCATGACACCTAGCGCTTCGGTACCATAAGGAACCGCATCAAGCTCTTGGCCCGCTTTCATTAGAGCGCCCATCAAGGAATTGCCGTATTTTGTCGGGACTGCAATTTCGTAGGCTAACTCTCCCGAAAAAGAAATTCTGAACAGTCGAGCAGGGGTTCCGCCACAGATAGTTAACTCACCGCATGTCATGAACGGGAAGCCTTCATTTGACATGTCAAATGATGCATCCACAATTTTTGAGAGTAGCTTGCGCGAATTCGGACCCGCTACTGCAAACTGTGCCCAGGCATCTGTTGTGGATATCATGTGTACATCAAGACCTGGCCAGAGGCATTGGCGCGCAAATTCTAGCCGGCGGAAAACCAAAACTGCATTGGCGGTTGTGGTCGTCATGACAAAGTGGTGCTCACTCATACGCGCCGTGGTTCCATCGTCATATGCAATACCATCTTCGCGCAGCATCAAACCATAGCGAATTTTGCCGACAGGAAGCTTTAGGAAGGCATTGGTATACACATGGTTCAGGAACTCGGCCGCGTCTTTACCCTGAATATCAATTTTGCCAAGCGTGGTGACATCGCAAATACCAACGGACCTACGCGTCATCTCAACTTCTCTGTCCACGCTGTCACGCCAGCCTTTTTCACCAGGACGGACAAACCATTGCGCTCTTAGCCAGTTTCCTGTTTCGACAAACGTGGCTCCGTTTTGAGTTGCCCACTTGTGGCTTGGGGTTAGTCTATAGGGACGAAAATTTTTCCCCCGTGAGCGTCCAGCAAGTGCACCGATCGGGATGGGTGTGTAAGGAGGACGGAAGATTGTCGTACCCGTTTCTGGGATGGTTTTACCGGAGCATTCCGCCATAATCGCAAGGCCGGCAATATTTGATGTCTTTCCCTGATCTGTGGCCATGCCAAGAGTTGTATACCGCTTGAGATGTTCCACTGAACGAAACCCTTCTTGATAGGATAGTTTAATGTCTTTCACCGTCACATCGTTTTGTAGGTCAACCCACGCACGCTTTTTACTATCCTTTACATGCCAGATTGCGGCTCCATTTTGGAGTTCGTCTTCTGATGACGGTATATCGTAAGTCGCAGGCCTCCCACCTAGGTCTCGAACAATTTTTTGAACTGCCTGAACAGAATCAGCCATGCCTGAAGAGAGGCCCAGTGTACCGTTTGCCGCCCCTGCTATCATCATGCCTGTGGGTAATGTCCCACCCGGAACAAATGCAAGTATGTCAGAGTTCCACTCTGGCTTACCCCGTTGATGGCAGGTCAGGTGTACATTTGGGTTCCATCCTCCCGACACAGCCAAGCAATCAGTTTGAACAACCTTGCCAGAGTTGAGTGTAATTGAGCGGAGCCCTTTACGGCCTGCCGTATCGATTATCTGCTGGCCCATAATAATTTCTGCACCAGTAATTGCTCGAGGGTCTGCACCAATGCGGGTATCTATTACTGCCGTGACGTTGACGCCCTTTTCTACTAAGTCTGAAGCTGTGCGCCAACCATCATCATTATTGGTGAATACCGAGACTTGTTTGCCGGGAGTGACGCCAAAACGATTTGCATAAGTGCGAACTGCTCCTGCCAACATGATCCCTGGGCGGTCATTATTTCCAAATACTATTGGGCGTTCGGTGGCTCCTGCCGTCAGCAGAGAGCGCTTTGAATAAATTCTCCACAAGACTTGCCGTGGTTTCCCGTTGGATGTCTTTAAGTGGTCGGTACATCTTTCTAGTGCGCCAAAAACGCCGTGATCATAGGACCCATACACTGTCGTTCGGGTCATGATCCTCACATTCTCCATGGACTGAAGCTCTGCTAAAGCCTGTTTGGCCCAATGGCTGCCGTTAATTCTATCGATCTTAAAACTCTCGCTATTTAATCGTCCTCCAACAGCAAAATCCTCTTCGGCAAGGATTACCCTTGTACCGCTTCGTCCAGCGGCAAGTGTTGCTGCCAATCCAGCTGGCCCGGCTCCAATAATCAGCAGATCACAGTGTAAAAATCCTTTGTCATAAGTATCCGGATCAGGCTCCATTGAGAGGTATCCCAATCCCGCTGAGCTTCTTATAATTGGCTCATAAATTTTTTCCCAGAAAGCCTTGGGCCACATAAACGTCTTATAATAAAAACCAGTACTTAGAAAAGGTGCTATGAGGTCTGTTATTGACATTAAATCGTATTCTAATGAGCCGCGATGGTTTTGACTTTTCGCTACAAGCCCGTCGAATAGCTCAGCTACTGTGGCTCTTGTGTTTGGTTCTTGGTGCGCTCCAGAGCGTAATTGAACCAATGCATTGGGTTCCTCAGGGCCAGCAGAGAATACGCCTCTGGGTCGATGGTATTTAAAACTACGCCCAACCAACTTTTGCCCATTCGCCAAAAGAGCAGATGCCAATGTGTCACCTTTATAACCTTGCATGGGAGTGCCATTAAACGTGAAATCGAGAGTAATACTACGATCGATAAGGCCACCTTGGATGCGATAGGGTTGTTTAGTCATCTGTCACGACCCTTTTCTTTGGCAACATCTCGTGCCATTTCGACTGACGTTATTTCGTGGGTAAGAGTGTTGCGTGTAACCACAAGCCAAGAGCGATCTCCTTGCTCGTGGTACCATAATTCCCGTAGATCTCCTGCAGGATTATCGCGCAGATACCCGTATTCATAAAACTGATTGTTTGCATTGTCGTTATCTGGATTTGGGCGATCAATAAGACTTTCATCGCCAAAGTATACAAACTCTGCGGCATCCCGAGGCCCAAGAAGAGGATGATTGATGATCATTCAGTCACCTTTTTTATTTAAACATTTATTAGATAATAGACGGTCATGAATGTAAGTCGGACAGGTCATGTCAATGTAGATTGGGCTGGTTTCCCTGGCCCTTTTCATCGATTAAATGGCCTCTTTTAAATCGATCTAGGCGCATTTCGGTGGCTACGGGGTGGGGTTCGTCTTTTGCAAGAAGATGTGCATAGCAGTAGCCGCTCGCTGGAGTTGCCTTAAAGCCTCCGTAACACCAACCTCCGTTAAAATAGAGACCCTTTATATCTGTTTTGTCTATGAATGGTGAACCATCCATAGACATATCCATTATGCCTCCCCAGCTGCGAAGTAATCGGGCGCGTCCTATCATGGGCATAATTGCCATTCCACCTTCAGCAACATCCTCAATAACGGGTAGGTTGCCGCGCTGCGCATAGCTATTATAACCATCCAAGTCACCGCCAAAAACAAGACCGCCTTTATCGGATTGACTGACGTAGAAATGGCCTGCTCCAAATGTAATAACACCTCGAAGAATTGGCTTTAAGCCCTCTGATACAAAGGCTTGCAGAACGTGGCTCTCTATCGGCAGGCGCAGTCCAGCGTTCGCCATGACGCGGCCGGATGAACCCGCAACACAAACGGCAATTTTCTTTGCGCTAATGGCGCCCCTTGTCGTCTGGACTCCTTTACACACTCCATTTTTAATATGGAACCCAGTTACTTCGCAGTTTTGGATGATGTCTACGCCATTACTGTCTGCTCCGCGGGCATACCCCCAAGCCACTGCATCATGGCGCACTGTGCCGCCACGTCTTTGATAAAGTCCACCTTTTATTGGAAAACGTGCATTGTCAAAGTCTAAGAATGGAAGCTCTCTTCTCAATTGGGTTTCATCCGCTAGTTCCGCATCTGCGCCGGCTAACATCATGGCATTTGCGCGGCGCACAAATGCATCTCTCTGGGTATCTGAGTGAAACAAGTTCAGTATTGAGCGCTGACTGATCATCGCGTTATAGTTGAGATCTTGTTCGAGCCCTTCCCAAAGTTTGAGTGAAAACTCGTAAAAAGGTTCGTTGCCCGGCAACATGTAGTTAGATCTGATAATGGTGGTATTGCGACCGATATTCCCAGATCCAAGCCAGCCTTTTTCAAGAACTGCAACATTGTTAACGCCGTATACTCTGGATAGATAGTAAGCTGTTGCAAGACCGTGCCCGCCTGCTCCAATTATGATAACATCATAGTCACTTTTGGGGTCAGGTTCGCGCCATGCAGGGACCCATCCCCTATTTCCTCTTAGTCCTTCAAGAAAAACTCTGAAACCAGAATACCTCATTTACAAGCCCTCGTCATGCAAGTAGCAGCGTGGCCGGATTCTCTTTTATATACTTTTCTAAAAAAGTCACTTAATGTTCCAAAATGGAACAAATTGGTTCTCAACTAAAATGCTGGAAGGTTGGTGTCTTGCCTCTTAAGGGTTTTGCTTTAATGGCTTATGCTTCAACCGTTGAACCTTTTCGTGCTGCAAATATGCTAAGTGATAGCCCACTATACGATGTTATAAATATTGGCCTAGACGATCAACTGATTGCCAGCTCTGGCGCTGGTAGTGTATCCCCGCAAACATCTATTAAAGACAAAATTGAATTGGATTACCTGTTCGTCGTAGCTGGTGGCAATCCGATGTCTTATGAAAATAAAGAAGTTTTTTCTTGGCTTGCTCGTATATCACGATTTGGAACACGTTTGGGGGGTGTGTCGGCAGGTCCTGCTATTTTGGCAAAAGCTGGACTTATGGATGGGCGCCGTATGACAGTCCATTGGGAGCATGCCGAAGCTCTAACTGAAATTTTACCCCATCTAATGATTGAGCGCACACTTTATGTCATTGATCGTGACCGTTTAACTTGTGCTGGGGGCACTGCAGCGCTTGATTTGATGCTGGGACTGGTTAGCGACCATCACGGTCCTTTGTTTGCCAACCTTGTAAGTGACTGGTTTATGCACACAGAAATACGCCCATCTATTGGACCGCAGAGAAGTGGTCTTGCTGCACGCGTTGGGTCTACAAATCGGGTGATTCTAGACGCCGTACGAACAATGGAAAGTTATATCGCGCATCCGGTAACCCTAATCAAATTAGCAGAGAAAGCAGACATATCCCCACGTCAACTAAATCGCCTTTTTAAGGAAAAGCTTGGCTGCTCCACGATGAAGTATTACCGTAGTCTTAGGCTCAATAAGGCGCGAAATTTGTTGATAAATTCTCCTTTACCACTTACTGAAATTGCCTTGGCAACAGGCTTTGCAAACTCAAGTCATTTTTCAAGTTTGTTTTCGCGATATTTTGGAAAACCACCTTCTGGATTTCTGTGAGGTCTTGCAAATTACAAAAATGCTCGTCAAGTTTTGGGTGAATTTAGGAGCGCCAAATGCACATACTCGTAGTTCAACATGCACGCGTGGAACACCTGGGAATTTTTAAAAATTTTCTTTAAGAAGATGGCCATATTTGTGAGGTCGTTAACCTTGACGAGGGTGAGGCATTGCCAGATGTTAAAGGCTTTGACGCATTGTGGGTTATGGGAGGGCCTATGGATGTTTGGGAAGAGGATAAATACCCTTGTTTAAATCGAGAGAAAAAGTTTACAGCGGATGCAGTTTCCGGTACATAGCTACCTTTTCTTGGTTTGTGATTTGGACATCAGTTGGTAGCAGAGGCCTTAGGTGGCGAAGTTGGAAAGTCAGTTGTACCTGAAATTAGGGTGATGGACGTGCAGTTGACTGAAAAAGGCGCAACGAGGGTATTTTTAGACTGTATTCCAAGCGTATTTCAATGTTCGCAGTGGCATGGCGTAGAGGCTAAGCGTTTTGCCAGACGGGGCTCAGGTTCTAGCGACATCTCCCGACTTTGCAGTCCCGGCTATGTCTTGGGGACCTAGAGCATATTCGCTTCAGTTTCATCTCGAAATAGAACTAGATACCGCGCAGAATTGCGCTAAAGCTCCTCAGTAAGCTGAGGTTTTAGATTTAGCTATGGGGCAGTGTGGCGCATCAAAGCTTGAAGCTGAGTGAAAAGCTAAAATGGGCGTTTTCAATACAATCGCTGAGCGTCTTTTCATGAACTGGCTGCAAACAGCGGCTAATTTATAGGTTATGTTTCTGCAGCATGAGTTAATGAAAGCCGAGCGGTCTCAAGATGCTCTTTCATAACGTTCGCCGCAGATTGTACTGCTCTATTATGGTCTTGTTCAAAGTAAGATGTCGCATGCGTGTCCAGTCGCTTTGATTTCTTACAGATGCAATTTGGTCCAGCATCCAGATTAACAATGTATTTCCCGAACATCTGCAAAGAGCGCGGTGAAACTCAGTGTCGATATCAGAAAAATTGTTGGGTCTTCAGTGCTTTGCTCCATCTTAAGGCATAGGCTTTAAAGGTGTGAAAAATCGGCTTGGCGGCCTCTCATTACACCCAGACGGCATATGTGAGTTTTATAGAGCAAATCGCGCGTCCATGAGTTCAAGAGGAATGTTCAAGTCGCAAAGCCATCCGTTCACTTGCTATATCCTTATTTACGATAACTTAAAATGAGCTTACTACATGCTCTTTTTTTGCAGCTTTCTCCGATCTTTGATGATTTCGGATTGGACGAAGTCTCTGAATGCTTCAATACGCTTCGAGTGCCGCAGCTCCTCTGGGTAGGCAAGATAAACTGGAACGTCTACGCTTTCAACTTTGTGTAGGACCTTAATTACACCGTCGAACGCATTGTTTACATAATTAGGTAAAACCCCGATCCCTAAATGATTACTTACTGCCTGCAGGACTCCAAAGTAATTGTTAACAGTGAGGGTCGATCCAATTTTATACGTCATCAGCTTCTGCACTAGGTTAAGGCCTGCAGCAACTTGGGGCGAACGCGGGTTTTGGCAGATTAAACGGTGGTCCCTCATATCATCTATTGTTTTAGGTTTTCCATTTTGGAGCAGATATTCAGGCGTAGCATAAAGTCCAACCCTTACAAACATAAGACGTTTTCTTATAAGGTCTGCCTGGCTTGGCTCCTTCATTCGAATAGCTACATCAGCTTCGCGCATTGGCAAATCTAAAACGCGTTCTTCCATCATTAAATCTATCTTGAGCTCAGGATACTTTTCGTAAAGATTTCTCAGACGGGGCGCTAGCCAAAGTGTCCCGATCCCAGTTGTTGTGGTGACGCGCAATTCTCCAAAAACCTCTTCCTCGCTATCTTTAATTCTGGCTGCTGCCGCTTCAATCCGTTTGTTCATGGTTTTGGTTGCGTCAAAAAGTAGTTCGCCCTGTTCAGTTAAAATCAATCCCCTTGCATGCCTGTGGAATAAAATTGTGTTTAGGCTCTCTTCTAAAGCACGTATTTGACGGCTCACTGCACTTTGAGACAAGCGCAGAGTATCGCCTGCGTGGGTAAGGCTGCCCGCATCTGCAACAGCGTGGAAAATTCGTAATTTGTCCCAATCCATGAACATATCCTTTTTATTCTCTGTACACGAAAATTTAATAAATTAAGAACCCTATTACCGAGAATAAGTATAAGTAAAATAAATTTAATGCTGGTAAAAGAAACATTTTTAAATATGTTTGTGTCATACTGACTTACCTATATTCAAATTGGCAGGGGAGTTCACGATTAATTATGCTTAATGTGTCGCTTGATGATAAATTTGATATTTCAAAGAAGCGGGTTTTGCTTAACGGGACACAGGCTTTGGTGCGCTTAATGATTGCGCAAAAAGAACGAGATACTGAGAAAGGCTGGGATACGGCGGGATATGTCACTGGGTATCGTGGATCCCCTCTGGGTGCTGTTGATTTTCAGATGCGCCGCGCGGAGCCCGCGCTGACGGCTGCTTCAGTTATATTTAAGGAAGGTCTAAATGAAGATCTTGCAGTAACTGCGCTGTGGGGCACCCAGCAAGCCGAGCTGCGGGGAGAGGGTAAATATGACGGTGTATTTGGTCTTTGGTACGGTAAAGGCCCAGGCGTTGACCGAAGTGGAGATGCCATTCGCCATGCAAATATGGCAGGAACTAGCTCGAAGGGTGGTGTGGTTATGGCCATGGGCGATGACCATACGGGCGAAAGCTCTACAACACTCCACCAATCCGATTTTGCCATGGTTGATGCCCACATACCAATTGTCAGCCCGGCGGGTGTTCAAGAAATTCTTGATTTTGGCCATTACGGGTTCGAACTCTCTCGTTTTTCAGGGCTTTGGGTCGGTCTGAAAACAATGAAGGATACTATTGAGGTTACCTCTGTGGTAGAGGCGGATCCCCATCGTTTGAGCTTCGTGCGCCCCGATATTGCGTTGCCCGAGGGGGGGATGAATATCAGGCTTGTAGACACAGCAGCTCTTCAGGAAGCCAGATTGCTAGATTACAAACTTGGTGCAGCTGAAGCCTTTGCAAGAGCCAATAGGATTGACAAGCGCGTCTTGGGGCAGAAGGGAGCTAAGGTCGGTTTTGTGGCTGCTGGTAAGAACTGGCTTGATCTTGTGCATGCCTTATCCTTGCTAAATATCGATGAAAAACAAGCCAAGCGCCTTGGCGTTACTACCTATAAAGTGGCTCAGACTTGGCCTCTAGACCGACAGACATTTTCTGAATGGGCAGATGAACTTGATGTTATTGTGGTCGTTGAAGAAAAACGAAAGCTCATAGAAGGACAAATAAAAGATGCGCTTTTTGACGATTTACGGGGGAGACGCGTATATGGTGGTTCAAAGGGATTTTCAAGAGATAATTTATTTCCGTCAAAAGGCGCCCTTGATCCTAATTTAATTGCAGAAATGCTTGGCGGCATTCTTATCGAAGAAGGTTGCAGCAATGAATTAATCGAAAACGGTCTAGCAGAGATCGCGAAGGCGCGTTGGGCTGATAATGCTGCCGATATTGCCGCACGCGTTCCCTATTTTTGTGCTGGGTGCCCGCATAACAGTTCGACCAAAGTACCGCCCGGCTCGCGCGCTTATGCAGGTATTGGCTGCCACTATATGGCGCAGTGGATGGATCGAGAAACCTTAGGTTATACTCATATGGGCGGTGAGGGCGCTAATTGGATTGGGGAAGAGCAATTCTCTAATCGTGATCACGTTTTCCAAAATATGGGCGATGGCACTTATAACCATTCTGGTGTTCAGGCAATACGCGCGGCTTTGGCCGCTGGCACGACCATAACCTATAAAATTCTCTTTAATGACGCTGTCGCTATGACGGGAGGTCAAGGAAATGACGGTGGTCTCTCAGCATTACGCATAATTAAAGAGTTACTGGCCATAGGAGTTGAAAATCTGGCGTTAGTCTATGACGAAAAAGAGGACTTAGACCTGCAAGCCTTTCCCAAAACAATCGCTAAACATGAGCGTGAAGACTTGATGAACATTCAACAGAGCTATTCAAAGATTAAAGGAGTTTCTTGCATCGTCTATGTCCAGACATGCGCTGCTGAGAAACGCCGTAGACGCAAGCGTGGTCAGTTTCTCGATCCTGATCAGCGAATATTTATAAATAAGGATGTGTGCGAGGGATGCGGCGATTGTGGAGTACAATCAAATTGTGTTGCATTGATACCGGTTGAGACTGAGTTTGGCAGGAAGCGGGCTGTTGACCAATCCGCCTGCAACAAGGACTTTAGCTGCTTGAATGGCTTTTGTCCCTCGTTTGTTACTCTGCACGGTGCAACTCCAAAAAAGCGTTTGGTTCTAGACTTTGACCTGCCTCAGATGCCTAATCCCATTATAGAGCCGATCAAAGGCACGCATAACATCGTTGTTACTGGTGTTGGTGGAACAGGAGTTGTTACAATCGGTGCGGTCTTAGCTCAGGCAGCTCAGATAGATGGCAAAGGGGCTGGCATGATGGAAATGGCGGGGCTTGCTCAAAAGGGTGGCGCTGTGCACATTCATTGTAGATTGGCTGAAACACCACACCATATCAGTGCAATCCGTGTGGCAACTGGCGAATGTGACGCTTTGATAGGCGGTGATCTCGTTGTGTCTTCCGGTGCCAAAACAATTGGACTAACCAGTTCAGGGAGGACGGGCGCAGTTGTAAATAATCATGAAACGGTTACGGGTGAGTTTACCAGAAACGCAGAATTTAAAATACCCCAAGACCGATTGTTGGTGGCGTTACAAGCACGTATAAAGAACAGACTTAGCCTGTTTGACGCTACCAAACTTGCAACTGAGTTGATGGGGGATTCCATTTTCTCCAATATGATGGTCTTCGGAGCAGCATGGCAGCGGGGTTTGGTCCCCATTAGTCACGGGGCAATTAATGCAGCTATTGAACTTAATGGGGCTGCTGTTGATAAAAATAAGCGTGCGTTTGAACTAGGCAGATGGGCGGTCTTATATCCTGAAAAAGCCCTGTCGATGACGGCACCAACCACTGCTAATTTAGTGAAATCGCTTGAGGAAAAAATTAAATTTCGGGCGGAGCATCTTGTCAATTACCAAAGCCGCTGGCTTGCAAAGAAATATCTTAAATTCCTGCAACCAATTGAGGATGAGCAGTTAAAAGAGGCAATTGCAAAAGGATATCATAAGCTTCTGGCATATAAAGATGAATATGAAGTTGCGCGCCTTCACTTGAAGACGCGTGATATGGCCAAAGAGCACTTTGATAACATAGACGATATGAGTTATCATCTTGCGCCTCCGCTATTTTCGAAAATAGGGGCGGACGGTCGCCCTAAAAAGCGTCAGTTTAGCGCTATGATGTTTCATGGATTTGCTCTTCTCTCAAGGCTGAAAGTATTACGCGGTACGGCGATAGATATTTTTGGATATTCACCGGAACGAAAAATGGAGCGCAATCTAATACGCCAATATGAGAATGATATCGCCAAAGCTTTACCTTTATTTTCAAATGAAACCAAAGCAGTAGTTGTCGCTCTCGCGGAATTGCCAATAACAGTCCGTGGTTTTGGACCAGTAAAGTTAATAAATGAGCAGAAAGCGGCCAAAAGGCGTGAAGAGCTGTTGCATTTGCTCTACCATCCAGAAAAAAAACTGGAATTTGCGGCAGAATAATTCAACCGGTGATTTCAAATCTCGGTAAACAAGATGTAAATTTAAAAGCGACGGGGTTCGCTGATTTGAACCGGCAAACCAAACATATGCGTCAGATAAGCTACGCGTCTTCTGCCCATACCAAGGCAGGTCGTGCTCTTATCCGTTTTATGGAGCATGCTGGAGGGCGTGGAAGCTTGTTGAAAAGGTCGAGGGGCTATGAGGCCAGAATAGCGGATGGTCTTAGCTTTTGGCGGGTAATGATCGAATGTTATGGGATTGATCTGGATGTGGTGAACGGGAGTATCGATAAAATTCCAAAAAATGGTCCGGTCATCGTCACAGCCAATCACCCCTATGGCATTTTAGATGGCTTGACCATGGGATACTTATTGTCTGAAACGCGTGGTGATTTCCGGATATTTGCGAATGATGTGTTCTCACAATACGATGATTTAAGCGGTACTATACTACCCTTATCATTTAAAGATACCAAAAACGCACTTCAATTAAATCTAAAAACTCGTAAAAACGCATTGAAATTTCTCGATAGAGGAGGAGCGATTGGGATATTTCCGGGTGGTACCGTATCAACAGCGATTACCCCATTTAATCATCCCAAGGATCCCAGATGGCGCAGCTTTACGGCAAAAATGATCGCAAAATCTGAATCAGTGGTTGTGCCAATATATTTTTATGGACACACCAGCAGATTGTTCCAACTTGCTAGCCACATGCATGCAACACTACGCATGGGCTTATTGATTAAAGAGTTTGCACGGCGCGTAGACACATCTTTGAAGATATCGATTGGAGATCCGCTTGGTCGGGATGAGATGACTAATTATCTGCATGATCCGAGCAAGCTTATGGACTTTCTGCGACAAAAGACTTACGAGCTTAGTAAGGAGCGAGTTGATGCAAATAGCTATGGTTACGAATTCGAAGAACGGTATCGCGCCTAAGAAGGGCTTTTATTGTGGCAATAGGTATTTTTGATTCAGGTTTGGGCGGTCTAACAGTTTTTGATAAGGTAAACCGTTGTTTACCAGATTTACCGCTTGTTTATTTTGCCGATAGTGCACACGCGCCATACGGTGTCCGCGATGCAGAGGATATTTACGAACTGACGACATCGGCTGTTTCCTATCTCTGGGATCAAGGCTGTGACTTGGTTATATTAGCCTGTAATACCGCCTCTGCGGCCGCTTTGCGTAGAATGCAAGAAAATTCCATTCCACCCGACAAACGAGTACTTGGAGTTTTTGTTCCACTCATTGAAGCGTTGACTGAGCGAAATTGGGGTGATAACTCGCCGCCTCGCGAAGTTGCAGTTAAAAATGTGGCTCTTTTCGCTACCCCTGCAACAATTGCTAGCCGTGCATTTCAGCGAGAGCTTGCTTTCCGTGCGATTGGTGTGGATGTCGAAGCTCAGTCGTGCGGTGGCATTGTCGACGCGATTGAGGAAGGGGATCTTATTCTTGCAGAGGCGCTCGTCCGTAGTCATGTCTCTGCCCTGCTGAGAAAAATGCCTAAACCCCAGTCGGCTATTTTGGGCTGCACACATTATCCTCTACTAGAAAATGTTTTCCAAAGTGCTTTGGGACCGAATGTTAAGGTATTTTCTCAGGCAAACATTGTAGCAGAAAGCCTTTTAGATTATCTTAAACGTCACCCAAATATGTTTGGAGTGGGCGAACTGTCGAAATTCTTTACAACTGGTCAAGCGTCGCATGTATCGGATCGCGCAACTCAGTTTTTGCGTAGACAAGTAGTTTTTGAAGCCTTGTAAATATTTAAAAGCCTAAATTTGAGAGTATGATGACACATAGAATTGCTATTATTGGGGCCTCTGGTTATACTGGAGCAGAGCTTATCCGGCTCATTACAACGCATCCTACATTCGAAATTGGTGCTCTTATTGCGCATACGAAAGCTGGACAAGCTATGTCGGACGTTTACCCTCATCTCGCGCATCTTGAGCTTCCAGATTTGGTACGGCTGGAAGCAATAGACTTTAACGAAATTGATTTGTGTTTTTGCGCATTGCCGCATAAAACCTCGCAAACAGCAATTGCTAAACTCCCAAAATCACTGCGGGTTGTAGATTTAAGTGCAGATTTCCGACTTCGAGATGCAGAAGCCTACAAAAAATGGTATCAAACGCCGCATATGGCATTAGACGATCAAAAAGATGCAGTCTATGGGCTTACAGAGTTTTACCGGGAACAAATAGCTGTAGCGAGATTGGTTGCGGGAACAGGCTGTAATGCTGCTGCTGGTCTGTATATGCTGCGTCCACTTATACAAAACCATACGATTGACACAAATGAGATTATTCTGGACATGAAATGTGCCGTCTCTGGGGCAGGGCGTTCATTAAAGGAAAACCTACTACATGCGGAGTTGTCAGAAGGATTCAACGCCTATGCTGTGGGTGGCACACATCGCCATCTGGGTGAATTTGATCAAGAACTTAGTGCATTAGCTGGTAAGTCAGTTAGAATCCAGTTCACACCGCATCTCATGCCAGTTAATAGGGGGATTTTGGCGACCGGTTATGTGAAAGGAGAACCTCAAGAGGTCTATGAAACATTGATGTTGGCCTATGAAAACGAGCCGTTTATATTCGTGCTGCCTTTCGGCAAAACACCAAGCACGCATCATGTTCGTGGGTCTAATTTTTGTCATATTGGAGTGACTTGTGATCGCATTGGCGGTCGGACGATTGTGATTTGTGCTATGGATAACCTGACAAAGGGTAGCAGTGGACAGGCTTTGCAGAATGCCAATATAATGCTGGGCCAAGACGAGTCGGCTGGCCTTATGATGGCGCCGCTTTTCCCGTAATTTTTGGGGTTGGACAATGAGAAGCCTGCGCAAAAAAAGACGTATACAGATTATTGTTCTAAGCTTCGTGGCTTTGGCAGTCTCAACGAGTTTGATCGGTTATGCTATGCGCGATGGGATCAAGTATTTTAGGTCCCCTAGCGATCTGGTCGAGAACCCTCCAACAACGGGTGAGATTTTCCGGTTAGGCGGTTTAGTGCAAGAAGGGTCACTGCGCAAAAAAAACGATGGTGAGATCTTATTTAGAGTGACCGATGGAGGTGCTGTCACAGAAGTAACATTCAACGGTGTGCTTCCGGATCTTTTTGCTGAGAAGCAAGGTATGATTGGCATGGGTAGTCTTGTTGGTGAGGTTTTTGTTGCTTCAGAGATATTAGCCAAACATGATGAAAGTTATATGCCAAAAGAAATTGTGGATGCTCTGAAAGAGCAGGGTATCTATCAAGATATTGAAAACTAGACGAGTGGGCTCTTTGATATAAATTTGTCGTTTTTTTGAGCTTGTGAAAATAGAAAATTAATCATGCTCTGCGGCTTCAAAAAAAGCACACCCGCGACAAATAGACTGCATTTGTGGATGGTCAGGACGAATTTTGCGCCTATAACTAGATTATGATTACTGAATTTGGACACTTTGCCCTCACGCTTGCTTTTTTCGTGGCTCTTCTGCAATCAATTGCTCCTCTAATTGGAGCGCACCTAAATCATTACGGCCTAATGGCGTTTGCGCGTTTGGCGGCTGTCACTCAGTTTTTTCTTTTGATTGGGTCCTTTGGTGCTCTTATTCATGCGTTTGTAACGTCAGATTTTACCCTTCGATTGGTGGTTCTAAATTCGCATTCCCTCAAGCCTATGCTATACAAGGTGAGTGGGAGTTGGGGTAACCACGAAGGGTCGATGTTACTCTGGGTACTTATTTTATCTCTTTTTGGCGCATTTGCGGCTTGGTTTGGGCAAAATCTGACAGATAGTTTCCGCGCTCGTGCTTTGGCAGTACAGGGTGGAATTGGCTTTGCTTTCATAGGATTTATTTTGTTTACGTCCAATCCATTTGAACGTGTAGACTTCCCTCCTTTTGACGGACAGGATCTGAATCCTCTCCTGCAGGATCCTGGCCTCGCGTTCCATCCCCCGTTTCTATACCTTGGATATGTGGGACTTAGCATGGCATTTTCTTTTGCTGTCGCGGCTTTGATTGAAGGACGCGTCGATGCTGCTTGGGCGCGGTGGGTAAGGCCATGGACTCTAGCAGCTTGGGTTTTTCTTACTATTGGTATCGCCCTAGGCAGTTGGTGGGCTTATTATGAATTGGGCTGGGGAGGATTTTGGTTCTGGGACCCGGTGGAAAACGCTTCCTTTATGCCGTGGCTTTTAGCCGTCGCTCTTCTTCACTCTGCTATTGTAGTTGAAAAACGTGAGAGCCTTAAAAGCTGGACTATTTTACTTGCAATTCTGGCGTTTGGCTTTTCGCTGATCGGGACATTTATTGTTCGGTCGGGTGTTTTGACTTCTGTGCACGCCTTTGCGAATGATCCTGACCGGGGTGTTATTATTCTTGGAATTTTAACGCTTTTTGTCGGTGGGGCTTTAACACTTTATGCGGTACGAGCGCCGATGATGCAAAGCCAAGCCATTTTTTCAATAAAAAGTCGCGAGACTGCCCTTGTTTTGAATAACATTTTGCTAGCGGTGTCAGCCTTTGTGGTGTTTGTAGGTACTATCTGGCCACTTGTTGCGGAAATGTTGTTTGATCGCAAACTAAGTGTCGGACCACCATTCTTCAACCTGGCTTTCACCCCATTTATGATTGTATTAGGTGTTATTTTACCGGTTGGCGCAATGCTGCCTTGGAAGAGGGGGAAGATTGGTAAATCAATTATCAATCTTAGGGTACCCTTTGTGGCCGCTCTGGCCTGTGCAGGTCTGGCATGGGCAATTCAAAGCGGCAAAAGCCTTCAGGCTCCTGTAGGTTTGTTTCTGGGTACATGGTTGGTCTTTGGAGCAGCGACCGATCTGCTTAGTCGCATAAGTAAATCGCGAGATTTCACACGTCTGTTAAGCGTGCCAAGGGCTGACTGGGGTAAATCGCTAGCCCATAGTGGGCTTGGCGTGACTATGTTTGCGATTGCTGGTATGTTGGCATGGTCCGAAGAGGATATCAGAGTCGTTATGCCTAATGACAAATGGTCTGTTGGTCAGTTTGATTTTACCCTAAGTACCGTCCGTACCGTGCTTGGACCAAATTATCAAGCCGATGTTGCAGAGATTATCCTATCCCAGAATGGCACGACAATTTCCATGCTTAACCCTGAAAAGCGGTTCTACCCTGTTGCCAAAATGCCAACAACAGAAGCTGGAATAGATTATAGACTGTTGCGAGACGTATATATTGTTTTGGGTGATAGTCAGGACAACGGCGGATGGACCGTGAGGACTTATATCAAACCGTTGGCCAACTGGATCTGGGCGGGTGCAATCATAATGGCGTTTGGTGGGTTTCTTAGTTTGTCTGATCGCCGCTTACGTCTTGGTGTGGGTACTAGTCGTCGTGATCCTACCGCCAAAGTATCACCAGCAGAATGAGATTTCTTTTTATTATAGTGTTAACTTTAATTGCCTCTCCAAGTTTTGCGGTTGAACCAAACGAAATACTTGCTGATGAAATTTTGGAAGAACGTGCCAGAATAATTTCTAAAGTCCTCCGCTGTCCTGTGTGCCAAAATGAGAGTATTGACGAGAGTTCTGCAAGTCTTGCAGCCGATCTCAGACTGCTAGTGCGCGAACGTCTCACAGCTGGGGATAGTGACAAACAAGTCCTTAATTTTGTCGTCGAACGTTATGGAGAGTTTGTTCTTTTAGCTCCATCTACATCGGGGATTAATATCGTTTTGTGGATAGCTGCGCCTGTAATGTTATTGATAGGGCTAATTTTTGGCTTTGTCTTTATACGTTCCCGTTCCAAACATGCGGATCGTAATCAAGAACTTCCACTAGATAGCATTGAGAAAGAGAACCTTAAAAATATTTTAAATGAGTGACGCAAGGTTTGCTTTGCATTCGGGCTTAACTTAAATTTCTGTTATCTCTAACAATCTAAGAGGTTTGATCGGTATGGATTACAAAACTTTAGACGTAACTTTTGAAGATAATATTGGCTGCGTAACCTTAAATCGGCCAGAAGTTATGAATGCACTCAATACGCAAATGCGTGCTGAGATTACGGCCGCTGTTAGCGAACTAAGCCAAAAGGCTCGGGTGGTCGTGATTACTGGGACCGGTAGTGCGTTTTGTTCTGGTCAGGATTTAGGAGACCGATCCAATGCTGCTAATATTGATATGGAGCGAACTTTGCGTGACGAATATGAACCGATGCTTCGTGCTATAATCAATTGTCCCGTGCCAACCATCACGGCGCTAAATGGCGCTGCGGCCGGGGCGGGGGCAAATCTCGCTCTGGCTGCGGATGTAGTCATTGGAGCGTATTCGGCTTATCTTATGCAAGCATTTACTCGCATTGGGCTGATGCCAGATGCCGGCGGCACCTTTGTCATTCCGCGGGCGGTTGGTATGGCTAAATCCATGGGAGCCTCATTGTTTGCGGAAAAAATTTCGGCGAAACAGGCCGATAATTGGGGCCTAATTTGGGAAGCTGTACCGGATGAAGATTTCGAAGCAACTTGGAAAGCGCGCGCTGCGCACCTAGCTCAAGGGCCAACCGTTGCCTATCAGAACATCAAAAAGGCGTTGCGTGCCTCTTTGGGAAATTCGTTGGACGAGCAACTATCTTTAGAGGCAAAACTACAAAAATCTTGTGGCGCTACACGTGATTTTGGCGAAGGGGTCAGTGCATTTATTCAAAAGAGGCCAGCAAAATTTCAGGGCCGTTAAGTCCATGAAAAAGTGCGATTAAAACTGGGTTTCTTGGGGATGCCAGTAAGTATTTTAACGGTTCTCTATGTTCACATAATCTCGGGTTATGTCTCCAAGGTATAGCTGTCTTGGCCTGCCAATTCTCATTTGTGGATCAGCAATCATCTCTTTCCACTGAGAAATCCAACCTACAGTACGGCTAACCGTGAAGATCGGTGTAAACATAGATGTTGGAAAACCCATTGCTTCGAGAATTATTCCTGAGTAAAAATCAACGTTTGGGAATAGTTTCTTCTCTGTGAAATATGGGTCATTCAGTGCCATTGTCTCGAGCTCTTTGGCGACTTGCAATAATGGATTATTTTCCACTCCCAAAAGTTCTAAAACCTCATCGGCTGATTGCTTTAAAACGGTCGCTCGGGGATCGGTGTTTTTGTACACTCGATGACCGAAGCCCATTAGGCGGAATGGATCATCTCTGTCTTTAGCGCGAGCAATAAAAACTGGGATGCGATCCGTAGTTCCAATTTCTCGCAGCATTTCAAGACATGCCTGATTGGCTCCACCATGCGCTGGTCCCCACAAACAGGCAATTCCAGCAGCAATGCAGGCAAAAGGATTTGCGCCCGAGCTAGAGGCTAATCTGACTGTAGAGGTAGACGCATTTTGTTCGTGATCAGCATGTAGAGTAAATATCCGATCCATTGCACGGCTCAAGATTGGGTTCACTTGATAATCTTCGGCTGGTACAGAAAAGCACATGCGCAAAAAGTTTGAAGAATAATCGAGATCATTGCGGGGATAGACTAGCGGTTGTCCGATTGTATATTTATATGCATTTGCGGCAATCGTAGGCATTTTGGCAATCATACGAATTGACGCCACTTCACGCTGCCAAGGGTCACTGACGTCGGTGCTGTCATGATAAAATGCTGACATTGCTCCAACAACACCTGTCATAATTGCCATAGGATGCGCATCTCTGCGAAAGCCGCGGAACAAATACATCATTTGCTCGTGTATCATGGTGTGATTTGTAACACGGCTTTCAAAATCTTCCAGTTTGGCCGGCGAAGGGAGTTCGCCGTATAAAAGAAGATAGCACACCTCGAGATAATGTGATTTCGAGGCCAGCTGATCTATTGGGTAGCCTCGGTGTAAAAGCTCACCCTTATCACCATCGATAAATGTGATCGTACTGTCGCAGCTTGCTGTCGACGTGAATCCGGGGTCATAAGTGAAAACACCTGCTTGAGCATATAGTTTTCTGATATCGATCACATCAGGACCTGCACTTGGGGAGTGGATTGGAAGATCATATTCTTTGCCATCGAGGATCAACTTTGCAGTTTTCGTCTTTTTAGCCATATTTTTTCCTTCTCACTTCCCGACATTGGCCCACGCCATTAGTTATTTTGTTCTTTGTAAGGATTAAATTACAAACCTTTGCATAAGGTCAGTGTGATCCCTTTGCGGTAATATCCGCAAGTCTTGCGATGGTCTCATCTCGTCCCAAGATCAGCATCATATCGAACACACTTGGGGTTATAGTCTGTCCGGCCAAAGCTGCCCTAAGCGGTCCGGCAAGTTTTCCGAAGCTGGTGTCAAAGGTTTCGGCTACAGACTCGCTGAGCGTTTCGAGTTTTTCTCTCGTCCAGCTAACATTCCGCAATAGCGACGTCAATCTATTCAACATTAAAATTGCGTCTTCTGACAAATTTTTTAATGCCTTTTCATTAATTTCTATTGGACGGTTGATGAGGATAAAGTTAGCTTTTTCAATAATTTCCCCATATGTTTTCGCCCTATTTTTGATGCAGTAAAGGGTTGGTAATAACCTTTCACTGACTTTTAGGGCCTCGTCTTCACCGTCTTTTATTATCTTGTACTGCACTATGTCATGCAGCAATGCATCATCGTGTGTTTGGGCTATATGTTGTTTGCAAAGGTTTTCAAGTTTTTTAAAATCAAAGCGCGCAGCAGATTTTCCGATTGCATCTAAATCAAACCAAATTTTGGCCTCGTCATCGCTAAAAAATTCGTCGTTGCCATGGCTCCAACCTAGACGAGCAAGGTAATTACGCATACCAGAGGCGGGATAACCCATAAGCTGATAGTCTTCGACACTTGTCGCTCCATGGCGTTTTGATAGTTTTTTTCCGTCTGGACCCAAAATAAGGGGCAAGTGTCCATAGACAGGAATTGGCCAATCCAACGCCTTATAAATGAGCATTTGTCTTGCAGCATTATTCAGATGATCGTCGCCGCGGATCACATGGGTAATGCCCATATCATGATCGTCGACAACAACAGCCAACATATAGACAGGAGTGCCATCTGAGCGTAAAAGAACCATATCATCTAATTGGTCATTTTTTATTTTTACGTCGCCCTGTACCTGGTCTTTGATAATAGTATGACCCTCATTGGGAGATTTAATACGAATGACATAAGGTATATTGGGATGAGTGATGTCGTCTGCATCTCTCCAAGGGCTTTGAAAAAGTGTCGAACTACCCCGAGCGTAAGCCGCATCGCGAAATTTTACTATCTCTTCTTGGGTTGAAAAGCACTTATAAGCATTTCCTGAAGCGAGTAGCTTGGTGGCAATCTCGACATGGCGGTCTGCCCGCGAAGCCTGAAAAACGGGCGTTTCGTCAAAATCAAGGCCAAGCCATTCAAGCCCTCTAAAAATAGCTTCTGTCGCCTCTGCTGAAGATCGTTCTTTGTCAGTGTCCTCAACGCGCAGTAGGAATTTTCCGCCTCGACCACGCGCATACAGCCAATTGAATAGCGCCGTTCGGGCTGTCCCAATATGCATATAACCAGTTGGCGAAGGGGCGATGCGAGTTACAATGGCGCTCATGATCAGTTTAACCTTTGGATAAGTTTTTAATTCCAGTTCGCGTTGTGTCTAACGGTCGTCAAGCATTAGGACAAGCACGCTCAGCACTAGTTAAATAATTATCCTGAAAACCCCTGTTGAATGCAGTTATCTCTCCCATTGGACTCTCGCACTTTTCGCGGCCCGGACACACATAATTTTTACATTCTCCTTGACAGCATACATCATAATTACATTTCTTTTAATATTTTTAAAAGGATGCTGGCTTTTATCCCAGCTAAGCCCCGATAGAAGCTAGGAAGTTTACAATTATACTGATATGTCTCAAATTTGTCTGTGCAGAATGTCAATCATATGCCGCCAGCTAAACCGTATTAAAATAATTTTTTTGCGGCAAGGCGGCTTTGAATTAATTCTGCTATATATCTAATAACTTTTCTTAATAACTTCTTATCAGTCCCACTAAGCGTCCTTGCACCTTAACCTTATCTTGCGATAGAATTCGCGTTTGATAGGCTGGATTTGCCGCTTCTAGTGCAATTGCTTCACCACGGTGAAAAAACCGTTTAAGGGTAGCTTCGTGGTCTTCAATTAATGCTACTACGATATCGCCATTAGTCGCAGTTTTCGTTTCACGTATAACTACTACATCTCCGTCATTGATGCCCGCCTCAATCATCGAATCGCCTTTGACTTCAAGTGCGTAATGTTCACCTAAGCCTCGCAACATTTGCCCTGGGACTGCAACGCTGTGTGATACTTGCGAAATTGCTTCAATAGGCACGCCGGCGGCGATCCGTCCCATTACGGGCAGTTCCATAGCGTGAATTTTTTCAATTGGTGTGGCGTTACTTTGCCCTTTAACAGTTTTTCCGCCTGTGATGACTTTTGGTGTAAAGTTGGCAGCCTCTCCACCCAGGGTTTCAGGCAATTTTACAATTTCGATTGCCCGTGCTCGATGCGCGAGTCGCCGGATGAAACCGCGTTCTTCCAAAGCTGTTATCAGCCGATGAATGCCGGATTTCGAACGCAAATCAAGTGCTACTTTCATTTCATCAAAGGATGGTGGGACACCCTCATTTTGAAGTTTTTTATTGATAAAGTCTAAAAGATCCAATTGTTTGCGCGTCAGCACCGCTCGCCTCCATACGTAGTTTCTATAGTTTGTTCTATATGTGTTCATGTTTTGTGTCAAGTGTGGTAACCAGTAGATCTAAATAGGTAGATATTCTACTAATTCCCCAGAACGCGCTGGTGGTGCATTTAACTCGCGGATTACGAGGGCATTGGCTCCAGCTAAAATACTTAAAAGTGAACTGTCTTGTCTTTCAGCGATGTGTAAACCGTCTGGGCGTAATATAGCGCGACAATAGTGTTTACGACCGCCATTGGCTTCTACGCCGTGTGCCAATGGAGCTCTCATGGTTTCCCTAGCAGCCTGACCAAGCCCAAGCATCGCATGCAGCATAGGCACTAAAAAAATATGTCCACATACCATGGCAGAGACTGGGTTGCCGGGAAGTCCAACGAGGGGTGTGTTGTTAAAATGACCCGCCATAAGAGGTTTACCGGGGCGCATCGCAACTTTATAAAAACTTTGTTTAAAGCCATGCTTCATGGCCACCTCTGCGACCAGATCATGATCCCCGACCGAAGCTCCACCTATTGTAACAATAAGGTCTGCGTCGTGTGTGAGGTCAAAAACAGATTTTAATGATAAATGAGTATCGCGCGCTATTGGCAAAATCTTTGCATTCGCTCCGTGATCTTCTAGCAGAGCCGCGAGACCAAACGTATTCGAGGCAATGATTTGATCTCGCTTAGGATTTTCGCCAGGCATCACGAGTTCGTCGCCTGTTGAGATCAATGCAACAACGGGTTTTTTAAAAACAGTGACTTCTGCCACATTCATAGAGGCTAGGAGGGCAATGTCTGACGGGTTAAGACGACAATTTGCTTTGATTTTAAAGCCTTTAGAAAAATCACCTCCTGCTGGACGTATGAATTCTGACTGGGTGATCTTTTTTCCAAGAGTGATTTGCTTTGCTTTGCACATCACCTCTTCTTGGATGATAATCCTTTTTGCACCGCTTGGGAGGGGAGCTCCCGTAAAAATCCGAACAGCTTGTCCCAATTCGATCGATCCGGAAAAATGATGCCCGGCTGCGGCTTCACCAATTACGTCGAACATTGCCCCAGGTCCCGCGTCCATATCAGAAATAGCGTAGCCATCCATAGCGGATGAGGAAAATGTAGGTTGATCGCGCGGCGCGACAGCATTTTCTGCAAGGACACGTTTGTGCGCATATCGCAGAGGAACAACTTGGGTGGACATTAGTTGGACCAATTGGAATAGAGTCTCAAGAGCCTTTTCGACAGAGATCATAGAGCTTCGTAGCGGCCTGATTTTCCGCCATCTTTGAGCAGTAGTTTAATACCGCCGATCTCCATTGTTTTATCAGCAGCCTTTACCATATCATAGATTGTTAAAGCAGCGACGCTGACCGCTGTTAACGCTTCCATCTCTACACCAGTCTGGCCCGTGGTCTTAACCGTTGCGTTGATCTGTACTCCTGGGAGTGTGGGTTCAAGTGTGAGGTTAACCGATACTTTGCTAATCGTCAGCGGGTGACATAATGGGATCAAGTCGGGTGTCTTTTTAACCCCCATGATGCCAGCAAGCTGAGCAATGCCGAGCACATCGCCCTTTTTTGTTCCACTTTCAGAAATAAGGTTAAAAGTTGCAGGTTTCATTTTGATCCAGCCAGCCGCGACTGCGATTCTGTCAGTATGGGCTTTTTCTGAGACATCAACCATAAAAGCCTGACCTTGATTATCAAAATGAGATAGACCTGACATCAGCGATCTCCCTGGGTTGGATTTTCTAAAATATGCTGCGTTGCTTGGCGCACATTCTCTTTTAGCATCAAACTTTCACCTATCAAAAAACAGCGTGCTCCAAAAGTAGCCATATCTGCCAAATTTTCCTGCGATGTCAGGCCGGATTCTGAGATGATCAAGCGGCCTTTTGGTACCATACGAGATAAATCTCGTGTAGTACTCAATGTGGTTTCAAACGTTTTCAAATTTCGATTGTTAATACCAATCATTGGTGATTTGAGTTCGGCTGAACGTTCAAGCTCTTGAGCGTCATGCACTTCAACCAAAACATCCATACCCCAAGAAAAAGCCGATTCTTCAAGCTCTATCGCTTGATTATTGCTGGTTGAGGCCAAAATGATTAAGATACAATCCGCACCCAGAGCGCGGGCTTCTGCAACTTGATAGGTATCATACATAAAGTCTTTGCGTAAAGTGGGTAGAGATGTAGCTTGACGTGCTTGTACTAAATACTCTTTTTTCCCCTGAAAACTGGGTGTATCGGTCAAAACTGACAGACAGCTGGCGCCGCCATCTTCATAATCTTTTGCAAGTGCTATTGGGTTAAAATCACCCCGGATAAGACCTTTCGATGGCGATGCCTTCTTAATCTCTGCAATTAGTCCATATCCAGTCTTGGATGCAGTCAATAGTCGATTATAAAAGCCCCTTGGCGCAGTCGCGGCTTTTGCGTCCGCCTCAACACTGCTGAGCGGTTTATGCGCTTTATCTTTTGCAATTTCTTCAAGCTTATAGGCTTTTATTCGGTCCAGAACTGTACTGTTCACGATGCCTCCGATGTAATTTTAACTAGCATATCAAGTTTGTTTTGGGCGGCTCCACTATCGATGCTAGTACGCGCCATCTCGACCGCTTCTTGTTTATTTTCTGTTTTACCCGCGACGATCAAAGCAGCGGCTGAGTTCAACAAAACCGCCTCTCGGTAAGCAGATTTTTCACCGCTAAGCAGTTTGCTCAATGCCTGAGCGTTCTCAGCTGGCGTAGCGCCTAAAATTTCTTCAAAAGGATATGGTTTCAGTCCAAAGTCTTCTGGGTGTATCTCAGCATCGATAATTGCACCGTTTTCATTTAGCATGGCGACCCAGCTTACACCCGATATAGCAAGTTCATCTGTGCCATCACTGCCATGTACGAGCCAGGCCCTCTCAGTTCCCAACTGAGCCAACGTTTGCGCCATGGGACGGATCAGTTCGCGTGCATAAGCCCCTGTAAGTTGCCGTTTTACACCAGCTGGATTAGTCAAAGGCCCTAGAATATTAAAGATGGTTCTAGATCCAAGTTCTGCCCGGACTGGACCGACGTGTGCCATCGCTGGATGATGCATTGGAGCCATCATAAAACAGATCCCAGCTCGTGCCAATGTTTGTTCGACAGCACCCGCACCAAGCATTACTTTTACTCCCAATTGCCCAAGCGCATCAGCAGCACCAGATTTGGAAGATAGGTTTCTATTTCCATGTTTGGCAACTGTGATGCCTGCACCGGCTACAACAAGTGCGGTTGCAGTCGAGATATTTAGCGTGCCCTTGCCATCACCGCCAGTTCCAACAATATCCATGGCCTCGACAGGGGCAGTCACTTTGTTACATTTGGCCCGCATTACAGTTGCGGCTGCTGCAAACTCATCAACTGTTTCGCCGCGTGTGCGCAGTGTCATTAAAAACCCGCCTATTTGTGCGGGTGTAGCAGCACCGTCAAAGAGTATTTTAAATGCAATCTGTGCTTCATTCGGTGACAGTGGCCCATCCGCGGCTTTTGAAATCAATGGCTTAAGAGCGTCACTCATGCTTGAACCTTTAGGTTGTAAATGAAATTCTGGAGTAATTGATGCCCATTTTCAGAAGCAATGGATTCTGGGTGGAACTGAACTCCTTCGATTGGAAGTGCTTTATGACGCACTCCCATTATTGTCCCGTCATCCAACTCGGCTGTAATTTCAAGTGCTTCAGGCAGGCTCTCTCGTTCTATGATCAAGGAATGGTATCGCGTCGCTTTAAAAGTGCTGGGCAGGCCTCTAAAGACGCCCTGGCCTTTATTTTTTATCTCGCTTAGTTTGCCGTGGACGATCTCATGGCATTGCACGACTTTTCCATCAAAGGCCTCTCCTATTGTCTGATGGCCAAGGCATACACCAAACATTGGTGTTTTTGTCTCCTTTACCGCATCGACTAAAGCCAAACATATACCAGCTTGCTTTGGATCACAGGGACCTGGCGACAGAACTATGCCTGCTGGATTGAGTGCTAAGGCCGCTTGTGGGTCTAATTCATCGTTCCGCTTGACAACCACATCCTGTCCAAGATCTCCAAAATAATGTACAAGATTATATGTAAAGCTGTCGTAGTTATCTATAAGCAATAGCATCTTGTTTCTTTCACATATTTGATTTGGCCTGGCCCAATGGGCAACGCGTGCGCTATAGATGCTCAGGGTTTTTTCCAGCCGTCAAGAGGTGGTGATAATTTTGCGGCCAGCTGACATTAGAAACGCTTGTCTAGTACAGGACAATTCAGTGTCATGCAATTTTTTCGGGGGTTTTTTTAGGCCTGTCACTCGGGCTATCATTTATAGTTGCATGCTATACAGGTTTGCAAGCAGCGTGCCCACTAAACAAACAAGCATCTGTTGATGATATCACTTTCCGTGAAGAATTTATAGAATTATCGGTTAGTAAAATGACGTTGAAGCCTGCTATTGAGCAATATTGGGCACCTGCAGTGGATGCAATGGGTAAAGCCGTATTCTTTATTGTTTTGACTGACTTTAAGAATCGTCGTCTTCATCTATTGATTCTAGGAACGTTTGCTTATCCCATTAATGTTGCGTTTCGATCAGAAACGCCTGCAGATAAATCTTTGATGTGCTATTAAATAAACTACGGCTTTGAAGCGGTTGCGCTGGTGGATTACCCTGAGGGAGTAAAAGCGGATGACATAGAAGTTGTCTTATTATCTGCCCAAGAAAATATACTAGTTGCTGTTGCAGTAATGGATTGGCGGCCTGGAATGGTGCAGGAGGCTGAAGGGATTACTACACGGACTAGTGACCTTTTACAAACGACTGAACACATTTGGCTACTTTATGAAACGGGCTTAAACACCGGCCCGCAATACTCCACTAAAGTTGGTGTAACTGCGAAGACAATTTACCGGGCTCTTGATGATCAAAAAAGGGACGAAAGAACCATTCGCCGTTATTTGGATGGTGCAGCGTTTCGAGACCGCCAACGAAGCCATTCAATTGTAGTGGCACGTGCCATTAGCCTTAGGATCAACGCTTTAAAAATTTGGAACTTACAAGAGCCTTCCATATCGGTTGTTAAGGTGCCACTCTCAAAGGTGCTTCTCATTAAAATAAAAGTTTTAGAATAGAGCGCACCGTTGTCGCTTAGCTGTTGCGTGAACTGCTGTCCACAAACATAGCAGCGTCTGCTGCAGCCCGGCGGATTGCATTTGATTTGTGAACAGTTTCCATAAACTCGGATTCGGCATTACTGTCATAAACTACGCCACCGCCCGCCTGAATATAGAGTTTCTGGTTTTTGACGATTGCTGTGCGCAGTGCAATACACATATCCATATCACCGCCTGCACTAAAATATCCCACGCCACCACCATAAACACCGCGCTTTTCTGGTTCTAATTCGTCAATAATTTCCATTGCCCGGATTTTGGGTGCGCCAGACACAGTTCCGGCTGGCATGCCCGCAAAGAAAGCAGAAAGAGCATCATGCTCTTTGGAAAGCTGTCCCACTACATTGGAAACTATATGCATAACATGGCTGTAGCGTTCAATGATAAATTCTTCAGTTGGCTTAACCGTTCCTATCTTTGCGACGCGCCCGACATCATTACGTCCCAGATCTAGTAGCATCAGATGCTCTGCGAGCTCCTTTTTATCGTTCATAAGATCCTGTTCAAGCGCCAGATCTTTCTCTGGCGTTCTTCCGCGCGGGCGAGTTCCAGCAATGGGACGAATTGTGATGTCGTTGCCAAATACCCGGACTAATATCTCGGGGCTTGCGCCAATCACTTGAAAGCCACCAAAATTAAAATAAAACATGAAGGGCGATGGATTGGTGCGCCTGAGTGACCGATAGAGCGCAAAGGGGGGAAGGGGAAAATCTTGTGTCCACCGCTGGGCTGGAACAACTTGAAAAATGTCGCCGGCACGGATATATTCTTTCGCTTTTTCAACAGCCTGCATGTAACCTTGTTTGGAGAAATTCGAAACGAACTCCGCATTTTCGCCTGGAGTTCCAAGATCGCGTGGATCAGGCAATGGATGTTCCAGATCTCGCACAGCGTCCATAATGCGTTCCGCAGCTTGAGCATAAGCTGCCTTTGCCGATTGCTCATGCGCTGCCCAAACAGGAGCGACAAGTATTACTTCCCCTTTCACGCCATCCAGAACTGCCACTATAGAGGGCCTTAGGAATAAAGCATCAGGCAGGCCCAATGGATCTGGATTCATATTTGGTAGATTCTCCACAAGGCGGATCATATCGTATCCCATGTAGCCGAACATTCCAGCTGAGGCCTGTGGTAAATCTTCTGGCAGATCAATGTGGCTTTCAGCCAGCACAGCACGAAATGCTTCCAATGGAGATGTAGCTTGGGCTTCGAATGCATCGCTGTCAAAGCGTGCCTTCCTATTGAGGTAGCTTTTTTTTCCATGGCATTTCCAAATTAGATCTGGCTTCATACCAACGATTGAATACCGCCCACGGACCTCTCCCCCGGTTACAGACTCAAGGATGAAAGCATCTTTTCTTGCATTTGTAAGCTTCAATAGAAGTGAAACAGGCGTATCAAGATCAGCCGCAAGCCGAGTAAAAATTATCTGATTTTCACCAGCTTTATAACGTTTTTCAAAACTGACAAAATCAGGAGTAATTGACATTTTTCATCTTACTGGAAACTGCTATGCACGGCGTTGAGAGACTGCTCGTTTATAGCAACAGTCGCGCGTTGTTGAACTTCATTCATATATATTTGGAAGATGTCGCTCGAAAGGCTCTGGTTTAACTGTTCGTTTATTTGCGCGTCCATTTTTATTGCAATGTCTGACTCAAAACCGCCCGCCTTTATCTCGTTGAGTTGGATGATATAGATCTCAGAGACCGCTTCGATTTTGTCCAAATTTTCTAGGGTTTGCTCAAACGCACGAGATACCACTAGCGAAGGCGTATCGGGTAGGAACGCGTCTCGCCGTAGATTTGCATGTGATTGAAAAACGCCGCCTTGGGACGCAAGCGTTTCACCAGATTCGACAGAAGCTACTATAGAGTCAGCAGCTAGGGTGAGAGCTTGGGACAACGCATCGGCTTTCCACGCTTGCTCAACATCAATTCGTACAACCTCAAAGTCTTGGGGCCGTTCGGCAATCATTTCGTCAAGGCGCATCGCAAGTATACCGCCATCTGAAAGCCTAATAACTTCGGGGAAGTCTGTTTCGCTGAGCATGTTAGCCGCTAGCCGAAAGGCTTCATATACTGCAATATCAGCTTCGACACCATTATAGTATACGACATTCTCAATTTTCATGTCGGTTTCTTGGGACAGCTCTTCCAAGGTTGCTCCTGCCGCAAGCAAATCCTCAATGCGCGCAATTTCTGTGTCAATCCTACGGCGAGCTTTATCAGCGGCTAGCTGGCTTTTTAACTCTTTAGAGGCATCTTGAAGCGTCTTTTCTTGGGCGGCTAAAATACCATTTACGCGGAAAAGTGCTGGGCCTAAATCACTTTCAATTGGCGCACTGATATCGCCTATTTTTAGAGCAAAAACGACTTCGCCAGCGGCGTCTAGCTCTGCTTGAGAGACATCTCCGATGTCAATATCTGCTAACTGGAGCCCTCTTTCGCTGACGAGGGTCTCAAAATCGATTTCATCGGAGTCAAGGCGCTGTTTTGCATCTAGTGCTGCTGCCATATTCAAAAAGCTCAAACGTTCTACAAGACGTCGCTCGTGTTTTTTATATTTGTCAATATTTTTTTCATACAGAGCGCTTAGATCATCGTCGCTTACTGAAATTTCGCCTACCATCATGTCGGGCGTCAGCTTTGCCAATGTTATGGCTTTGCTCTCGGGCAAAGAAAAATCTGCGATATTGGCATAATAAAATGTTTTTAGATCAGCATCCGTGGGAATAACAATAGGTAATGGGAGATCGCGTTCAGTGACTTTTAAAAGGGAAAAACTGCGCTCTTCAGCCAGATATTCGAGGATCTTTTCCGCAAAAATACTTGGCATAACAGTGCCAGTCACAATAGCTTTTTGTAGCAGAGATCTGGCAGTTTCGTCGCGGAGTTCTACTTCGAATTCGGCTTCTTTCAAACCGGCATTCTCAAGTGAAAAGCTATAAGCATTTCTGTCGAATATGCCGTCTACACCCCTGAATGCACGGACTTCCATTAGTTGGTCACGTACTGTTTCGTCGCCCACCGATATACCAATGCGCTGGGTCTCACTATCTAGGGTCTTTTCTGATACCAAGCGACTTAGAGCTTGTTGTTGAATGCCAAAAATTTCTGCTTGTTGGAAGGTTATAGTAGATCCAAACTGTGCTGAAGCTGAGCGCATTTCATTCTGTAAAGCTCGCACATATTGGGGGACGAGAATTTCTTCTTTTCCAACACTGCCAATTTTATTGACACGACCTCCCAAGTTTGTTGCACCAAACCCTGCCAACCCAACGATTAGCAGTGCCAATAAAATCCATACAAAAGTTTTTGATAGAGAAGATGACTTACGTGCCATAATTGCCTCAAACGGTTTTTAATTTCATTGTTGTCTACGCCTCTCTACGGCACTAGGCAAGCGGCAAGCGGAATTTCGATAGTCTGTTAAGTAAACTTTCTATGTCAGGGCAGTCAATGTTGGCGAAAGCAACCCTTAAATTACGGTTTGCCTGCTGAATCTCTTGTGGGGCAAACATCTCTCCGGGAAGGCACAGTATAGCTTCGTCTCTTACAAGGAGTTGCGCCAGTTCAATACCATTTATTTCATATGGATGTTCAAAATAAGCAAAATAAGCGCCCGATCCTAATAATTTCCAGCCTTGGTTTTCAATTTTACGAAAATGGGTTTGAAGATGTCTGCGGCGCAACACGATTTCGTTGCGTTGTTCTGAAAGCCAGTCATCTAAATTTTCAAGACCCCAAAGAGCAGCAAATTGACCAACCTGAGACGGGCAAATAGCAACTGTATCCAGAAACTTTTCAATTTCTTGCATTCTACGCTTCGAAGTGATGATGGCACCCACCCGATGTCCGGTCAGACGAAAGGATTTCGAAAAAGAATAAAGCTGAATGAGGGTCTCGTCCCAGTTAGGGTTTTGCAAAAGAAGGTGTGGGTTTTGTGGGTTTGAATGAAAGTCCTTGTAGGTCTCATCCAAAACCAATGCGATGTTATGTTTTTTGGCAATTTGATAAAATGCGTCAAGTAAAGACTGCGGATATTCAACACCTGCTGGGTTATTGGGAGACACAATGCAAATGGCGCGTGTCTTTGGACCAATCAGTTGTTCAGCGTTTTGGGGGGAAGGAAGCATATCTGAACCGCAGATAAGGGGTTGTGTTTTGATACCAGCCATGTCCAACCACATTTTGTGGTTAAAGTACCAAGGGGTCGGCAAAATAATGTTATCGCCCTCATCTGCGAGAGCACTAATGGTTGCACAAAATGCTTGATTACATCCTGATGTAATGGCGACGCGATCTAGTCCGACATCGCAGCCATACGTCTCCGACCAATGGCGGGCGAGTTGCTCTCTTAGCTTGGGCATTCCTAAGATGGGGCCATATGTATGCGCCTGTGGCACATTTAGGACGTAATCGGCTATGGCATCGCGCATAATTTTCGGTGGGGGTTCAATTGGCGCCGCCTGAGATACATCAAGCAACGGTTTGTCTGAAGAAAACTCCACACCGTCTAGCCAGCCTTGGGCCGCTTTGATAGGTGCATAGCCAGAGCGCGATGTTCGCCCGGTGAAAGTATTATGCGCGGAGCCCATTTATCTAGTCCGAACCGCGGTAAGGCTCGACATATTGCAAGGCCATATCCCAAGGAAAAAAGATCCACGTATCCTGACTTACTTCAGTTATAAAACTATTGACCTGCTCGCGGCCTATTGGTTTGGCGTAGATCGTCGCAAAATGCGCCTTTGGCATCGCTTCTCGTACGACTTCGATTGTCTTGCCTGTGTCTACCAGATCGTCAATTACAAGAATACCAGTCCCATCACCAATAACAGATGCGTCGGGAGTTTTGATTATAGTGGCTTCGTTTTGAGATTGATAATCATAGGATTTTACGCTGATAGTATCAACGATGCGGATATCTAACTCGCGGGCTATAATCATTGTGGGCGCCATTCCTCCACGGGTAATTGCAACTACAGCGTGCCACGTGCCATCACCGGGTCCCTGTCCATCCAGACGCCAAGCGAGTGCCCGCGCATCCCGATGCAATTGGTCCCAGCTTACATGAAAGCCTTTTTCATGGGGTAAACGATTGCTCATGATGTTTTCCTTCCCGTTACAGCATCTATGTCTGGGGCATCGACTGCTTTCATTCCGACAACATGATAACCGGCATCAACATGCAAGACTTCTCCTGTAACTCCTGAGCTCAGATCTGATAGTAAGTAAAAAGCTGATTTACCTACATCCTCAATATTTACATTTCGACGCAAAGGCGAGTTTAGTTCATTCCATTTCATAATGTAGCGAAAATCCCCAATACCTGAGGCTGCTAGAGTTTTTATTGGGCCAGCAGATATTGCGTTCACGCGAATACCATCTTTTCCTAGGTCTTCCGCCAAATACATTATTGAAGCTTCCAGCGCCGCTTTCGCTACTCCCATTACGTTATAATGTGGCATCACTTGTTCTGCCCCGTAATATGTAAGCGTTAGCATTGAACCGCCCTCTGACATCAGTTTTTCAGCCCGTTGGGCAACAGCAGTGAAAGAGTAGACTGATATATCCATAGTCATGGTGAAATTATCATGGCTCGTATCTACATAACGGCCTCTTAGTTCTGCTTTGTCAGAAAAGCCAATCGCGTGGACCACAAAATCTAACGCTCCCCATTTTTCTTCTATGTTTGCAAAAAGTGCATCAAGATCACTGCTTTGGGTGACGTCACATTCAATCATATAATCGCTGCCAACTTGTTTTGCTAAAGGCCCCACCCGCTTTTTTAATGCTTCGCCTTGATACGAAAAACATAGCTCTGCTCCCCCGTCAGCGCAGGCCTTAGCAATGCCCCATGCAATCGATTTATCGTTGGCCAGACCCATAATAAGGCCTCTCTTGCCATTCATGAGTTTGTTTGACATGCAATAATCTCCATCTACTTTGCTATCAAGCATGTAGGCGATTGCGTGGGATGCATCAAGTGCACCGATTGTCTATGTCGAGGAATAAAAAGAATTAACCAAAATACAGAACGCGGAGAATAAGGCCATGAGTGATCGGGATGGGATATTTGAGGGAAGTGATCCATTTGAAATTTCTAAGGCGTGGTTGAAAGAGGCAACTTGTTCTGAATCCAACGATCCAAATGCGATTGCACTGGCAAGTGTTGATGACACGGGTTTACCAAATGTACGCATCGTTCTGTTGAAAAGTATTGAGGATGATGCATTTGTTTTTTATACAAATTATCGAAGCACTAAGGGGCGCGAGCTTTTTGCATCGGGTCAAGCAGCCTTCGTAATGCATTGGAAATCTTTGCGCCGACAAATTCGGGTCAGAGGACAGATTAAGAAAGAGGATGGCGCAATTGCGGACGCTTACTACAAGTCTCGGCCACTTGGAAGTAGAATAGGAGCATGGGCGTCTCAACAGTCTGCGCCGTTAAAGACGCGCCAAGTTTTGAAAGATCAAGTTAATAAGGTTACTTTAGAACATGGAGAAAACCCGGAACGTCCGCCACATTGGGGTGGGTTTCGATTGTCTCCAGTGGAGATAGAGTTTTGGTCGGATGGCGAATTTCGTTTACATGATCGGTTCGTATGGAGACGTAGGACCCTGAATGCGCCTTGGGATATCACACGATTATCACCCTAACTATATATAATTATGAAGTTATTTTCTTAACGCGAAGACCAATATCTTGTTTAAAATAGCTTTTTTAGAACTAAGGGCTGTTTTATAACACTTTCAATACGTTAGAATTTTTTTTAAGGGTGGGGATGTGGGTAGAACAAGCGAAACAAACATATTTGGATATGTGAAGCGGCTCAACTTTGTCGAGAATCTAGGTTCAATTTATAAACTGGGCCCAAAGAAAACATTTTGCTGCATGGCAGTATGCAAAAGAATATGGGCAAAACTCGGTTGCCGCTAGTACATGCCTAGGGTTTTTGCGCAATACGCTGACCGTGGTTTACAGTTTTATGGAATACGATAAATTCTTATGAGAATGAATAAAAGTCTTTTGAGATTTGGAAAATTTAGGACAGAAGATAAAGGTGCTTTAGACATAAAGTCCACACGGATCTAGTAGTTTTAATACTACCAAAAAGATTTAGGTATGCTAATATCTATAAATGTAGTGAAGATAAATTTAGGGATATAAACATATTGTTTCTCTACGCTCTTGCTGTTTTAAAAGTGAGAGAAGAGTTAGGCAAATATTTAAATTTTACTGCATGGATCATTAGTTTGGGTTACTTGTTGTATCATTTCTCCAATCAGTGCGGTTTCTCAAAAATGTTCAGTTGATCAGATAGATCTATGCGGCACTTTTGGTCATGTTCGTTTTGGAGTGATCATTGCTGATATGCAGAAATCCTGTGCGCAAGGGTTGATGAATAATTCAGATCTTGAGCAGTGCGAAGGAATGCTTTTTGTATAAACGACGCCCCAAAGTGTTTCTTTCTGGATGAAAAACACAACCGTCCCGCTAGATACAGCCTTCGCCGATTGCATAGGTAAAATCGTTCAAATTAATGAAACTGCAAGACCTTATGATGAAACACCTATTCTTGGCGGTAAAATGAGGAATTTGTTTAAGAAAAAAAGGAGTTTTTTCCGAGCGGTATGAATTCCATGTTGGGTCAGAGATGAGACATCCGGTGATTATGTACAAGGCGAGTTGGGCCTGTGAATAAAATAGTAAATACAACCTAAATATTTTTGGAACCAAACTGCGCTGGCGACCCGCCACTTATTTCTAAAAATGATTTTATCAAGTTTTGTTTTTAAAAGAACGGCAATGTGTGTATATCCTATGCATAATCTATGAAAATGGGTACCGTAAACCACTTCCAAAAGGTTTTATGCTGTATTCTATGCGGATGAATTTGTGTAATTTAGTCTGTTTTGTACCTTCCGTTTGATCTTGATAAATTTAAATGAATGTTGGAAGATATTTTTTCGGAAGATAGCTTGATACTTGGCATACGATCGAGTAGCAAAATGCTCAGTCGGGGCGTAGCGCAGCCTGGTAGCGCGACGGTTTTGGGTACCGTAGGTCGCAAGTTCGAATCTTGCCGTCCCGACCATTAAGCAAATCAAGCTTATTAAATATTTATTAGGTTATCACCTGTATGTGCACTTACGTTTTTTGTAAGTAATTGTCTTTGAGCGATAATTTTTTCTTTGGACCCAAGTGAAGAGTCTTTTAATCGTTTAACGTATGAAAAGCATGTTTAACCGATAGCCTCTTATTTTTTAAAACATAACCATGTTGTTTTTTTTAATTCATCCATCACATGTCTGGATTAAAAGCATGATTTCAAAATCAGAAAATCTTCATCAGACCCTTCAATAATTAAGTTAGAATTAATCAATTGATAAAAATGTCATTAGCATTGTAGAGGCTACTACAATAAACAAAGTGAAAGAAATGCAGATACTTTACTGCGAATTGATCTATGACTGATACAAAGCCTTGAAAAGCGATAAAGTAAAATTCCAAATAATATTAACCATATATATAACTGTTCTAAAATTGAGCTAATGCTTGCGGACCGCTTTGCTTTTGCCTAGCTGGAGACGCATCTAAGTACCGGCTTTAATACGTTATACTAACATCAAAGGCGGGCCCTTTTTTGGAGTGGCCCGCCTAACTGCCAAGCTAATCAAAAGTTTCTTAGCCGCAAGGGATAGTACTAAGAAATTCGGTAACTAGAACTAGCCAATTTTCGCTTTGTTATCAGCAATACCTTTGCGGTTTTCCATAATTGAAATACGTCTCTCATTGATCTCATCCTTATTCTTCATAAGAGCCGCTGAGTTCATTTCAGATGTTTCCAATACCGCCAATATGGTGCCACGGTTGTTAGTGATATTTGCGGTCAGCTCTGCCATTAAAGCAGTGTTGCTAGCAATTATGTCTGCATTGCTTTGAGGAGTTGCCGACTCTGCGGACAAAGAACCGCTCAGCATCTCGGCATTAGCGGCTATCTCGCCTTTATTAAACTCGACAATGGATTTATTCGCATCCATTATTTCCCGATTGATTGCTACAAGCTGTGCATTAACCTCAGCCATTTTTTTACTTATCTCAAGTACCGAAGAATTCAAAGCAGAGCGGTGTTTAAGGAAGTCTAGATTAGACTTATTAGTTTGAGCATCAACATAGTTCTGCTCTACTTCATTCGCTGTATTCATGTTTTGCAGAATGGCGGCTCGGTTCGAAAAAATTTCATCGGTATTCGCATTTGCCAATTGGCGGTTGCCCATAAATGCCGCGGCATAGTTACTCAAAATCATCATCCGGTTCTCCTCGATCATTGATCGTGATTGATAGACTAGAGCCTTATTTGATAAAACTTCAGATTCTATCGAGAAAATAGTTTTCCGGTTCTTTGCAATCGCTTCTTTGTTTGCTTCTTTAGTAGCCATATTATTTTTCCTTATCTTAAATTATCTTTACTGTCTTCTTCGTTACTTAAAAATTCCTACTATTGAGCCTGACATAAAAATAGTAAGCTTGGAGTGCATGATTTGTTACACTACCTTCTAAGATTAGATTTATTCCCCCAATATGATTTAAGTTTTTAATCGCACTTAAAATGTATATTTATTCATAATTTTTATATTATAGGTTAGCATCTGTCACCAAATTATTGATGTTCATGTAAATAACAGACCTTGAGCCATTCTATAAACTATTTCATACCAAAATATTTAACCTAAAAAACAATGTTTTATTGTAAATCCATTTCAATACATTCAGCGTTGTAATTTTCTGCGAAGATGAGCGATTTTTTTGCTTCGCTAGTAAATTAGATCTGATTGAAGGTTGGAGTATACCAGAGATTTGATCAATTTTATTCTTAATACAAAAAATGGGCTGGGGAAAAAATAGCTGAGTGAAAACCTTTTGTTGCTGAAAGAGTTTCGCCAACTTCTGAAATGTGAACCATGACTTATTAGATATCCGTCAGGATGTTGATATATAATTTTTTTTAGAAAATAAGATTAGCGGCTTTGAATGGTCGCATATATTAGTGA
>CAJWEI010000009.1 GCA_913031285.1 uncultured Alphaproteobacteria bacterium | reverse complement strand
TATCCTCTTCAAAAGCTAGTAACTCTTGAACACGGCCATTACTAACCCGTGCACGGTATGTACCCCAATGAGCACTCGTTAAAGGAAGTTTATCAGTAGCGTTCATACTCTAACTCCAATATGAATATTTAGTGATAGCTATTTCTCATAAGGAAGCATCTAGCCCTAATTGTTCGCGCCTTGTGCGGCTCCAAGCTTGCGTCGTACGATCTGCAATAATTGCGATAATTGCCATCCCTAAGCCAGCTATGATCCCAATCCCAAAATTTCCGTCACTTAATCCAATATAAACGATTTGTTCCAACCCGTTTGTCCCAACCAAAGCAGCAATAACCAGCATTGCAATCGCGTACATAATGGTCTGATTCAGGCCCAGCATCATCACTGGTAATGCCAAAGGTATTTTAACGCGCCAAAGCAACTGATTCTTAGTTGCCCCCATCATATTTGCAGCCTCAATCACAGTCTCAGGGAGATTTCGCAGGCCATGCTCAGCGTACCTGATAGCTGGCACAAACGCATAGGCAATAATCGCCAGAAGGCCCGTGAACTCGCCAATTTTGAAAACCATAACAAAAGGAATTAAGATGACAAATAGTGGCATAGTTTGCATCGTATCATTTATAGGCCGCACAAACGCTGAAACACGGTCGTTATGTGCCGCCCAAATACCGACACTAGTGCCAAAAATAAATGAGATTATCGCTGCAATGCCGCATAAATAAATCGATAGCATTGCTTCTGCCCAATTTCCAGTGACCGCCATAAAACCAAAACCAAGCATTGTGCCTAGACCCAAATTACGGCCTCCAACTTTCCAGCCTATCACGCCGTATATTAGGATCACACAAGGCCATGGGATATTGGTCAGTCCAAAATAGATAAACACCGCAAATAGCATCACCAAAACCCCAGCCATATTTTTGCCACGTAAGCCAAGCCATAAAGAAAAACCAGCCATTGCTAAAGTATAAATCGCCTTATGATACGGTGTCAGAGCAAACCCCCAAGTAAAGGGGCTAACAGCACCTTGCAGCCCAATTTTAATCGGCAGCATCACATAAAAAAATGCAAACGTCTTCACTGCGTCAATCTGAGCGTGGTAGTTGATGATGAGATATGCAAGGCCATCGTTCATTGCTCTACCCGGGCTCCAGACCATTTCACGCGGCCAATCCACGAGAACGCTGAATATTTGCGCCAGAACAAAGAGAACCGCCCCGCCAAGGGCGGCAATCAACAATAGCCGATAACGCTCAAATAGACCCTGTTGATTTGGATCGTAAATGCCAGAGCGCTGTGCCAATCCAAAAGTGATGCGATCAATTATCATCGCCATAAGGGCAATAACCATACCGACCAATAGGCTTTCACCAAATTGCGCCTTGCGGATTGTCGTCAAAACCTCCCATCCAATATCAGAGGTTCCTCCAATAATTGAGGCGATAATGACCATGCTCAGGGAGGCCATTGTGGCCTGATTTACCCCGAGTAGGATTTGTCTGCGGCAGGACGGTACTCTTACTTGCCAGAACAACTGGCTCGGGGTCGCCCCTGACATAAGGCCAGACTCTATTACCTCTGGCGCTACACTGCGCAATCCGATAATTGTGTTACGCACCATGGGTGGAAATGAATATAAAACGCTGGCGATTAATCCAACAACTGTCCCAAAGCCAAACAAAAGTAAAATTGGCAGCAAGTAGGCAAAAGCAGGAACTGTCTGAAAAAGATCAAGGGATGGCATAATCACCCGTTCGGCTCGATCGGAATAAAACCCCCATACTCCAATAACAAACCCTATCAAAATCGCCAGAGGAACAGATATAGCTACAAGCGAGAGGGAATTCATGCTTTCTTCCCAATAGCCAATGACAACCATATAAATGGTTGCTGAAAGCGTAAAAATTGCCAACCGCCAGCCAGAGGCCGCATAAGCAACGGCGGAAAATAAAAATACCGATACTGACCAGGGCAACCAGTTTAGAACCTTTTGAACTGCCCATATTGGCCATTCAAGCAGCCATGAAATGCCCATAAAGAAGGAACCACAATTATTGACAGTCCAGTCCATTATGACGTTAAGCCAATCCGAAAATGGTGCTATAAATGCATTTGGATATTCAGACAACCATTTCCATTCGCCCTCGATGGAGATACAGGCCAAAGTTATGGCAATCACTGCCAACCAGTGAAAAAAGCCACGATTCAGATTATGAAGCCGCATCTTTAAACCTTCACAGAGCTCGTGTCCGGACCACTTCCAGCGGACAAAGCCTTCACTACTCCACGTGCAGTGGCAACACCCAGAACAGACCCATCTTTAGCATGGACAATAACACCTCTGTCATTATCACCAAGGTAGTACAGGAGCTTTTCTATCAGCGTATCCTCGGAAACGCTGCCAAGACCTGCAAGGGGTTCGTCAGATGGCTCAGCAATATCGGCCGCAGTCAAAATAGTTTCCCAAGGGACGTCAAGCGTGAATTCACGGATGTAATCGTCTACAGGGTTCAAGATCAAATCAACAGGCCGCCCAATTTGTACAATCGCACCATCGCGCATAATCGCCATCCGATCAGCAAGTCGCAGAGCTTCGTGAAAATCATGAGTAATAAAAACAATTGATTTTTGTAGCTTTAACTGGATGCTTAAAAATTCGTCCTGCATTTGCTTTCGGATTAATGGATCGAGCGCAGAAAAAGGTTCATCAAGAAACCAGATATCTGGCTCAACGGCAAGTGATCGAGCAATACCGACTCTTTGTTGCTGCCCGCCTGATAGTTCTTTTGGATAATTATTTTCGCGACCCTGTAATTCTACAAGTTCTATCACCCGCTTGGCCTGCTGATAACATTCGTTTTCCGCCTTGCCTTGCAGCTTAAGTGGAAATGCAACATTGTCGATAACATTAAGATGCGGCATCAGGCCAAAACTCTGGAAAACCATTCCCATCTTATGGCGCCTAATATCGATTAATTCAGCATCAGATTTTTTCAAAAGGTCTTCACCATCCAAGATGATTTCACCTGCAGTTGGCTCTACCAATCGCGACAAGCAGCGCACAATTGTAGATTTCCCAGATCCAGAAAGCCCCATGATGACAAAAATTTCGCCCGCATGCACATCAAAGGTCACATCAGCATTTGCAACAATATGATCATTTTCACGCAGCTTTTCGGCATGAGAGCTTACGTCCTTAACCAATCCATTCCCATTTTCAAAAAAACCCTCAGGACGCGCGCCATAAACCTTCCAAACATTTCGGCAAGATAGTTTGATTTCTTTCCTATCTTCAACACTAGTTTTCATCCACATCTCCTGATTTTTTGCGCAACCAACTTACTCTGTAGAAACTCAGGAGCGCAATCATAAATCACTCAAAATAAAGGGGGGCAACTATCAAGCTGCCACCCCTTTAGACTTAGGATGCCTTAGTTCATCGCTGCAGCAACCCATGGTTTCCAAGTGGCTTCATTGTTTGCCAACCACTCGTCTGCAACATCATGGATGTCGCGACCCTTATTATCTACCTCAAGAATACCAGCATTTTGATCCGCGTTCGTCAGAGTCATCATGGAAAGCATTTTAAACGCTGCAGGCCAAGTTTCTTCAAAGCCGCTCCATACTACTTTGTTCACAGTTGCCTGAGAAAAACCACAAGCAGTTTCTTTTTCCTGATTTTCTTCGATGCATTCACCATCAATCGGGTTCCATTCGACCCAGTTGAAATCATGTGCAGCAAAGATCCAATGTGGTTGCCACATCATCGAAATAATCGGTGATTTTGTTGCCATTGCCGATGTTAGCTCGGCAATCATTGCGCCTTCACTACCACCAGCAACTGCATTGAAAGGAAGGTCAATGCCAGTAACGACGTCACGGGATCGAGTACCCCAATCTGCCGGATAGGTGATCAAGCGGCCATTTGGAAAGCTTTCAGCTGTTGCAAATGCTTGTGCACAATCATAGAGAGCTTTATAATTTGGAAGACCTGGACATTTTTCTTCCATGTAAGGTGGATAAATCCAGCCCTCTCTTGGCTCTAATCCTAAATCCCCTAAAACGACAATCTCACCAGTCTCAACCATTTTTGGGAATAGATCACCAACGTTGTTACTCCAGACTTCAGCCTGAAAATGCAGATTTCCTTGCGCAAGCCCCGGGTGCTGCGGTAATGCTCCAGCGCTAACATATTCTATGTTGTAGCCCATTTTTTGAAGTAGAGCGCCAGCGATTTTTGTAGAGACATGCTGCCCAGTCCAGTCATTCATAATCACTTTGATAGGTTGGTCAGTTTCGGGCACATTGCCAGCAGTTACGGCGCCTCCTGAAGCTAATAGCGCAACTGCGACAAGTCTTGCCACTCTTGATAAATTGAACATTTTTTCTCCCTTTGAAACTAAATTTACTTTATCCAGATCATAACGAGTGTTTAGAAACGATTAAACCCATTATAATTTTCAGCTTGAAATACTTACCATTAGAAAGTTTTTTAAGTCAACGGTTGATTATTAGACTTTTGACTCGTAATGAGCCACACTGAAATTGTTCAAATCTAAATGAGGTATAAGCCAAATGCGTTCCAGCTCAATAAGAACTATACGGCGAGCAGAGTTATCAAAAGCAGCATTTGAGGCTGTTATTAAGTTTGGATTGCGCGGGACAACACTAGACAAGGTTGGCGAAATAGCGGGAGTATCTAAGGGAGTAGTACTTCATCACTTTAAAGACAAGAGTTCGCTACTAGAAGCGGTTTTTCGCAGATCAAATGGGCTGCTTAGTGAGTCTGTGGTAGAGTTATATCGCTTTGCAGAAACCCCATATGAGCGCTTATGGGCAATCATTGTTGCAAACTTTTTTGATACAATTTTTAACCGGCGAGTTTGCCAGGCTTGGGTATCATTAATCTCAGAAGTCCCCCACAACAAACAGTGTCAAAGAATTCAAATAGCTTGTAATCAACGAAACCAGAGCAACCTTAAACATGAAATTAAGCATTTTCTTCCAAAAGCTGAAGCATTATTGGCAGCCAGGCATCTCAGCGTCCTTATTGATGGACTGTGGGTACGCGCAGGACTATTGAGCTCAAATGTCAGCAGTAATAATGCCATTTCAGAAATGGAATATGCTATAAATAAATTACTTCCAAGCGATGCCATGGACGTTGAAAAACATAAAGCTGCGCGCAATAAAATTGAAACAGTAGCGAGTATTTCACTTAGCTCAAAGGCATTCCAAAAACAAACCCTAGAAGTTATTAATTGCTAATTGGCTAACGAGTATCCGCAGACTATTTTCGGACAGGGAAAAGTCGTGTTAGCGGCTCTATAAGACTGGCAATTGTAATTAAAATAATACCCATTAATTCTCGCGTGCCAAATGGTTCTCCAAGTAATAATGCTACAGAAATAGAGCCAACTACAATTTCGGTCATAAATAATAAACCTACCACGCCTGGACTTAGGAACTTTGGTCCCCAAAGAGATGCATAAGTGCCGGGAAGAATAAGTATTGCCATGAAAACTAGTAAAAATGGAATGGTAGGAATTATCTTAGACATTGAGGGAATATTGGATGGCGCAAAAACCAAAGCTGCCATTAATGAGAAAATTAAAGACCAGAAAAAAAAGCCTAGGGTCATTTCAATAGCTGAGTAATCTTTATATATGTTTATCCGCAAACTAGCTAAGGCCCAGAATATTCCTGCGGCAACCCCCATCCAGTCGCCTAGATTTTGGGGCACGGGGAATTGTACACCCAAGCCAAAAATAGTAAGCGCACCAATAAATGCTACTGACATTGCAACAATGCGCTGAAATGTGATTGCAATACCCAAGAAAACTCGAGCTAAAACCGTTCCCCAGATAGGAGTTAAGTAAAATAGCAATATTGCACGAACGACATCAGTGTAGACGATTGACATCGTGTACAACAACAGAGCTACACCCGACAGCATGGCTGTAATCTGAAGCTGAAATCCACCAGCCACTATATGTTTCCATCGCCAAATACCGATTGGAAAGAGAAAAAACGTTGGGACAAGGAAGTAAACGACCATGACCCATAGACCATGCAGTCCGGCATCTTCTAACGCCCGTAAAGGAATCCAAAATAACCCCCAGACTGCGCCCGCGTAAAGGCAAGCGAGCTTCGCTCTGGAGGTAGTCGACAATTTCACTTCCAGACTACCATTAAACCATCAATATCCATCAATTCTTAAATACAGTTTTGACCGCTTCCATTCACTGACCGTTGGAAAGTATATTGTCAATCAGTTAAATAAACTATACATCAGTTAGAATAATTTGTAAGTTTGTCTATTAGGCAATTCAGCAGTAACAGGAATTCTGCTTTTTTAAAGGTTACAAATGACGTTTGACTATATCATTGTTGGAGCGGGGTCCGCTGGTAGCGTTGTTGCCAATCGTCTTTGTAACGCAAATCACAACGTCCTCTTAATTGAAGCTGGTCCTAAAAACCAAGGGCTATTTATTAAAATGCCTGCAGCTTGCCTGACAAACCTCAAAAGCACGAAACGAAATTGGGCTTTCAAAGGCGAACCAGAGGCGGAATTAAACGGACGACAGATACAGCACGACCGTGGCAAAACTCTGGGAGGGTCATCTTCTATAAATGGTATGGTGTTCATAAGAGGCCACGCGCTTGACTTCGACGGATGGCGTCAATCTGGATGCGATGGCTGGGGTTACGCAGACGTGCTACCATATTTTAAAAAAATGGAAAATTATAGTGGTGGAGGGAACCCATTTCGCGGTTCATCTGGACCTTTAAAAATTCAAAGGCCTAAAGCAGATAACCCTCTATTTTTAAAGTTTATTGAAGCTGGAAAAGAGGCCGGCTACCCGTTGACTGAGGATATCAACGGTTTTTGTCAAGAAGGCTTTGGGCTACTTGATAGCTCGATATATAAAGGCGAGCGCAGCAGCACCGCGGTCTCTTACCTTCAACCCATTAAAAATCGGAAGAATTTGACCATTATCACTAATGCCCATGTCCAACGTGTTTTGATTGAAAGTGGTAGAGCGACAGGTATTATCTACAAAAAGAAAGGTGGAAAAGAAATTAAAGTGACTGCGACCAAAGAGGTGATCCTTAGTGCTGGTGCAGTTGGTAGCCCCCATATCTTAATGTTATCTGGTATTGGACCTGCCGATCATTTGAAAGATCTCGGCATCAAAGTTATTACAAACCTGCCTGGTGTAGGCCAAAATCTCAATGACCATCCTGATTTCGTACTTAAATACAAAAGTCTCAAACCAATTTCTATTTGGCCCAAAACAAAATCTTACAAGAAAATAATGGCAGGAATCCAGTGGGTTTTGACACGGAAGGGCATATGTGCCTCAAACCATTTTGATGTAGTGGGATGTATAAGGTCTGGTCCAGGCGTAGAATATCCAGACCTACAACTAACTATTTCACCCATCGCAGTAGACGATAAGACATGGTCACCGATTCAAGAACATGCTTTTCAAATTCATGTCGGCCTTATGAGAGCTCATAGTAGAGGCAGGATTAAATTACGCGACTCCAACCCCGAGTCACCACCTTGCATATTGGTCAATTATCTCCAAGACCCAAGAGACAGAGATCTCCTCCGCACTGGAATACGTTTAGTTCGCGAATTAGTTAGCCAGCCTACATTTAAAAATATTCGTGGTGCAGAAATTTTTCCTGGAGACAGTGTTCAAGACGATGCTAATCTAGACCAACATATAAAAAGCCATACGACTACCCAGTGGCATTTGTCTGGAACAGTGCGGATGGGATCTAGGACTGATAAAGGGGCAGTTGTCGATCCAAGCGGAAAAGTATACGGTGTCTCGGGACTCCGGGTAATTGATGCCTCGATTATGCCGATGGTCACGAATGGCAATACCAATAGCCCCACTATTATGATCGCTGAAAAACTCAGTGACAATGTTCTGGGCGAGCCATCACTTCCAAGTATCGATGCAGAGGTCTGGCAAAACCCAGACTATGAGACAAAACAAAGGTAAATAAATTAATCTCGTATCAAAAACGACATCACTTTAAGCTTCTCGTTAGAAGTAGTTAATTCACAAAGGATTATACGGTCCTTCAGACAGGGATTATATTATGATTGGATATGTAATGGTTGGCTCAAGCAACCTATCTCGTTCAGCAGGGTTCTACGGTGCTATTCTCGCACCATTGGGATTGATGGAAGTTGAGCGTACTGAAGATTACGTTGGATATGCAGAAAATTTGGATCAGAGCGAAATAGAGTTTTACGTCACCCTTCCCTTTAACCAAGAACCTGCCACATCAGGCAACGGATCGATGGTTGCGATAAAAGCAAAATCTAAAAAGGCTGTTGATGCCTTTCATGAGACCGCTGTAAAAAATGGCGGGCTCGACGCAGGTGCACCAGGACCACGTCCAGAAGACGGTGAAATCTATTACGCATACATAAGAGATTGTGACGGTAATAAAATCTGTGCTTACTGCGATCGATAATACACCAAGAAAACAACATGATTAATCTGTCCGCTCTAGATCGAAGCAAAATTCAAGATGTCTACGTTGGCAATAATGAACTGTCGCCATTTCATGCGTGCTATGCAAACAAAGACACTGTTTTAAGACTAGCTGCAGGGCGGTATTTTGCACATCATAATGGTGATGATCCTGTTGAGACGTACTGGGCCCTCCGAAAACATGCCGCGCTTTATGATGTGCCCGAGCGACCGATTGAGATAACTGGGCCAGATGTACTTGCTTTTCTAGAGCATATTTTTTCGCGGAAAATATCCGATATGACCAACGGTCGTGGACGCTATGTAATCGCCTGTACGTTCGACGGAGGTCTTTTTATGGATGGCATTTTGTTCAGGCTGGCGCAAGATAGGTTCTGGTTTGTACATCCTGATGGGGATCTTGATACTTGGCTCTTAGCCCATCGTGATGGATATAACGTCACAATTACAGACCCTCACTCACGGGTTTTACAGCTTCAAGGCCCAAAGTCTTATGAAATCATGCACAAATTAACAAATGGCCAAGTTGATCATAGACTGCTGTATTTTCATTCTAAATTTGTGACAATTTCAGGGCAAAAGGTTTATGTGTCTCGTACTGGCTGGTCCGGAGAACTTGGATACGAGATTTATACCCTTGGGCAAGACACAAACTATACTTTACTGTGGGATCATTTGTTTAATATTGGCGCTCCAAAAGGTATGATTTTCAGCAGCATGCAGTCAATCAATACTCGCCGGATCGAAGCCGGTATTCTAGACAGTGGCAGCGATTTTAATACAACCGTAAACCCATTTGAAGTAGGCCTAGACAAATTTGTCGATCTCGAGAAACAGGGCTTTATTGGGCGACATGCTCTCTTGAATGCGCCACGAAGCAAGCGGCTTTTTGGTTTGCTATGTGCGGATTTAATTCCTAGTGGAGGAGATTTGATCTTTGATGGGGCCTGCGAAGTGGGTCTTGTTACAACAGGTGCATATTCCCCTAATCTCAATGCTGGCATCGGATATGTTCGTTTCCATAAGTTTGACAAATCGCCAACTTATGACCTATCAGTACACTCAGCCAAGGGAGCGGTTGAAGCATGCAAAATTGTGGAGTTGCCTTTTTTTGATGCTTATAAGAAAATCCCAAGACAGACCCTTAAACCTATCTGAATATATCTCAAGCTGTTGCAAAATTGATTTGTTTTGGGATCATAACTAGTTCCCAAAAAGAGCTTTTAGTGCCAAAATGAATTTGATTTTTGGACAAAATGCTCCCTATTTTTGAAGACGAGACTCACAAGGACCATCTCCACATTTTAATTTAAAAAATTCATTCATAATTCATGTAATTATTTTCTTTCGTTGACTCTTATATGCTAAATGTATCTGAATATCTTTGTAAACAAACGAATGGGAGAAAGTTAATGAAGACTCATAAATTTATAAAATTTGCCCTAACAACAGCGGCAATTTCGTTTAGCGGGGCTGCTGCACAGGCGCAACAAGCTGGCGGCTCATTAGTATTTTTGGTGCAGCCTGAACCACCAACAATGGCTGGATACGTTTCCACATCCGGTCCAATCGGATTGTTGGGGCCAAAAATTTATGATGGTTTATTCGACTATGACAATGACGGGAAAATGGTTCCTATGTTAGCCGAAAGCGTGGATGTAAGTGACGATGGTAAAACAGTGACCTTCAATCTGCGTAAAGGAGTCACTTGGCATGATGGAGAAGCATTCACTTCTGAAGATGTACAATTCACAATTATGGATGTTCTCAAAAAAGTTCACCCGCGCGGCCCTAATTCATTCAAAGAAGTAATGAGTATCGACACACCAGATGAACACACAGCAGTGTTTAATCTTGAAAATCCAGCCCCATATATGTTGCGCGCTCTCTCTTCATATGAATCGCCGATAGTGCCCAAGCATCACTTGGAAGGGCAAGACATAAAGAGCGCAAAATTGGCAAATAGCCCAGTTGGCACTGGACCATTTATATTTAATGAATGGAAAAAAGGTCAATATATAAGGCTGGATAAAAATGAGAACTATTGGAAAGAAGGCCGCCCCTATCTCGACAGGATTGTCGGACGTTTTGTTCCAGACGCATCAACCCGTGCAGCAGCGATGGAGAAAGGCGAAGTTCTATACGCAGCCTATAATGCCGTCTCAAATGTTGAAGCGGTTCGATTGAATAAAGAGAAAGACAATATCTCCGTTACAACTGATGGCTATTCAATGATAAACCCGATGGCGCTGATCGAGTTTAATACTAAAGAAGGCCCATTCACAGATGCCGCAGTCCGACGCGCCATTTCGACAGCAATTGATAGACAGTATATGATTGATACGATCTTTTTTGGATACGGAAAGCCAGCAACTAGCGCCCTGTCCAGTAATTTTGCAGCAACAGGCCTTCATGCCTCAATGCCGAACTATCCCGCTACCGGCGACATAGCAACGGCCAATAAAATCCTTGATGATGCGGGTTATAAAAAAGATGGTGATGGCGTCCGAATGACGGCGATGTTTGACCTTATTCCTTATGGGGAAGATTGGAAACGGGGAGGTCAATATATCCAACAGGTTCTTGGTGAAATTGGTATTAAGGTTGAACTAAGGTATGAGGATGTACCCACTTGGTTAAAGCGGATTTATCATAATTATGATTTCGAAATGAACCTCAATTACTTTTATCAGCTATCCGATCCAGTTCTGGGTGTTCACAGACACTACGGCAGCAACATGATCCGTAAAGGGACTCATTTTGTGAACTCTTCGCGTTATAGCAATCCAGATCTGGATACTCTTTTAAGTGCCGGTATGACAGAGCCAAACGCCGAAAAGCGTGCCGCAGTATACCTTGAGATTCAAAATATTCTTGCCAATGACATGCCAGTTGTAAACCTTTTTGAACTTGAGTTTTTGACTGTTTACAACACCAAGTTTAAAGGAGCTTACGGCTCAGCAATGGGTGCTTATGCTTCCTTCGGTGACGCTTACATCGACTAAGACTTAACTAATGTTAATGAGCCAGGGGCTTCCTCTGGCTCATTTTTTAACTAAACGTAGGTGGCGAGATATAAATCTCCCGCAAATAAATTAAGAACTTTCTAAAGATGACCAAATTATGAACAGATCAAGTAAAATTCTTCGTTATGTCTCCCGAAGGTTGTTACAAGGTATACCTATTATTCTTGCGATAGTTGTGATGAACTTTTTTCTCCTCAATTTGGCTGAAGGAGACGCCGTTGATGTGCTGGCAGGCGAGGCTGGATCAGCAACCCCAGAATATATGGAAGAAATGCGAAAAAAATTTGGCCTTGATAAGCCGCTAACCGTCCAACTAGCACACTATCTCAAAAATGTAGTTCAACTGGATCTGGGTTATTCATTCCGCCATGATATGCAAGTAACAGAATTAATTGTTGATAGATTTTGGCCCACGTTACTACTGATGGTGAGTACTATACTCTTGGCTGTCGGCTTTGGAGTGTTGCTGGGACTTTTTGCAGCAGTAAATTTAAACACATGGAAAGATGCTGTTGTAAGCGTTTTCGCTCTTATCACTTACGCAACACCGTTATTCTGGGTTGGGTTAATGATGATAATTCTTTTTTCAATCAAAAATGATTGGTTCCCAACAAGTGGCATGGAAAATAGCGCTGCATTTTACGAAGGTTTTGATCGTCTTAAGGATATTGCGCACCACTTGGTACTACCAACCATAACTCTATCACTATTTTATCTAGCTCTTTACACTCGGATGATGCGTGCTTCAATGTTAGAACAATATGGACAGGATTACGTCATAACAGCCCGGGCAAAAGGCGTTTCTGAGCGTAGAATCACATTTATTCACGTGCTGAGAAACGCACTTTTACCAGTGGTTACAATGGCGGGCGTTCAGGTTGGAGCATTAATTGGAGGTTCTGTAATAGTTGAATCCGTTTTTGCTTGGCCGGGATTGGGCATGCTTGCATTTGAGTCCCTCTTCGCGCGTGACCTTAACCTACTCTTGGGAATCTTTTTGTTATCATCCGGCTTGGTTGTAGCCGTAAATCTCGTTGTTGATGTGATCTATTGTTTCCTTGACCCCAGAATAGAAGTGAATTGATATGACAGAGTTCTGGAATAGATTTTCGTGCAACCGACAGGCAGTGCTGGGACTTATCATTCTTGGGTGTGTAATCTTCCTCGCATCGATTGCTAACCTAATCTACCCTAATGATCCGTTTCTTTATTCTAGGTTTCCACTATCAGGGCCTGGAGAAAACGGTTTTCTTTTGGGTAGCGACTCTATTGGCCGCGATGTGGCGGCAGGGATTGCGCACGGTGCGAAAACATCTCTTCTAATTGGCTTAATTGCTACAATAGCTGCGGTTTTTATTGGTGTGATCTTTGGCGCCCTCGCTGGATATTATGGCGGCTTAGTCGACGATATTTTGATGCGCGTCACTGAGGTCTTTCAAACAATACCTTCCTTTATTTTCGCAATTCTACTTGTAGCAATAATGAAGCCCTCTATCGAAAGTGTTGTTATTGCAATTACAGTGGTATCTTGGCCAGCGGTCGCCCGTTTGGTGCGTGGAGAATTCCTTGCACTAAAAAATAGAGAGTTTGTACAAGCCTGTCACACCCTGGGTATGGGAGATCTTAGGATCATGTTAGCTGAAATTCTCCCCAACTGCCTGAGTCCAATCATTGTAATTGGATCACTAATGGTAGCTACCGCAATTTTAGTTGAAAGTGGCCTGGCCTTTTTAGGATTGGGCGATCCAAACGTAATGAGCTGGGGTTTTATAATAAGCGATGGCAGATCAATGTTAAGAGTTGCTTGGTGGATCTGCACTTTTCCTGGGATTGCCATCCTAATCACTGTTCTAGCTATTAATCTTGTTGGCGAGGGTCTAAACGATGCTTTGAACCCCCGTTTGAGAGAACGAAATTGACTGATAAACTCCTTAAAATATCTGATTTAGATATTTCGCTACCAGAGGGTTCAGAGCGTAATCTTGCGGTAGAAAATCTGACCGTCGATTTATCACCGGGAGAGACTCTTTGTATCGTTGGTGAAAGCGGGTCAGGGAAATCGCTCACCGCCCGCGCGCTGATGGGCCTCTTGCCTGCACCGCATGTCCGGATTTCAAAGGGCAAAATAGAGTTTTGCGGTGAAGATCTGACTAAAGCGTCTGATCCGCGCATGCGGCAGATCCGCGGCAGCGAAATATCTATGATTTTTCAAGAACCCATGACAGCGCTAAATCCAGTAATGACGATTGGTGTCCAGATCGACGAAATTTTCCGCTTCCATGTCAAGATGTCTCAACGAGAGCGCCGTCTGCGCGCCATAGAGTTACTTGAAGACGTTAAATTACCCGATCCCGAGCAAATCGTTGCCGCTTACCCGCACGAGCTTTCCGGAGGGCAACGGCAGCGGGCAATGATCGCGATGGCGCTGGCATTGGAACCAAAAATATTAATCGCAGATGAACCGACGACCGCACTGGATGTCACTACGCAAGCGAAAATTCTTAAACTCATCAGTGATATGCAGGCTATTCATAAGAGTGGTGTATTGTTCATTACTCATGATTTTGGAGTTGTCGCTGACATCGCTGATCGAGTGGCGGTGATGCAATACGGACGTATCGTAGAGACCGGCTCTGTCGATAAGGTTCTAAACAAGCCCGAACATCGTTACACACGGGCGCTGATTGCGTCAGTACCTAGCCTTGTGCCTCGAGCTCCACGCACTCGGTCAGACAAAATTGTTCTGTCCACTGAGAGTATTCAAAAAAGGTTTGGAGGCGGCAAAAGCTTTTTTGGAATGGGGAAGCCCAATCGCTTCGTACATGCTGTTAAGGATGTGACTTTGGACTTGCGCAGCGGTGAGACCTTGGGCGTGGTGGGAGAAAGCGGATCAGGAAAATCGACACTGGCACGCTGTATTATCCGTTTAATGGACAGCGACAGCGGTAAAATAATGCTTGATGGCGTGAATATCTGCAACCTTAACCGCGCAGATATGAGGCCATGGAGAGCCAAGATTCAGATGGTATTTCAGGACCCTTTTGCCTCTCTTAATCCACGCGTTAAAGTTGGAGAGATTATATCACAGGGGCCAATGATCCAAGGTGCAGATCGACAAACGGCCCAAACGCGAGCTCGCGAATTACTAGAAATTGTTGGTTTAGATGTACGTGCATTTAATCGGTATCCACACGAGTTCTCTGGTGGACAAAGACAACGGATCGGTATAGCGCGCGCTCTAGCGCTGGATCCAGAAATTTTGATGGCCGATGAACCAGTCTCGGCTCTGGATGTGTCGATACAAGCTCAGATTTTGAAACTACTTGATGAAATACGGGAAAGAATGAACCTTTCAATGGTATTCATTACGCATGACCTTCGGGTTGCCGCCCAAGTCTGTGACAGATTAGCTGTTATGCGATATGGTGAGATCGTCGAAACTGGCGCAACCCGAGAAGTCTTTGATGCACCGCAACACAGCTATACGCGCGAGCTACTGGCAGCTGTTCCTGGCCAAAAATGGGATCGACAGTTGGCTAATTAATACCACTGACAGTAAGGTTTCAATCGAACAACGTGCTACTTGTATGCTACCTGAAAGTCATCTATTATGAATGATTTGTTACGAAATCCATATGCCTCTATAATTTCGTTATCAAAAGCGTTTTGTCAAAAATCTTTATTACCTAGTGATGTCATCGCTGCGCAACTAGCCCGTATTGAGTTGCTTGACACCTCCTTAGGTAGTTATCAGAAAGTCTATAGAACCAGTGCTCTTAGGGCAGCAAAATCAGCCGATGCTGCATTTGCAGCAAACCAACGTATTGGTCCATTTCATGGCGTTCCCTTTGCATTGAAAGATATTTACGACCTAGCTGGCCATATAACAAGTTACGGGTCATGGGAAATGCGGGGTCGCGTCTCATCTCAAACAGGAAGTATCGCCAAACGACTTTTGGATGCCGGTGGAATACTGCTAGGTAAGACAAAGACAGTTGAGTGTGCACTTGGCGGATGGGGTACTAATCATCATATGGGAACACCACGAAACCCTTGGGATCTGGAACACGAGCGGGTCCCTGGCGGTTCATCCTCTGGTTCTGGTGTTGCTGTAGCGAGCGGTATGGCGATGTGTGCAACTGGAAGTGATACCGGCGGCTCCATAAGGCTGCCAGCAGCCTATTGTGGACTTGCTGGCTTGAAAGTCAGCAAGGCATGCCTACCAACTGATGGGATTATGCCACTCTCAAATTCGCTTGACACGCCTGGGCCAATGGCTCGTAGCGTTCAAGATCTAGCTCTTATGTTCGCAATTATGTCTGGTGTGCCTAGTATGGATATTGACCGAGATATGACAGAAATGGATGGCCTCGCTGATACAAAATTGTCGATCTTAAAGGGACTAAAATTAGGAGTTCTAGAGCCCGCCGAGCGCCAAGTCTGCAACCCAGCTATGCTGGCAAGCTATGATGCAGCCTTAAACCTACTTGAACCTTTAGGTGCAGAGTTGAAAATTTTCAAAGCTCCTGAGCCATATCGAGAAATGGCTGATGCAAATGGAGCAATTACAATTTACGAAGGTTACCTGAATCACCATGAAATGTATGAAAATCTAAGCAAAAAAATGGATCCTCATGTCCGTAAAAGAATGCTGGTTGGGCGCAGTATAACAGAAGAAAGCCATTTGAAGAGACTGCAGAAGCGGCAAAATGATCAGATTAATTTTGCCATGGCTATGGAAAGTTTTGACGCTCTACTTACCCCAACTTTAACAGAACCAGCTCCCAAACTAGATGATATCAATGAAGACACTTCACCAGGCCATTTTACGCGCCCGTTCAATTACATCGATATGTGTGCTCTCGCGCTACCCATGGCGCCAAGCCAGTCAGGCTTGCCTACCAGTTTGCAAATTGTGGCGCCAGCTGGGCAGGAAGCATTCACACTGAAGTTAGGAATTGCATTGGAGACAGCACTTAATGTAGCAGAAAGACCAAATCTGGGCAGGCTTCAATAATAAATTTCAGTCAATCAGACATAGACACCACTTCGCTATTATCAATGATCACCAATACTTCTTGAAAGTACATTTAAAAGCAAGCGGGATACGTTATTTTCAAAATTATTCCATGGTAGGCTTCCACAGAAGGTTATAGAACCAACTGAAAAAACCTTTCCCCCACTGGGCGTTTCGAAATATACCATATCTGCTCGCATCACATCCTCCTCCGGGCCTCCTGACAGATTAGTCAGATGCGTCAGTTGCTCCTCCGGTACCAGGATAAATTTGGACCCTGTTGCAAAGGATTGCGCAAGAACTGTGATGTCATGACCTGCATCAAGCTTTATATCCATTCGATCCAACTCGAACCCAGCGGCGCCATTACCGCTAAAACCAAAGTCACCTATCAGTTCATCATCAATACCTTCAAATACCCAGTCAAATTTTGGATTGCGACACACTCTATGATAGGGCATGCCATCAAATGTACCCTGAGCAGTAAAGCCAATTCCAACAAGTTGTTGAGGTGCGCGGCCACTCCGCCGCCAAAGACCGCCATAAGCACCATCGAATGCGTTGTAATATTCGCCAGGCTCTGACGCCCAAGCTCTGAGACCATCCTCCGCCCGGCGGATCTCTAAGAGGCTTGGGTCGTCTTTATGGCGAGCAATTCGCCAATAGAAGCCATTGCCACCCAAGTAATGGAGAGCCCCACCTTTATCTCGATAATTCGTCAAAGCATCCAATGTTTCTGTGGTATGATATTCTGGATGACTGCCAGTAATTACTGCATCATAGCCACTAATTGCGACGACACCATCATTGTGTAACTCTTCGTCCGTCACAATATCATAGGAGATATCTTTAGCGTGCAACCAAGAAATCAAATGACTATCGGCTTGAAAATGTCGCAAGCCTGAGCACTCCGCCTGCCCAAAGGTCAGATACCCAGGACGCAAGTTGAACAGTGGTCTTTTATGCGAAGCATGACAAATGCCAGTTCCATCTGGATGATTATTATAAGTCGACAGGCCATAATCACTAAAGACAGCTGGATTATTGGGGTAGGCATTCCAGTCATTCATTCGTTTCAGCCAAGATGGCTCATAATCAGGGCGAGCATGGTTTCCATAAATGGAATAGGTGAAGGTTGAAACTAGCACACAGGCCTTCGCAGTAGGCTGACCGAGTTTCGGGCAGACAAAAAACGGCATAGCATCATAAAACGCGCCAAGTGAGATACGCATAACATATACACCGGATGGCATGTTCTCTGGAATTACAAAGCTAAAATCAGACTGCCAGCCAAAGTCGTAAATATCGTCCTGATGGAATGCTATTGCTGCGTAATGATCCGGCTTATGCTGCCAATTCATTTCACTTGCGTCCCACAAAGTACCGGTCACAGCTCGCGTTGGCGCATTTATGAGCTTTAAATCTGGGCATTCGTCTCCTGGCACAGTCATGCTGGAAATATCTTTAGAAAAGTCCCAAGAAGCTAAAGTATAGCCATCCTTGCTAATTTGGGGTGACTCTATTTTTCCATTAAAATAATTAATTATGCTACTATCTGACAGTCTAGCTGCAATTGTGACTTCTGCAATCTGGTCCAATTTCCCCACTGACATGGAGTTCTTAAGCACCTTAGATGCAGGCTGTGAGCCATCAACTCGTTCTAACGTTAGAGACATTTCGCCCGAGATACCAATGTACCCTTCAACTCTGTACCATCGGCGCAACTCGACAGGATGGGTACTTCTGACAATAGTTTCATCAACGCGCAACACCACGCTGCCTTGAACATCCAAAGCTATCCCAAAACGGCCATACTCCAGGATCGATTGTTCATTGGAACAACGCAAAGTTGGATAGATCAATGCTGAAAGCCTTACTGAGGACATCACTTCAATCTGCACGCTCGTATTGGTCAAGCCATACGAGCCAGGGTGGAAATTCTGCTGTCGCGATTGAAAGTTCCGCTTAGGAAAGAATTTGTCACAGCACTGCTCAACGATGCCCATCCCGTTAGGATTCGGGTCAGCACTGATAGATCTGAAAAGCTGTGCGCAATAATCTCTATCAAGCTCACTAGAAACCATGAAATCAATACGGTCACCAGGACGACCCGAGAGCTTACTACTATATCCAACCAATGGAATTTTTTTCATGTGCACCTCTGCCCCAAAAGCGTCTACCCTAACATAACGCAGTCTCGCCGATACTTTAGGCCAGTACAAGCCTCCTAGAGGCTAAATAAGAAAGACTAGATTTTGTATTCGATTTTTGGGGGGATTGAACAGGTCAAACAAAATTTTATAAAACTTTATCTGGATAACTAAATGTGATTGAAGTTATGATCAAAATGGCCTGAGTAAAAATTTCCCTTCTGGGATAAATATCATAAAATCCAAATGTTTTAGATGGCCTTCTGACAGCTGCGATTTGATTAAGTAATGATGAATGTAGATCTTGCAAAAATAGTGGGAATTATAACATAGGCTTTCGTGATCAATCCCTTCTATTTTTGTTTAATTCGCGTTGCGTGTTTTCGCTATTCTAAGGCCGGGCCGTAATGTTGTGTAAGCAATTTCTTTTAACTCGCAAGGAGTTGCACCAGGCAAAATCGCAAATATAATATTGTTTGTTATTTGATTATAATCAGCAATAAAGTGGATTGCACTTTTAACACAAATTATCGAATATTCCTTTGGTTCTATTCCTACAGCACGAAAAAACTCTTGGTCTAAATTTTGACTTCTTTCAGTACCAATAACAACTTTAATACTGATATTTGATATTCTAAGGCAGGCCATTGACCCAAGATTAGCTTTACTCCCTCCAAACATTGGGCCGCTACATTGGAAAATACCACTGGATAGCGCTTCAACATGATCTTCCATTTTCAGACGTTCAGAGAATTCTACATGACCTCCACCTAACACAACCTCAAGAACTGCGCCTAATCCTGCATTATGAGCTCCTTTATCTAAAATAGTATCGTGTAAGACCCCAATACTGTATCTTTTGCCTCTACTGTTACAAGCGCCCTTAAAATAACAGTTGGATTTCCTGTACCACCTGCATCTGGATTATCCTGTGGATCTGAAATTATAACTGAACCCGAAGACTCCATCGTGCGCTTTACTGCTTGTTCAGCACCAATCAGCCTAGAAACGAACCGACATTCCTCAGCATTCAGCATTTCAAGAAGTTCATCAGCGTCATTATCCGCCTTATCCTTTGTCACGGCATAGGACACAACTCCCAGGCCACAATCTAGTATATCTACTGGTGGAAAGCCCATCGCTAGATCTACAAAAATAGACGAAAGGTTTGGTAATTGTGAATAAAGGGAATAAGCGCGATTAAATTCTGTGGACTGCGCTGTAAGAGGAACAAGGAAATCACTCTCGCGAAAGGCCTTGGCAAGTGGCCCTGCAAAAATCTGTCCAAAAGGTTGGAAGCTCACGCACCCGTTTTTGCGAAACCTATGGCCGGGTAGGTACGATAAATTGATATGACACTTGCACAATCGAATAGCGCTTCACTTATGTTAGCATGCAGATCAAGGCTAATCGCGATTGGGAGTTCAAAACCCATTTTTTCATGAATTCTCCTAAATAATTCAGCCTCTGCATCGTCAAATTTTTGTATAACCATTGCGACGCGCAGATCGAGATAAACTCAATCTGGGCTTAGCAAAACAATCCCCTCAACAAGCTCGCTAAAAATAGCTTCAAAATCATCTTCAGATGCATACCCTCCTGGTTCAGCCATAGCCCAAATAATTGGCTCTATTTTATGGTGACAGTTTACAATAAACCCTGATATTGGAATATTTAATTCTTTAGAAACTTCGAAAATATCATTTCCGCGGGTCATCGCAGGCCATGCTCCCTGCCGGACAAAATGTGTCAGTTTTGTTTGGCTAGAAGCAAACGTATTTGTTTCATGTTGAAGGCCAGCAATAGCAATACGCGCCATATCAAATTCCAAACCTGTGGTTCACGAAAGATTTTTACTCTCGTAACAAATAGTCGCCACATCTATTTTCAAAATGCCTCAGAATAACAAAATCAAAACAATTATTAACTCTAACAAACGACGATTATACTTAGATTTAGGCTTACAACATCGTCGATCTAATGTTGAACCTGAAAATAATTAAAGGCAAATAAGTCTATTTATTGCTGCATATTCAAAACCCGCAAAATAGGGTGGAGTTCCAAATGCCAAGCCAGCACTACTTCGCTAAATAGTTAACCATTTTGATTAAGCTTTTCCAAAATTTCAGAGAAGGCACTTTAGCACAGTGATTTCCTAATCTCGTCCACAAATTTAAAAATTCTATCGTTTAAAGCTTGATCAAGTGCATTCGCCTCGCTTGACATCAAGACAATCGTCATTTTCTTTGCTGGGTCTACGAATAAATATTGGCCATGGATTCCAAACGCATGAAGCAATTTGCCTTTATCATGGCATACATACCACTTAGATTTATAATGCATCGAGCGGGCGCCAAAAAATTCTTTAAAGCTCCCTTGATCCCAAGCTTCTTTATCGCCACACTGATAAATATCTTCTAACCACTCTTTAGAAATAATTTGCTGACCATCTTTATTTCCATTATTTGCAAGCATTAAACCAACACGGGCTAAATCCCTAGGGGTAGTACAAACTCCACCTGCTGCTCGCATCCCTCCACTGCGGTCGACTGTGATATATGCCGAACGTTCGCAACCCAGTGGCTTCCATAAGTAATCTGAAATTAGCTTATTATATCTTTTACCGGAGGCTCTTTCAAAAAGCCAAGCAAGAACATCTGTGTTGGGAGAAATGTAATGGAAACTACCACCATGAGATCCACTTTTGGCTGCAAGCGATTTAAAAAACTTTTTAAGGTTTAGACTTTGCATGTTTTCTGGAGTGGGGTTCCAATTAGCAGCATACCGATAATCTATAATTGGCCCTTCATTGGCAGTGTAGTCTTCATCAAAATCAACATCAATACGCATATCTAGCGCATGAGATATTGTTGCATCATCATACGCTGTTCCATGCAATTCGTATAGATGATCTGTAATTTTGTCATCTTTTCTGATAATATTATCATTAATTAAACGATCAGCAATTAGTCCAAGAAGCGATTTGGAAACGGAAAAAAGAATGTGCTGATCGTCTGCTTTTGCGCCATTACCATAGTATTCGTATAGAATTGAGTTTTCACACGCTATAACCAGAGCATCTAAACCAGTTTGATTACTAACCTGGGCCAATGCTGCACTTTGCATTGAACCTTTTGCGAATTTAAGATCCGATATTTTAGCAGGATCATTCTGGATTTCAGCAGTGGGGATAATTTCGCGAACATGGCGAAAGGCCCATGCGCTATATGGCTGTGATCTCCAGTTGTGAAGAGTTGGCTTGTCTAAATCCATTTTTAAGCTTTCCAAAATTTAATTTTTACACTGCAACATAGAGATTAATATGCCTCTTACTTAAAATTGGAATACATTTTAAAAGCAAGCAGCATCAGTATTTTACAAAATGCCAAATTTTTTGGCCCCTTTTTTGTAAATAATAATAAAGAGTTCACAAAATTGAGAACTCAGAATAAAAGAGAGGCTAGTTGAAGCTACAGGTAATAAGAGCATGCAAGACCAACAAAAAATATTTTCTCTTAGAACTTGAAATAGGATACAGGGATACATTTACTGCAATTTCAAAAAATATTGGTTACAGTAGTCTATATTCGGATTGAGACAATTTTTAAAAAACCTAAAGCTAATTTTTTGCGTAAATCCTTCATAGGCTTTTCACTAGCTGTCATTTTAAGCACTTGCTCGGCAGGACAAAATTCAACGGCTACCATTAAACCTACAGAGCTGCTGTTGCCACCCGCAGGCAGCATTGAAAAGATTAATAATTTAGATTTTCACAGCTTCGAAATGGGAGATGGCGAAACTACCGTAATTTTTATCCATGGTGCTAGCATAAATCTACAAGATTGGGTTTTGGCGAACGCACCGTTAGATGCGAATAGCTACAAATCTATTTTTATAGATCGACCAGGTTTTGGATATTCTAAACGGGATGAAACTAGATGGACAGCTAAGAAACAAGCAATGCAAATAAGAAGTTTTGCTCAAAAATCCAGCATAAAAAAACCAATCTTGGTGGGCCATAGTTGGGGGTCGATTGTTGCCTTTGAATGGGCATCAGAATACCCAGATGAGCTACTTGGCGTCGTATCCGTCTCCGGAGTAAATATGCCTTATAGTAAATTAACCGAATGGCTAGCAATGATAGGTATATTAGAGCCAGCCGTTGAGATTTATTCAAGAAGTGTGGCCGGAAGACATTTTAACGAGCAAACCGAACTATTCTTAAAGAAAGTCTTTGCACCTCAAGAAATACCAGTAGGATATTTACAAAAAGTTGGAGTGGATTTATTTCGCCGCAATCATACGATAATGGCTAATAGCCAAGATCTTGCCCAAACAGAAATTGCATTAGCCTCCTTATCGAAGAAATATTCCGGACTTTACTTGCCAGTGGAAATCATACACGGAGAAAAGGACTTCTTAATACCAGCCGACGTACACGCATACGATTTTGTTGACCAATTACCCAATGCAAATTTAACTATTTTAAAAGGTGTGGGCCATATGGCCCACCACGTTAATCCTTATTCAATAAAAAGGGCTATCGAACGTATTTTACTCGCTGAAAGTTGCCATCTGCATCCAAAGCGCAAAATTTGTTTTAGCAGTTAAATTTCTTTTTGTCTGCAAAACGCTAATATGGGAAATAAGGCGTAAAGTAGCACTTCTCAAAGGGCTTATTAGATGACAAAACAGATTTCCTATATGGAGAGGCTTCAATGAAAATATTTTTTTAATCACCTCAAATAAGAACAAAATATTTACTTCAGTTCAATCTCTATAAAACTCATTTTTTCTTGACCCGCATTTATAACATTATGTTCTACACCTGCGTCCCGACGGTAGGCCGATCCTGCAAGAACAGTCGTGTGTGTTACAGATCCATCTGTGTGCTCAAGCTGCATATGACAGTCAGTTATGGCTGTGATTACATAATCATATTCATGTACATGCCAACCGGTCTGTTCGCCAACTCCAAATTCAAATCGGCTTACGCGAACTCTCGTATCATCAATTAAACCAACTGCAGTAGCCTCTACACGCATTATACGCCTCACCTAATATCAAAATGCTGTTTTTCACTAAAAATCTATAGTGTTATTTATGGTTTGTCTTAAAAGAGCAACATTTTTGCGCATCCTGCTTAATAATGGGATCAAATTAAGAATTGATTGCTATTTATTTCTGAAGTTATTAACATTTGCATACAAACGATTTAGGAATGGAGAACCCGTTTGCCGCCTGAGTATTTTTCGCCAACATATTTAGACGAAGCGATCGAATTGATGGCCTCACGCAGTGTCGATTTAGTTGCAGGTGGGACAGATTTTTTCCCCTCGCGCGGTCGAGCGCCTGTCACACGCGATATTCTAGACATCACACGTCTTGAGGGCTTACGCGGCATTCAAATGTCTGATAATGGCATGATCCGGATCGGTGCGGCAACGACCTGGAGCGATATTGCAAAAGCAGACCTACCACTAGCTTTCGTTGCCTTACAGCAGGCTGCTAACGAAGTTGGTGGCATTCAAATCCAAAATGCGGGAACTATTGCGGGAAACTTGTGCAATGCGTCGCCTGCGGCAGATAGTATTCCTCCACTTTTAACACTTGAAACAGAAATTGAAGTGGCCGGCCCACTCGGTTTACGCCACGAAGCTCTTTGCGCGTTTGTCACAGGTGTTAGCAAAACCACGATGGCACCAAACGAGCTGGTTACAGCACTTCATCTTAAAATCCCACCCGCCCATACAAAAAGCGCATTTAAAAAATTAGGCGCCCGCAAATATATGGTCATATCCATCGCCATGACAGCCGTGGTCATTGGGTTGGATGAAAAGGGATTTATCGACTATGCACGCATCGCTGTTGGTGCATGCTCACCGGTCGCCCAGCGCCTTTTATTACTGGAAGAAGATATCATAGGCCATAAAATCTCTGATGTTTCAATTGATAGGCTACACCTTGAACCATTATCTCCTATTTCTGACGTCCGCGCCAGTAACGAGTTTAGAAGTGAGGTCGTCGAAGAACAGATATACCGCGCACTTGATAAGGCCATTGCGTATGATGGATAAACAGATGGCCTATGACATAATTAGCTTTCAACTCAATGGTCAACTGGTACAGACAGAGTTAAATGCAGGCGAAAGACTGTCTGCGGCACTGCGTGATAAAATGCATTCCCGCGACGTGAAAATTGGCTGTGACGCTGGTGATTGCGGAGCTTGTACAGTGCTGATTGATGGTGCACCAGTCTGCGCCTGCTTAACACCAGCGCACCAAGCAAATGGAAGAGAAGTTGAAACTTTAAGCGGTCTCTTTTTAGAAAACCAACACGCAAAAAATCTTGCAGACAGTTTTCAGAACTATGGCGCAGCTCAATGTGGGATCTGCACACCGGGTATGATGGTATCCGCCGTTGCTTTGCTAAATAATAATCCAACACCAAATTCAGATGATGTGGCAAATGCTCTGGGAGGCGTCTTATGCCGCTGTACTGGCTACCGCGCGATTATTGATGCCGTTATCGCAGCGGGAACGGAAACTTCGCCATACGATGCCAAAGGACATACCGGGGCTGGCATTCGCCGTTTGGATGGCCTTCAAAAAGTAAATGGTACTGAACAATTTGGGGATGATATTGCGCCTAGTGATGCCTTAGTTATACGCGTTATTCGCTCACCGTTCCATAGGGCCTGCTTTCATTTTGGCGACTTAGACGCCTGGGCAAAAGGAACTCCTGGCATTGAAACTGTTTTGACTTGTGTTGACGTAAAAGGTGAAAACTGTTTTGGAGTTATACCCCCCTTTGCCGATCAGCCAGTTTTTGCAGAAAGGGAAGCCCGTTTTCGGGGTGAAGCAGTCGCAGCAATTGTTGGCCTTGCCAGTTCAATCGAAAATTTTGATGAAAGCGGCTTTCCGGTGGTATGGGAAGAGCGTCCGCCAAGTATGACCGTGTTTGAAGCGATGGAGAGGGATGCACCTTTGCTGCATGAGCATCGCGTTGGAAATATCATGTGTGGCGGTTTTGTAAGCCGCGGCATGCCCGACGCCACATTAAATAATTCTGATGCTACAGTAGAGGGTCATTTTAGCACTAGCTTTGTCGAACATGCCTACATAGAACCAGAGGCTGGTTTTGCACTAGTTAAAGATGGTCGCGTCGAAGTCTATGCATGCACGCAAGCCCCAGTTATGGATTTGGACGAACTGGAAAAAATTCTTGGAATGCAGCGCGCTGATATTCGGATTGTTCCAACCGGTATTGGTGGTGGTTTTGGTTCTAAACTTGATATCTCAATTCAGCCCTATCTAGCAATTGCCGCGCTCAAGACTGGCAAGCCAGTGCGCATCACATACTCCCGTACGGAGTCTATGCAATCAACGACCAAACGACACCCAGCCGAAATGTCAGTCAAGATAGGAGCTTCCAAAAATGGTAAACTAACTGGCATGGTCTTTGACGGACTGTTTAACACCGGCGCCTATGCAAGCTGGGGGCCAACAGTTTCCAATCGTGTTCCGGTGCATGCCTCCGGTCCTTATGTCCTCGAAAATTATCGTGCTGAAGCAAAAGGTATTCATACAAATGGCCCACCTTCTGGCGCCTTTCGCGGATTTGGCGTTCCACAAGCGGCAATTGCACAAGAAAGCCTTTTTGACGAGCTTGCCGACAAATTGGATATGGATCGTCTAGAATTCCGTCTCCTTAACGTACTTGAAAATAACGATGAAACAGTCTGTGGGCAGGTGTTCGCACAGGGCGTTGGCATTCGGGCCTGCTTTGAAGGACTTAGGCCAGCGTGGCAGACCGAACGTAAAGCAGCGGAAGTTTATAATAGTAAAAGTAAAATACTCCGTCGTGGCGTTGGTATAGCAGGGGGCTGGTATGGATGTGGGAATACATCACTTCCTAATCCATCAACGATCAAGTCAGGCATTCGACAAGATGGAACCATTGTACTGCATCAAGGAGCAATGGATATTGGACAGGGAGCAAATACTGCGATTGCCCAAATTTTTGCGACTACCCTAGATGTTCCAGTCCATCAATTAGAGTTGGTAGGGCCAGATACAGACATTACACCGGATGCCGGTAAAACATCGGCGTCGCGTCAGACTTTTGTATCTGGAAACGCGGCTCGGCTAAGCGCACAAGCACTGCGAAAGGATATTATTAAACTTGTAAATGCACCGCAAAACGCACAAATTGAAATTGGGCAAGGAGAGATAACAATATCTGATGGTGATATCGTACACAGAATTGATCTAGCCCTTTTAACGCCTGACGCAGACGGTTTTGTCCTTCGGGCACAAGAGACATATGATCCCCCAACCAAACCTCTAGATGAAAATGGCCAAGGAGAACCCTATGCACAATTTGGTTACGCTGCGCATTTGGTTGTCGTCGAAGTTGATACGGCAATGGGTACTACCAGACCGATTAAATTCGTCGCTGCCCATGATGTGGGTCATGCAGTCAATCCGATGCTTGTCAAAGGTCAGATCCATGGCGGTATAGCGCAGGGACTGGGAATGGCCTTAATGGAAGAGTATATTCCTGGACAGACTGAAAATCTTCATGATTACCTAATTCCAACTATTGGAGATATCCCTCCCATAGAGACAATTATCGTCGAGGAACCTGATGCACATGGACCATTCGGTGCCAAGGGCCTGGGCGAACATGTCTTGATTCCAACGGCCCCCGCTTTGCTAAATGCAATTAAAGATGCAACTGGGATCCGCATTACAAACGTACCTGCAACCCCAAGCCGCCTAAGGGCCGCAATACGGATGCACTACAAGGAGCAGGCCAGTGGCTGACGGAGGTGTAAAACCCAAAAAAATCCGGTGTGATGCTTGTCCTGTTATGTGCTATATTGCAGATGGGAAATCCGGTGCGTGTGACCGCTATGCCAATCAAGGGGGCGATTTAATACGCCTCGACGCTTTAACCATTATTCAAAATACAGATCATAAATTAGTACCATTCTTGCAAAACCTTGATCCATCTGAATGGGATGGCAATATAATCAACGGAAACCGCCCCTTTATCACTGCAGTTGGTGCTGGAACGACATACCCAGATTACAAACCTGCTCCTTTTATTGTCAGTCAAGATGTCCAAGGCGTCGATATGGTTACGGTCGTCACCGAAGGCATTTTTTCGTATTGTGGTGTCAAAGTGAAGATTGATACGGACCGACATATTGGTCATGAAAGCGATATTGTACGTGTTTCTGGAGAGCCCGTAGGGCATGTCACAACTACTGAATACGGCTCTAAAATGCTTTCTTTGGGTGGCGTTGAGCACTTAACCGGCGGCAGCAAAGCCGAGGGGCGCATAACTTGCAGCACATTACTAAGCCTTTGCAACCGTGAAGCCGTTGAGGTGGTGATCGGCGAGGAGGGACATGAAATAACTGTAGTCATACAAGCAGGGAAAGCGCCTGTAATCGACGGTATTGAGGAAAACCTAATGCGGGTTGGCTGCGGATCTGCAGCCATCGGTATGTTCGCCAAACAATGGCTTAATCACGTCGATGAAGTAATCGTGGTAGATGACCATATCACTGGCGTATTGTCAGAGCATGAGGCTGGAAAGCAACTTGATGTTCCACCGACAGGTATCAAGATCAAAGGCCGCCGCTCGACTCCAGGACGATATTTTCAAGTTGCAGAACCTGGGACGGGTTGGGGTGGTACAGACATCGAGGACCCGCTTACCATTCTGGGCCCATTCAATCCAAAAGTTGCGCAGCCCGGAACCCGGATTTTGATGGTTTCCACAACCGGAGAACAGTCAGGATACTACGAACTTGATAAAAACCTCGAACCAAAATTAAAGCAAATGCCGCAAAAGCTGCAAGCTGCCTCCGATTTGATCGCTGAAAATTGTGAACCATCCATATGCTCTGTTCTATTCATGGGTGGTGCGGGCGGCTCTTTGCGCGCTGGTGTTACCGAAAACCCCGTGCGACTTACGCGGTCTGTCAAAAATGCGCTCACCTTCGTGTCATGCGGTGGCGCCGAAGCCTACGTCTGGCCAGGTGGTGGAATAACTGTGATGGTAGATGTCCTAGATATGCCAACAAATTCGTTTGGCTATGTCCCTACACCCGCCTTGGTTGCACCGATCGAGTTTACAATGCGTGTGGAAGATTATGCGATACTTGGCGGCTACACTCAAGAAATAAAATCAGTTGATCAGCTATCTCGCGAACGCGTGCGGACAGTTGGCAAAATTGAAAATCAACCTGATCCAATGCACCCTTCTAACTTTAGCTGGGCAAAGGACCGCGCATGAATCCTGCGGCAGCACTTTTACCTTGTGGAACGCGTCTGCATCTTCAGCATGGTCCTATTGACCTTATTATCGGGGCCAACGGCACCAAAGGGAATAGAGCATTGGCATTTAAGGCTGCCAGAGAGCGCTTTGGTACTGTGCTCGAAGAGTTGGTCTGCGAACTTGATTTGCTGCGCACCCCCCAAAGTAAAAACGCACCCATACCAAAAGGTCACATCGCAAAGCGCATGCACTGGGCGACACAACCACATAGTGATACATTTATTACACCAATGGCGGCAGTGGCAGGATCGGTTGCTGATACGATCCTGAATGCAATGGTCACTGCGAGTCCACTGAGCCGCGCCTATGTGAATAATGGCGGGGATATTGCAATCCATCTTACACCAGGCACAGAATTCGCAATGGCCATGAGCGATATTAACGGACGCGATCTTGGACGCGTCTCGATCTCATATGATCAGCGTATCGGAGGCGTAGCGACCTCTGGGCGCCGCGGAAGAAGCCTCTCAATGGGCATTGCTGACAGCGTCACAGTTCTAGCCGCTTGCGCCGCGCAAGCAGATGCTGCCGCAACGCTCATTGCAAATGCTGTTGATCTGCCAAGCCACCCACAAATTTTTCGCTGTGCGGCAAATTTAATTGACCCAGACAGCGATCTTGGCCAAAGGTCAGTTGTAACCGGATACAAAAAGTTATTAGGTAGTGATATCACAAAAGCTCTAAACCGTGGAACGCGCTGCGCTCATACCATGCAACAGCATAACGATATAGCTGGTGCCGCTTTATTCCTGAGCGATGACATACGTTTACTTGGAAATAGCTTTACAAGACCGAGAAGGAACCTTGTAGATGCCTGACGTTATTTTACGTAAGACTGTGCTTTGCTATGAAGAGATCTTTCATGAGGGTGGACCAATAGCTCAAATCCCCCTTTTACGTTGCGCAATCCTCGGTATCATTAAAAACCCATTTGCAGGTCGTTATGAGGAGGATATCCAATTCTTTATGAACGACCTCAAACCTCTGGGCCTTGAGATGGCAAAAAAGCTGGCATCGCAACTTGGTGGCGCCAGCAATATTGAGGGCTATGGCAAAGGTGCAATTGTCGGAGAAGCCGGTGAAGTGGAACATGGCGCCCTATGGCATGTTCCGGGAGGCTACGCGATGCGAGAATTATTAGGAGATGCAAAAGCCATTGTTCCATCAACCAAAAAAGTTGGAGGTCAGGGCACAAGGCTTGATGTCCCAATAACGCATATAAACGCTGCATATGTTAGGGGTCACTTTGATTCTATGGAAGTTGGCTGCAGTGATGCCCCGCGCTCAGATGAATTGGTCTTGGTATTAGTGATGACCACTGGTGCTCGTATCCACAATCGCGTTGGTGGATTGGCCGCAAAAGATATACTAGGAAAGGACGGACTTAGATGATTGCCAAAATCCGTAAAATTGCCATAAATATAGAAGAAACCCATATCGAAATTGGTCAATCAATCTCTCCCGCAACAAGAAAAGCTGTTGCCGTCGCAGTGATTGAGAACCCGTATGCGAGCATCTATCAAGAAGATCTTAGCAAATTGATGGATATAGGTGCGGAATTAGGTGCCATGCTTGGTGAAAAATGCGTCAGCGCACTTAGAATAACACCAGCTCAGGCTGAGGGATATGGAAAATCCGCGATGGTTGGCGAAAACGGTGAGCTAGAGCATGCCGCTGCTATTTTGCACCCCAAGCTTGGGGCGCCTTTGCGCAAAGAGGTCGACAAGGGGGCAGCTCTTGTGCCCTCGTCAAAAAAGATGGGTAGCCCCGGCCAAGTTCTTGATATTCCACTAGGCCATAAGGATGCCGCTTATGTAAGGAGCCATTTTGACGGCATCGAAGTGCGCCTTAACGATGCGCCACGAGCCAATGAGATAATGGTGGCCGTGGCCGTGACCGATAGTGGACGACCTTTACCCAGAGTTGGAGGGTTGACCTCAATAGATGCCAAAGGAATTGACGGATTGCGTTAAATTCTTCTTCTATATTGCGATAAAAGGGCGTTATGACTTCTGATACCACCATACCAAGTCAAGAAGATTATCTGCTCGACGAGCAGGTCGGCTATGTTTTGCGTCTTGCCAATCAAAGGCACACAACAATTTTCCAAAGCCATGATACGAGTGGCCTTACGGCAACCCAATTCTCGGCTATGTTACGTCTTGCCCAATATGGGGAGTGCTCTCAAAATCAATTGGGACGATATTCTGCTATGGACGTGGCAACGATCAAAGGTGTTGTTGACCGGTTACGCCAAAAGGGGCTGGTATGTACTAAGCCATTTCAGAACGACAAACGACGAAGCCTTATCTCTTTGACCTCTAAAGGAGCTGCAATGATAGAAGGCCTTGAAACTGCTGGACGCAAAATAACAAAGGAAACACTAGCCCCTTTTAACGCCTCCGAGCGACAAAAATTCATTAACCTTCTAAAGAAATTAACCTGACCGAAGAATGCCAAGAATATTATTAGGCCTTGGGGCAGCATCCTTCACATTTCACTGTGCCAGGGCGAATTGGCACCTTTACGCGAAACCGTGACAGAAGCAGCCTTAGTTGCATAGGCCAAAGCTTCATTTAAAACTGACAGATTAGGTGACCTGCAATACTGTTTTGTGAGCGCATCATTTTGCATCAAAGAACAAAGAAAACCAGCATTGAAGGTATCTCCAGCACCAACAGTATCTTTCACGTCAACTTGAGGGGAAGGCACTTGGGCAATTTTTTGACCTTTATGAAATGCTTCAGCACCATCAGACCCTTTTGTGATCAAGACAAGCGCTTTCAAAGGCCCAACCAGTTCCTGAATCTGGGTATGAATATCCTCATGATGTGGAACCAGCCAGTTCAAATCTTCGTCCGACACTTTCAAAATGTCGCTGAGCGCGATCATCTCATTCAAGCGGTTTCGGTAGGACTCTTCATGAGAAATAAAAGATGGCCGTATATTTGGATCAAGCACGGTCACCGAATGGTCCGATCGTTTTCGCATAATATCCAGCATAGTCGAAGCCGTCGGATTGGTGCAAAGGCTGATACCACCAAAAAATATAGCTTTAAACTGAAATTCCGCACTTGGTGAGTTTTCCGGCAACAGGGTCGTGTCTGCAGCACTCTCATTATAAAATGTATAAGTCGCGCGTCCATTTTTCAAATGCACAAAGGCTAATGTTGTTGGACCATTCTGGTAAGATAAATGCTCCGTGTTGACTTTACTGTTCTCTAGCTCTTGCTTCAGATAGTTACCGAAGAAGTCGCGAGAAACCCCAGTAAATAATGCAACCTGAGATGACATGCGTCCAAGTGCTACTGCTGTATTAAACACAGCACCACCAACTTTTGGCGCAAAACAGGAATCGCCAGAAACAGACATCTCTGGCACCATATCAATCAAAGCTTCACCACAGCATAAAATCATCAAGATGTAATCCTTTATAAAGGGTCAAACCCTTTGTGTTGACGTCCTATCGAACATATGTGCATTACCGTCAATTACTTTGAAGGCCAAAGTATCTCCAATATTTCCAACCTGCTTTCGATCCATCTTGGCAATAAATGTGGTGCCATTAGACCCTACCATATGCGCCAAAACGTACTCACCCAAGTTTTCGATCAATTCTAACTTGCCACTTACGCATGCGTCAGCTTCGGCACAGGCAACTAGATGCTCTGGACGTATTCCTATGGTATCTTCATTTTGCATATTTTTTTGAGTAATTTCTGAGACATCCAACCTATTAAAGAAATTCATTTTAGGACTGCCAATAAACCCTGCAACAAAGAGGTTTTGTGGTTGATCATAAAGTTCTGTCGGCGAGCCAATCTGTTCTACACGTCCATCCTTAAGAACCACAATTTTATCAGCTAAAGTCATTGCTTCGACCTGATCATGAGTAACGTATATCATAGTTGAACCAAGGCGTTCATGCAGTTTTGAAATTTCTATCCTTGTTTGAACCCTTAACGAAGCATCCAGATTGGAAAGGGGTTCATCAAATAAAAATACTTTTGGATCACGCACGATAGCGCGGCCGATGGCAACCCGCTGCCGCTGACCACCAGATAGGTTGCGCGGATTACGGTCTAGATAATCCGTAATCTGCAGAACATCGGCTGCAGCTTTCACACGGCGGTCAATTTCCTCGGCAGGTGTTTTAGCCTGACGTAAACCAAACGCCATGTTCTTGTAGACTGACATATGAGGATAAAGGGCATAGGTCTGAAATACCATAGCAACGCCGCGTTTAGCAGGCGCCACATCGTTAACTTTAAGCCCATCAATGGACACACTGCCAGATGTGATATCCTCCAAACCAGCAATCATCCGAAGAAGTGTTGATTTGCCACAACCAGAGGGACCAACAAATACAACGAATTCACCATCCTCAACAGTAAGATTAACTCCGTGCAGGACTGGTTCTGTTCCATAAGTCTTATGGACATCATTAATTGTTAAACTGGCCATGATCGATCCATTTCTCTAATTTCGGCGCGTAGCGCCTTGGAAAACTCTGGATATTCCTTTGGAAGGTCACCCCAAAGCTGTTTTGATAAAATGAAATTTTCCGTACCCAATAGATTCTTGAGTTGTGACCAACTAGGCTCGATATATTCAAACGAGATCCGACCAGCAGCAACATGTTTTGCGAATGTGTGCCAACTCGCTATGCTTTTAATCCCAAATGACGGCATCACGCCTTGGGCAAGGCAGTCTGCTAGTGTTGGGCGGATAAAAATTGGAAATTTCGCCATCCCATCTGAACAAATGCGCGCAACTGTATCTCCAATAGCTTCGTTTTTAAACCGATCTGCGATTTTATCCAAATAAGCCGCCTTAGAAAATGGTAAATCAATTTTTAAAGCAGGTAGAACTTCTCGCGTTTCAAAGTGCCAAAAGTGGTCAAAGAGATCTGGCGTTGCCATTGCTTGGTCAAACGCTTCAATGCCACGCAGAGCCGCTAGATAAGCAAGGCAAGTATGCCCACCATTAAGAACGCGGATTTTAGTTTCTTCGAATGGATCAACATCCTTTGTAACTGTTACACCAACTTGGGACAAATCCGGCATCTTAGAAGAAAATTTATCCTCCAAAACCCACTGCAAAAATGCCTCTGCCATAATCGGCTGTGCAACAGCTTTTCCAGTCAGAGCCGATAACTCGTCAACCAGCTCAGATGTGGGTCTAGGTGTAATACGATCAACCATTGAACATGGGAAGGTCACATGGGAGCAAACCCAATCTTTTAATTCTTCACAACCAGTCGCCTCAAGATAGGATGTAAAATTACTTTCAAGCATCTTTCCATTTTTTCGAATGTTATCACAACAGCACACTGTAATAGGTGCTCCAAGCTGAGTTCTTCTAGCGTCTAACGCCTTTGCAAGAAATGCATAAATGCTTTTACCAACATCACCATTAACTTCAGATGCTATCGTCGGATCACTCCGATCAAGGTTTCCAATTGGGTCGGTGTAATAGCCACTTTCGGTCACGGTTATTGTAACTAAATTAACACTTGCTCGAGCCAAAAGGTTTTCTGTCCCTTCGCGGTCAACAGTCCAATCTGAAAATAAAACATGGCTACGCACGCGGGTTAGGGTCGTTTCTCCCGAGGGCGCCACTGACTTGAGTAAATAACCATTCTGTGCGAGATCATTCATGGCAAAGTCATCAGCTTCCGACTCTCTTAAATTTACAGCAGCAATGCCAAATGACAAGTCACCTGTCAGTTCCATGTAGTTATCCAAAAAAACAGCTTGGTGCGCCCGATGAAAGGCACCATAGCCCAAATGGATAACGCCAATATCGCAATCTGACCGATTATAGCTTGTCTCAGACACCTGATGTGGGATAGATTTGTTCATCCGGCATCTACTTTCATTGGGGCGAGATCACTTCTAGCCATTTCTCGATAGGCAGACGGCGTCATACCCTTCATCTTGAGAAAATGACGGTTGAAGTTGGCAAGGTTTTGGTAACCAACTTGGTAGCAAATAGTCGTAATTTGATCGTCCGATGCATAGAGCATCCCACAGGCCTGACCGACCCGAACGCGATTAACAAATTCAACAAATCGATGCCCGGTCATCGATTGGAAATTTCTTCTGAATGTAGCCTCCGTCATCCCGGCACGCGCAGCCGCTTTTTCGATTGAAATATCTTCTGAAAAATGCTTTACAACGTAATCGATCACAGCTCCAACCTTCGCGTGTTTGCTTCTACCTTCCGCCTGAGTAAGTTTGACCACAGACAAAAGCTTGCGTTCAGCGTGTTCGTTTAGCCGGACTAGAAAGCGAACAAACGCAAGTATACGCTCAGGCCCTTTGCTATCACGGATTGCTTCCATATGGCCGCGAGCAAACGTGGGATTAAATTTCAAAAATTCGATCCCAGACTGCGCTGACATCAACATTTGTCGAACTTCACTAAACTCTGGAAACCCAGCGACAAGTTGATCGAGGCTTGTCTGGCTAAACTGTACCAACATATCCCGCGTTTTCACGGCTTCTTTCCAGACATCATCCGTAATCCAGTTATGAGGTAGGTTAGGACCTGTCAGGAAAAGCGTCCCTGGACCAAAATCTCCAATATAATCTCCCACAAAGGCTTTGCCACGCGTGGCAACAATCAAATGCAATTCATATTCTTCATGCGCGTGCCAACGGCATAGATCCGTCGGCCAGCCGTGCTCCAGATAGCGGATCGAATGGCGGTCACGATCTACAATCTCTATTTCTGGTTGGATAATGGACATCAATCTACCTCAATACATTTCCGCCATCGACACCGATAGTTTGAGCAGTCATGTATGAAGACTGCTCAGACGCCAAAAAGATAGCAACCCGTGCAACATCGTCCGGAGCACCCATATACCCAAGGGGGACCTCTTCACCGACCTCTCGCTTCTTTTGCCCGATCTCTTTATGTTCAAACTTGGCAAAAAGGCTATCTACATGTTTCCACATAGGCGTATCAATGACACCTGGTGAGATCCCATTGACTCTTATTTTATAGGGCGCCAGTGCCAGAGCGGCAGATTGTGTGTAGCTAATAACCGCAGCTTTAGTTGCACAGTAGTGCGCAACAAGAGCCTCTCCTCTATGGCCAGCCTGTGATGCCATATTTATAATTGAACCAGGTTTACCCATGGCAACCATTGATTGTGCAGTTGCTTGCATGATGGCATAGAAAGCTCGGACATTTACCCCAAAGAGATGATCATATTGATCAAGATTCGCATCTAAGATCGACCCCATATCAAACACAGCAGCGTTGTTAAAAAGTATGTCCGGAGAAATCTCAGAAATCCACCCACATGCCTTTTCCAAATCATCTGTTTCTGACAAATTGAATGCCCGATAATCGGCGCATCCGTCAAAATTGGGACTCAGATCAGTTGCAAATACTGTCGCACCCGAAGCTGAAAAATGTGCAATAGCCGCCGCTCCAATACCCCCACTTGCACCCGTAACCAAGCAGGTCTTTCCAGTCAAATCTGTTGGGGCAGGATTGAACATTATTTTACGGCTCCAAATGTTAAGCCTTGGACTAGTTGTTTCTGACAAAACCAACCCAAGACGACAATGGGACCAACAGCAGCGGTAGACACGGCAGATAAACGACCAAAAAACAACCCTTCTGGAGCTCTGTTACCCTCTATTAGCTTTGAAAGGGTTGCCGCGTCTGTGGTCGTTAAACGTACAGTCCAATAGGCCTCGTTCCAGCAAAAAATGAAACATAAGAGCGCGGTGGATGCCAAACCACCCCACGCAAGGGGAAGAAGGATATCTTTTATTTCACCCCATGTATTTGCGCCGTCCATTTTACCTGCTTCTAGGATTTCTTTTGGAATTTCTTTGAAGTAGGTGAACAGCATCCAAATGACGATAGGAAGGTTGATCAAACACAGTACGAGGATGATCAAGAAGTGAGTATCAAAAATATTGAGAAAATTCTTTGTCAAGAAAGTCATAGGGTAAAGCACAGCTGCTGCTGGCAGCATCTTGGTCGATAACATCCATAAAAGAATATCTTTGGTTCGTCGGGTAGGATTGAACGCCATCACATATGCGCAAGGTACACCAACAAATAAGGCAAAGGTAGTTGCAAAGCTAGCAGTGATTAACGAGTTTAACGCAAAACGCCAATAATCATAATTATCCGTCATGTTTATATAGTTTTCAAGCGTTGGCTTAAAAACAAATAAATACTCTGGCTTAACTGAATCCGCATCTGTTTTAAAACTGGTAAAGACCATCCAAAAGATTGGAAAGAAAAATGTAAGCGCCACAATCCAAGCCAAAACTGGCCAGAAAATTTTTCCAAATTTAGTTGTCTCAGTGACGACTGCCATATTCTATTTTCCTAATCCATCAGACTTTTGCCAACCATACGAAGCAAGAATATCGCAACAATGTTTGCCAATATGACTGCAAAAATGCCAGTGGCGCTCGCTGCGCCAATATTATTCGACGTAAATTCACCAATAAGATAGGGCAGGTTTTTATTCCCATTTCCCCTGCTAACGATTTCAATTTCTGCATAAAGCGAGAGATGGAAAATCGACTGAATCATGATGACAATCGCGATTGGTCTGGCCAAATGTGGCAGCGTCAGATTGCGGAACTGAGACCATTTGTTCGCACCATCCAAGATGGCAGCCTCTTTTTGCTGCTGGTCTTCTGATTGTAACGAAGTCATAAAAATTAACACAGCAAATGGCGTCCACTGCCATGCAACCATTATAACCACTGCGTAGGCAGAAGTTTGTGTTGACCGAAAGGAGACCGGCTTAAACTCAGGCCACATAGAGAAAAATGTACCCAGAACTGGGAAATCATGTAGGCTTTTTATCGTTTGATTGAAACTTTCAACCGCAAGACCGTTGAGTCCCAAAACCGGGTCAAGGATCATATTTATCCATAGTACCGCATTGACCGCAGGCATAACAAAAAATGGAGAAATTAGAAGAACACGAACAACACCACGTCCAGGGAATTGCCTGTTAATGAGCATCGCAATAGCCAAGCCTAAAACGACAGTCAAAATAAGAATACAACCGACTATGAAAACACTATTTTGTACCGCAAACCAAAAATCCTTAGATTTATACATCACATATTCATAATTGCCAAACCCACGCCAATTACTGAGGCTTGGAGTCGTCCACTCCGGGCGGCGCAAGCTATTCAAAACGTAACGAATGAACGAAAAGTACAAAGTCATTCCGAGGGGGATAAGCATCCAAAGCAGCAAAAGTATAATCGCTGGCGCTTGGAGCAAACGGAGTAGCGATTTGTCAGACATGGCCCAATATTTCTCGCATGGCAAAGGTTTCGCTAGTGTGTTCATTAGTGCATCGACGCAGACCAAGCAAAATAAAAACTGCTCTAAGTTTAATCGGGGCGGTCACAGGTCTTGATTGGGTGTAAAAAGGCCCGGTTAATTCCGCCGGACCTTTTTTCAACTACATCAGTAATTTAGTAATAGCCCGCCTCAGACATGATAGCATCTGCTGCAGCTTGAGAAGCAGAAAGTGCATCTTCTACAGATTTTGCGCCAGACAAAGCTGCTGCCATTTCCTGAGCAACTGCAATTCCCACTTCTGGAAATTCTGGAATAGCGGCAAATTGAACACCAACGTATGGCTTTAAATCTGTTGCAGCAGGTGCTGCAGATTCGATTGCAGCCATTTCGGCCGCAGCAAACCCTGCAACTGCTTGGAACTCAGAATACGCATATGTCGAAGCTCGTGTGCCTGTGGGAACAGAGCCCCAGCCAAAGTCTGGGTGATCAGCCACAGCTTTGATATATGCTTTGGACGTTGCCCATTCGATGAATTTCATCGATTCTTCTGCGTTTGGTGATCCAGCTGGAACAGCCATTGCCCAAGCCCATAGCCAATTTGCGCCAACTGGGTTGCCTGCATTTGGCGACTGTGCATACGCCACTCCATCAACTTCCAGGAATGAGGCCGCAATTGTCGCGTCGATCCACATACCACACTTGCCCTCATTATAAAGCGCAAGGATTTCGTTAAATGAATTACCTTCCGAACCTGGAGGACCGTAGTTCCCCAAAAGATCCACATAGAAGTTGATTGCTTCATGCCATGCAGCCGTATCTATCGTTGGACGCATATCTGCATCAAACCAAGCCCCACCAAATGAATTGACCATCGTTGTGATAAAGGCCATGTTATCGCCCCAACCCGGTTTGCCACGCAAACAAGCGCCATAAACGCCATTGTCAGGGTCATGCATGGCCATCGCAGCACCCTTGATATTTGCCCAACTGTCATTGTCACGTACTAAAACGCCAGCAGCATCCGTTAAGTCTTTACGATACATAACCATTGACGATTCACCATAAAACGGTGCGGCATAAAGTGTGCCTTCATGAGACAAGCCGTTGCGCATTGCGGGAAGCATATCGTCTATATCGTAGTCAGAACCAAAATTTAGTGCCTCTATCCAGCCCGCAGCGCCCCAAATTGGCGCCTCCTGCATGCCGATATTAATAATATCATATTGTCCACCACCAGTCGCAGTGTCAGAGGTAACCTGTTCGCGCAAAACGCCTTCTTCCAGCGAAACCCAGTTTAGGTTAACGCCAGTATCAGCAGTATAAGCTTCTGCAACTTTTTGCATATTTATCATGTGACCATTGTTCACGATAGCGATGGTCAGATCAGTCGCGATTGCACTCGATGCTCCGGCTACGCCGATCGCTAGGCCCACAGCCGTATTTCGTAGAGATTTCATACTTTCCTCCCAAGGTTTTTGGTCATCCAGGGGACAACCTATACTCCTAGGATGCACAAAAAACATCCTAGCATCTCGTACGATTCTGACAAGAAAGAATACAATTATAGCATAAAACTGAAAATGTATGAAAATTAATGGCCATATAGTATCATTATGTTCTGCTTTTGGCTCAAAAAGGATTTAATTAAGGAATCTAAGAATCACCTCGGTTAGCGACTGAATTAAACCTAAACGCCATAGGACAATATATATTGGTTGGCCGCAAAAATCTCAGCTTAAATTTATGCAGCAAGGTAGGCGTCCCGTATCTCAGGTTTTGAGTTTAGGGCTTCAAGTGTTCCATCAAACATTTTCATACCACTTTCTATTATAACAGCGCTATCTGATACAGCTTGAGCGAAGTGAAGGTTTTGTTCTGACAGTAACACTGTCAATCCTTCAGACTTAAGCTGGCCAATCACTTTTATCATCTGCTCAATGATTACGGGCGCGACGCCTTCACTAGGTTCATCCAAAAGGACAAAAGATGGATTGCCCATCAAGGTACGAGCAATAGTAAGCATTTGCTGTTCACCTCCCGATAACGCCTTTCCTCGATTATTACGACGCTCCGCTAAATTTGGGAAAAGATCAAAAAGCATTTCTTGGCTCCACGTTACAGCGCCTTCACGCGGTGGTTGTCGCCCAACCAAAAGGTTTTCCACTACTGTTAAATCAGTAAAGATTCGACGATCTTCAGGAACATACCCTAACCCAAGCTTTGCTATCTGATGCGAGGGCAACCCAGTAATATCCTCATCCTTAAATGTTATCTTTCCAAGTGATGGCCGGACCAGCTGCATTATCGATTTCATGGTGGTGGATTTTCCAGCGCCATTGCGACCTAAAAGAGCAACGACATGGCCTTTGCATACATTAAAACTTAAATCGCGCAAAACATGCGCTTTTCCGTAAAAACTATTTATCGCATCGATCCTAAGCATGACTTTCCACCTCTGATGTAAAAAGAGTGCCACCTCCCAGATAGACCTCTTGAACCAGTGGGTTATTCCGGATTTCTCCAGCATCTCCCTCTGCGATCAACTTTCCCCGATTCAGAACCATGATCCGATGAGAATGTGCAAAAACAACATCCATATCATGTTCTGTAAATAAAACACTCACACCTTGATCACGAACGATTTTTGCAGTTAATTCCATTAAATCAACACGTTCTTTTGGCGACATACCAGCAGTAGGCTCATCCATTAGCAGCAGCATCGGACTGTGTGCTAGTGCAATGGCAAGTTCAATCCGTTTGAGATCACCATACGCTAGAACCGCACAGTGTCTGTCCGCCTGATCAGCCATCCCGACTAAATCGAGTAGTTTTAATGCTTCCTCTCGATGTAATAAGTGCGCTCTTGGCAGAAACCGTAGGATATCACCAAAATGAGAGAGAAGTGCCATTTGAACATTTTCAATTACTGTCATTGAGCTGTAGGTCGCCGTGATTTGAAACGTTCGCCCTACACCTTTACGCCATACCTGACGAGGAGAAAGATCTGTTATTTCTTCATCTGCCAAATATACCTTGCCCGAAGTAGCTTTAAGCTGTCCCATCAACATATTAAAACAAGTACTTTTTCCTGCGCCGTTTGGTCCAATGAGTGCGAGTAGCTCACCTTTTTGAAGCTCAAGGGAAACGTCGTCGACAGCTATCAGGCCGCCAAAAGTTTTGGTAAGTCTCTCAGTTTTTAAAACTCCATTCATTACATATCTTTCGACTTAATCAAGTTAAGGCGCTCTGCTCCTTTGCGCAACGAGCCAACAATACCTTCAGGCGCAAGTACTACCACGAAAATAATAAGCAGCCCCATCACAAGGCGCCAATATTCAAATTTTAAAAGTATATCTTCAATGCCCTTAAAGAAGACGCCACCTGCAACACCGCCTGCAAGTGTTTTTACACCACCTAGAAAAACCACAATTAAAGCATCAAAACTACGTGCAATTTCTAATTCATTAGGGAATACGCTTCCTTTTGAAAATACAAACAGTGCGCCGGCCAAACCGCCCATGAAGCCAGCAAAACCAAACGCTAAAAGTTGAATTTTTCGAGTATCAATACCAGTCGATTCTGCTTGCCTTTTACTATCCCGAGCCGCGCGTAGCGCGTAGCCAAATGGGGAGTGTGCTATGTGACGTAATAACAAAATGCCTCCCACACAAAATAATAAAGTTAAATAGTAATAGACAATGGTTGGCTTCAGCCATTCAGAGGGCCAAATATTGACTATTCCATCATCACCGCCCGTCACCTCGCCCCATTGAAAAACAAGGCTCCATAACAATTGTGCAAATGCTAAGGTTAACATAGCAAAATATACTCCTGTTAAGCGCAGACATACCCAGCCAATGACGAGAGCAGCAATACCGGCACCAAGTGGAGCTAACAGAAATGCCAGTTCCATAGGCGTATTCGCATGAGTTACGAGAAGTGCTGCCACATAGGCTCCACCACCGTAATAAGCAGCATGGCCAAAGCTTACCAAGCCTCCCAAACCAAGCAGAAAATGCAAACTAGCCGCAAATAGGCAAAATATCAGCACGTCTGTAGTAAAAACTAGTGAGAAGGAGGCGCTGTATATCGGCATCATTGCCAATAATAAGATGAAAACAGAGGTTAACAGCTGTACTCGGGGTGATGCTGGCTTTATGGGCCGTTCAGGCTCACCAACTTGACCATGCTCGCCAGCAACCTCTTCACGTCCAAAAAGACCATAAGGTCGGATTGTCAAAACAACAATCATAACTACAAACATTAAAACTAGTGTAGATTGTGGTAGATACGTTACTGCAAAAACATTTAGTACTGATATGATCACAGCCGCAAGGTAGGCCCCAGGCAAAGAGCCCATACCACCAATAACTACAACTACAAAGACTGGCGCTAGGATATGAAAGTCCATCAATAGATCTGCACCACCTTTGGGTAGTTGCAGCGCTCCACCGAGACCAGCAAGCGCAGAACCAAGACCAAATACTCCCGTGAACAGCCATGCCTGATTAACCCCTAAAGCACTTACCATCTCTCGGTCTTGCGTGGCGGCACGTACTAAAACTCCAACACGCGTTTGCGTGATGAGATACCATAGCGCTAATGCAACAATTGGCGTTATCACCAGTAGTATGATGTCATATTTAGGAACTGGTTCACCCATCACACGGAAAACACCTCTAAGGCCTGGCGCTCGTGGCCCCAGAAGGTCTTCGGGCCCAAATACAATCAGTGCAATATCTTGGATGACCAAGATTACCCCAAATGTTGCAACTAATTGAAATAATTCCGGCGCTTTATAAACAGGCCTGAGGACAAGCATTTCAACTAAAATACCGATTACACCGACACTTACGCCAGCTAAAAGAATAGAACTCCAAAACCCTAAAGCCCCTGGGAGAACCTGCATGAAAGTATACCCTAAGTAGGCTCCAAGCATATAAAGACTGCCGTGCGCGAAGTTGACAATGCGGGTCACGCCAAAAATTAATGATAGCCCACAGGCAACCAGAAAAAGCGAACTTGCGTTGGCCAGCCCAGTTATAATCTGAGCAACAAAAAGTTCCATAAATACCTGCTCGTAGAATATTAATTAAATCTTTCGAATGCCCTCAAGAAATTCTTCGAGGGCATAAGATTTGACCTATTTTGACGGACGCAACTTTGCAACCTCTTCATCCGAAGGAAGATAATCCGCTCCATTCTTATATTCCCAGTTGACCATGACACCCTTACCATCTCTTAAGGTTGTAGAACCAACATAGGCACCCATAGTAGATTGGTGGTCACTTGCTCGGAAAATAATATCGCCAACAGGTGTGTTCACTGGCAGGTCTTCAAATGCACTTCGAATCGCTTCTGTTTCGGTTGAACCGGCCCTGTTAAGAGCCGCGACTATAGATTGAACTGTCATATACCCAACCAAAGAGCCTATACGAGGATAGTCGTCCCACCGGCTCTGATAAGTTGTTACAAAATCAGCACCTGGGCCAGATGGAAGATCATACCAAGGGTAGCCAGTCACTGTCCAACCTTCCGGTGCTTCCGCGCCCAATGGATCAAGATATTCAGGTTCCCCTGATAAAAGTCCGTATACTTGGCGCCCATCAAACAAACCTCGATCTCCACCTTCGCGAACAAATTTAGCCAGATCAGGTCCAAATGTTACATTATAAATAGCATCTGGTTTGGCCCGCTCAAGAGCTTGCACCTCAGCACCAGCATCAATTTTGAAAACTCCAGGCCATTGCTCAGCGACAAATTCGGCTTCTGGCTTCAACTTCAAGAGATTTTTTTTGAAGGCGGCTACCGCGTCTTTGCCATATGCATAGTTTGGCGCAATAGTTGCAAATTTTTTAGCATCAGTTTTTGCAGCCGCCTCAGCTAACATTGCCGCCTGCATGAAAGTCGATGCCCTTAAGCGAAATGTGTAGGGGTTACCCGCACTCCATACAAGTGAATCTGCTAAGGGCTCAGACGCAAGATAAACATAACCTTTTTCGCCCGCAAATGACGAAATTGCTAAGCCTACATTTGATAAAATCGTACCCGTCAGCATGACAGTACCTTCACGAGTCATAAGCTCTTCTGCAATTTTTACTGCTTCACCAGGCTTGCCTTGATCATCCCGAAAGATAAACTCAAGCGGCTTGCCTAAAACTCCACCAGCTGCATTTACCTCTTCCATCGCCAATTCAATGCCGTTTTTATACGGACCCGCGAAAGCAGCCATGCGTTTATAATGATTAATTTCTCCAATTTTTATAGTTTCTTGTGCCATGACCGCGAGCGGCGCAGACATTATTAAGACAGCGGCAGATAATGCCTTTATGATCGAGTTATTTTTCATAATTTTCCTCTCTGGTTTTAATGGACTGGATAGTTATTAATCATGCTGAATAAATACCGCGTCAACAGGCTCGCCTAAGTCGTAAGTCGATTCTGCCGCAATAAGGTCACGTATGCGTTTGCGATATACACTGGGCGCTTTATCAATTGCGATACGAATTGGGCGCCGTTTTTGAGGTCGCTTTTCCTGCTCATGGACAGCTTCTAGAATTGCTTTATCTTCAGAAAAAGCGATCTGAAACATTGAATCCATTTGTTCAGATGCAAGGTCATCTCCAACTGCCGTGTTACGCAAGTGCATCCAGTAATCAATAGTGTACTCTTCTGTAACAGGTGTAACAAAATGAAGAGCAAATATGCGTACGCCCCGACTTCGATCCTCTTCACGACAATTAAGAGCTGTATCAATGCTTCCAAAATCGATCATCGCAGTGGAGGGCAAATGCAAATCGTAATAGTGCCAGCGGTCTACGTTGCCACTAAAACCTCCAAACTTTTGAAAGAACCCAATTGGCGCCGAGTCTCGAATCCATCGCCAAGCCGAGATCACAGGACCACTAGTGGACACATGAACTGGAACATTCTCGGAAGCGGCACTACCCAAAGTGGTTGGGTGTACAAAACTGACATGCGCAGGGTCAACAAGATTTTCAGCCACATTTAGATAATTAGAATTAATATGTAATTCTCCGCCATGATGGACATGCCAATCAGGATTAGAGAACTCAGGTAAATCAAAAATCGACTTCGGGTCAGCGCGATCAGGATCACCCATCCAGATCCATACTACGCCATACCTTTCCTCGATAGGAAAGGTATGGACATAAGCACTTTTGGGTGTGTTATTCTGGCCAGGAACGCGGACGCATTGGCCGGACCCATTAAATGTCATGCCGTGATAGCCACACTGAATGGTGTCTCCAATTCGCTTACCCATTGAAAGCGGAAGTAATCGATGCGGGCATTGGTCTTCTAAAGCTTTAACGCTGCCTGTACTCTCGCGAAAAATGACAAGTTTTTGCCCAGTAATTTCAATAGCTGTCAAATCTTTATCAAAGTTTTTAGACCACCCCGCAACATACCATGCATTTTTAACGAAATTCAAAATTCCCTTCTTTCATTATTTTTATCATAATAAATACAATTAGGGCGCCATAACGGTACCACTTGTCAATAAAATTTTGTTTGTATACGTTTATAGTTTAAAAATTTAAGTCCTGAAGAGTTGTTTTGATACATCACAAAAATATTTCAGTATAAAAATAATTAGGCATTAAAATTACGATCTGCCAAATAAAAAAATTATTTTCTAAATAATATTATCAAAATTGTTTGAACGCCAATGGCCGATGGAGGGCTTTTCTTGAGTTGTACCATATGCATAATGCAGCTGATATAAAACACGCGGGCTAGTTTCATCTTAGGCTCGATCATAAAAACAATAGAACCGGAGGGTACCATGAACGACAAATTGGTAATCAAAAATATCGGAATGATTCTATCAGGCAAAATGGAAGATCCAATTTTTGATGGCAATTGCCTCATCGCTCAAGATGGTAAAATCCAAAGCTGGGGAAATGAAAGCGGGATGAATACCGAGGACGCCAAAACCACGGTTGACGCACAGGGCGTCACACTTGCACCAGGCCTTATCGATAGCCATATCCACCCCGTGGTGGGTGATTACACGCCGCGTCAACAACAGCTTCATTGGATTGACTCAACTTTGCATGGCGGAGTGACTACGTTGATTTCAGCCGGTGAAGTGCATATGCCTGGCCGCCCAAAAGATATTGTTGGCCTTAAGGCAATGGCAATCGCAGCGCAGCGTTGGTACGAAAATTTCAAACCTTCGGGCGTAAAGGTTCATGCTGGTGCACCTGTGATTGAATTGGGAATGGTGGAACAGGATTTCAAAGATCTTTCAGAGGCAGGAGTAAAGCTTTTAGGAGAGGTTGGTCTTGGAACTGTCAAAGATGGCAAGACAGCAAATCAAATGGTGGAATGGGGGCGTAAATACGGTATGCAAAGCACCATACATACAGGTGGCCCCTCTATTCCCGGTTCAGGGTTAATCGATGCCGATATGGTGCTTGAAACGAAAACAGATGTTGTCGGTCATATTAACGGCGGTCATTCGGCCCTTCCAGACGATCAGATCATTTGTCTCTGCGAGAATTGTACAGCAGCACTTGAAATTGTGCATAACGGGAATGAACGCGCAGCCCTTTTGACATTGAATACAGCGCGCGAACTTGGAAAATTAGATCAGATAATTCTTGGCACGGATGGCCCTGCCGGGTCCGGCGTACAGCCGCTAGGGATTATGCGAATGGTGGCAATGCTATCATCTCTGGGCGATATCGCCGCGGAGATGGCCTTTTGTTTTGCCAATGGCAATACGGCACGGCGCCGTGAACTTGATACGGGTCTGATTGAAGTAGGCTACTCAGCTGATTTTGTCCTTATGGATCAGGCGCAACATACACCAGGGAAAAACTTGCTTGAGTCCGTACAACTTGGAAACCTACCTGGCGTGGGCATGACAATCATTGATGGCAATATCTGTTCCCATAGGAGCCGCAATACACCTCCCGCACAAAGATTGCCCCAAATTGTCTAAGGGAGTAACATAGTTGGGGGTGCGACTATAAATGCTCAGTGCTACAGCAGATGTGTTCGTTAAGTTAGCGGACATTATCAACGCAAAAAGCGTTCGCCATTAGAAGTAATAAAGTTAGATTGCACATCTCAGATATGACAACGTCATTAATGGTTAAATGGTCATTATGAAAAGAATTTTTGTAGGGTAAGACTTTAGTCTTTCCTAATTTTATAACTTCAAATGCGGTTTTCTTGTCCTTAAAAATCTTCACAACAACAGTTCTCTTCCAAGCGTCCGCAATGATAGAAATTTTAACGGCTTCATTATTCTCTAAATACTATTTCCACTGTATATCTAGTAATTCCTCAAAAACCTCACAGTCCTGTTATTATTTGAATCTCAATGCACTCACTTAGTGCATCATATCAGATCTTTTCAGGAAAATTTTATGAATCTTATGAGATGATGGACGTTAATTTGGTCACTGATTTAAACCGGTCCAGTATATTCGCCGCGTGCTGGGTAATTATTTTTTATTACAAAATCAAGCGCACCGATGAGGTCTGAAAAATGGGGGCGAACGAAGGGCATCGTTTGTACCGAGGCGTAATAGAGAGTCTTATCAGGAGAAATCATAAACAAACCTGGCTCTATAAACAGCTTGGGTTCCTCTACACCTGTCGAAGTTTTCCCACGCGATGTCGAGATATAAAGCCCCCAATCATGCGCCACTGAAAGCGACAGGTTATAGCCAAGCCGCAAATCATCTGCAGCGATTTTTTCAGCCATCTGCTGGGCTCTTTCTTCCCCATCAGAGCTAATGGCAATAGTCCCAACACCGCGCTCTGCAAACTCTCCAACCAACGCCTGAAATTCTTTCAGATATGTTGCACAAAGCGGACAATGCAGACCTCGGTAAAAGCACACTACGGTTCCACGTGGATTTATTTCAGACAATAGATCAAACTGCCCTTTACCAAGCGTTGGCACTTTCAACGCAGGCGTTTTTTGTCGTGGGCATTAAATATCCTCTTTATCAAATGCCTTTCTTTTATACACATCTACGCAGCATATCCAAATCTTATCTTTGACACACGCACGCTACATCATCAAACAGAAATCCTAATGAGGCGTGCGGATTGGATATGGTCAAAATTATAAAGGAGGATTACGAGATATAATAAGTGTTATAAAGCCAAGCAAAGCCAGTAACTCTACGCCAGTAAACCGATGCCATGTCACAAAGAGTATCAGAAACAGTCATGCTTATTTTAAATCACAAAGGTGGCTGGTTGTAAGGCCTATAAAAGTTTGGCGTCGGAATTTTGGCGAGTTAAGCTAAGTAGTAACTAATCTTTTTATCTCTGACTGATGCTGCGTTTGGTATTCACTTGGACATAAAAAGCCATTTTATTGATCTTATATGTTTATCTGAGCAGAGATCACTAATGAATTATGCTCTCCATGTAGATACAAAAAAATGACATATGAAGAATGGTACGGCTTATATACTGATCCTGAGGGAGCTAAGTTGCGTATGGATGGTAGGGTCCAGAACATGTTGCTAAAAGTAGTCCAAACAGAGCAATCTTGTAAGCTCAACCTAAAGACGAGTAAAGATTAACATACATATGAAAATAGTTAATAAAATGGCTACAGACCGAGGTATGAAGCATACGAAGTACAAAATGACGTGGGTGTAGACGTTCTACGCTGTGGCATGAAATAGAAACAACTATATATGAGATAAAGGCTCACATTTTAATGTTTAGCCGTTTTGTAAACAACGATTTTTTCTCGACGACAATTTTTAATTTGCAGCTTAAAAGCCGATGTGTTGCAGAGCAAAACGCTCATAACTACTTCATAAGCTTGTTTCCTGCGTTGACCCACGCACCTGAGCCACCCTCTAAGTTACTTACGTCTTTTAAACCCATATCCTGCAAAGTTTTCGTTGCCAAGGCGCCCTGTCCCCCTGCACCACAATAGATAATTATTTTGCTGTCAGGTTTTAAATCTATTTTTTTGAATGGATTATCTGACCTTTGATCAACATAAAACTCTAAAAAGCCCCTATTAGCGTGTAATGCATTCTGTATCATGCCGCTTTCTTCCACCGCTTCTTTAGATTGAACATCGATGATGATAAGATTTGGATCATTGATTTGAGCCTTTAGCTCATTTACCGAAACAGTTTTAATTTGCTCATTTGCTTCTTTAATTAATTGTGGAAAATCTTTCATGTAAAACTCCATTTTTTTATATTTTTTTGCGCTTTGCTCTGTTCAAAAGTAAGTTCCCTCGATTTATAAGCAAGTAATTTCTTCCTTTGCCATATCCGGTCATTCTTAACTTTAACTAATCACTCTGAAATTCTAGCAGACATTTACAATTTTTCGCAAAATGGATTTTTTGGTATATTTTTGGATGCATAAAATTCCGCTCACACGTGAGCAACTATAGGGTTCCTTCTTAGTTCAGGTAATGTTGCATCCAACATTTTAGTCAGTTTCTGATTTTTCTTTTGATTTTTAGATTGAGTCTTAATTCATCCAAAATATGAATTGTTTAAATAAAAAGTTTTACCAAAATTGATCAAACTACGAAGTTAAAATCTAAAGATAGATTTGCCATGTTGTAACTTGCAATTAATCATCCCTATAGTTTTGAAATTACCGATATAAAGGTATAGTTTGGTGGAGCCTAGGGGGATCGAACCCCTGACCTCTACAATGCCATTGTAGCGCTCTCCCAGCTGAGCTAAGGCCCCCCGCATACAGTTAACTGAACTTGAACGTATTTAGGCAATGCAAAAGACAGGATCAAGTCAAAAGTTTTATCCCCAGCCAATCCCGTCTGAACGCTTTTACCCTTCGTCGTCGTCAGTCGTAACGTCTGCAATGTCCTCTAAGGGAACATTATCTTCGCCATCCTCTTCCAAAACATCATCACCAAGATCTACATCTACGTCATCATCGTCCAAAACAACCGTCTCATCTGCATCTGCATCTGCTTCTGTTTCTCCGCTCAAAGAAGAACGGTCTGCCGCATCAGCGGCAATCATCCGCGTTTTAGATGTATCCAATTCAACGACGTCGCCAGTATATGGGCTTACAATAGGATTTTTATTCAGGTCATAGAAACGCTTGCCTGTCGTCGGGCATATGCGTTTAACGCCCCATTCATCTTTTGGCATGGGCTATTCCTTTCACGCTGTTACGTTGGTTGAAGGTTTGGGCCAACTGACATAACAAGAGCTAAGTGTCAAAGACTTTAAAGGCAAAAAGTGCTCTTAATTTAATTTACTTGCAAAGAAGTTCTCTTGTGTCGCTAATTATGTTGTCAAGAAACCCAGATATCTCGGTCAATGTCCGGCGATCTACCCGAGCAAAACAGATGACCCTTAGGGTATCTGCCCTTGACGGTCGTGTGAGCATTACAGCCCCCAACCGCGTTCCAATGCACGATATCGAGGCCTTTGTCCGAGAAAAAGAAGGATGGCTTCGCGAAAAGATCTCTAAAATGCCAGAACAATTACCCGTTACTTTTTATACGGCTATTCCAATACATGGTGTGTTGCATGACATAGTTCCCAGCACTGTGAATAAGATGGAAATATACACAAACCAATTGCTTATTCCTCAGAAAACAAAAAACCCGAGGGCATACACTGTTGCATTTGTTAAACTACTGGCTCGCGATCAGATTGTAAAAGAAGCTGATTTTTATGCAAAAAGAATTGGCCTTCCCTATGGGAAAATCTCTCTGCGTGATGCAAAATCACGCTGGGGATCATGCAATGATCGGGGTGCTATGATGTTTTCTTGGCGTCTCATTATGGCGCCACCAAAAGTGCTATCCTATGTTGTCGCACATGAAGTTACCCATCTTAAGCACATGAACCATTCCTCTCAGTTCTGGAATGAATTGTGTTCTTTATTTGGAGACTACGATGAAGAAAGACGCTGGTTGCGCGAAAACGGCGCTTCTTTGCATAAGTACAAATTTAAGGATTGACCAAAAGTGCTATTTTGTGATCACAAGAAAACATGAGCAAAGGAATTAATCGAAAAGGCCAATCTATTTCCGCACATGACCGAGTTTATCGCGGTTTACGAAACCAAATCATGTTTGGTCAGCTTGATCCCGGGCAAGCACTCACTTTACGTGGAATTGGGGCATCCTTTGGGGTATCAATCACGCCTGTCCGAGAATCAGTTCAGCGGCTCGTGGCGGAAGGTGCGTTGGCTATGTCGACATCCGGAAGGGTATCAACACCCCAACTGACCAACGAGCGCATAGAAGAGCTCTCAGCTCTACGTTCACTGATTGAGGTTGAACTCGCAAGTCGGGCCTTGCCTCGTGCACACCTTGCCCTGATTGAACGACTAAAGGCTATTAATGGCATGGTTGGAACGGCAATTAGTGAATATGATCCGGTCTCCTATATCCGGACAAATCTCGAATTTCATCGCACACTATATCTTAGAGCCCAGGCACCCGCCATGCTGGCTATGGCCGAAACAGTATGGCTTCAGCTCGGGCCCACTATGCGAGCACTTTACGGGCGCCTACAAAGGAAAGAACCACCATATTTCCATAAACTAATTCTTGCAGCTCTTGCTGCGGGTGATGAACCCAGTTTAAAGCTCGCTATACGATCAGACGTAACACAAAGCCTTAGAATGCTGACAAACTAGTCAAGCTGTTAGACCAGAAGACCCGATATCTAGAAATCTTTTTCTTCGGTCATTGATGAGCACTTTGGGCGATTTTCCGGATAACTCTTTAAGAAGTCCTGAGATAGCAGCTTTGACGGAGACCTGTGCTAAATTGCAATCCCGATGCGCACCACCCTGCGGTTCATTAATAATCAAATCATTAACGCCCAGTTTCTTCAAATCCTGCGCTGTAAGACGGAGTGCCTCAGCAGCTTCACGCATTTTTTCAGTATCTTTCCAAAGGATCGATGCACAGCCTTCTGGGCTGATCACCGAATAAATTGAGTGTTCAAGCATCGCCACCCGGTTTGCTGTCGCAAACGCGACTGCTCCACCAGACCCGCCCTCTCCAATCACAACTGAAACCAACGGCACTCCAATTTGAAGACATTTTTCAGTCGAGCGCGCAATCGCTTCAGATTGTCCACGTTCTTCCGCACCTTTCCCTGGATAGGCGCCGGGTGTATCGACTAGAGTGATTACTGGCATACCAAACTTATCCGCTAATTCCATAAGTCGTATGGCTTTGCGATATCCCTCAGGTCGCGCCATGCCAAAGTTTCGCTCAATCCGGCTTTTGGTGTCATTGCCTTTTTCGTGTCCAATAACTACAACTGGCTTGTCTTCAAATCTAGCTATACCACCCATAACAGCATCGTCATCAGCGAAGTTCCGATCGCCAGCTAATGTTGTATAATCAGTAAACAAAGCGTGAATATAGTCTTTGCAATGAGGCCGCTCAGGATGCCGTGCAACTTGACATTTTCGCCAAGGTGTCAGGTTTTTATACAAATCAATAAGCATTTCTGCCGCTTTTTTATCGAGCGCTTCCGCTTCAGAGACAACATCCATTTCTTCATTTTGGCGTGCCATAGCCCGCAGTTCTTCAGCTTTACCTTCTATTTCAGCAAGAGGTTTTTCAAATTCGAGATAGTGCGTCATCGGTTGCTCCAAACCTGCAATTCTTTATTTCGCGGCTTAAACAGGCCGTCTTGAACGACCCATACAGTGCTTTGAAAAAAAACTCCACGGCAAGTTATCAAGGTCATCTCAAATATTGCGGACTTTGAAAGAACCTGTGATTCAGCATAATTTTGGATATTATAATAAGAATTGATAGATAATTTCAAATTTTTTAAAAAATACGAATATAAATTGCAAATAAAACTCATTATGCACACACAATGACAACATTTTTCATATGGATTCGGTAAACTACCATTGGTCTGAACTGGAGAATGTCATGATTCCAACGCCTTATATTTTATTTTTGGGTGATGCGCCCGACCAGCTTGCCGCTAAAGTTGCCCAAGGCATAAAAGACTGGAGGCCAGATAACGCAGCTGGTCAGCTTAGATTACCAGGGTGTGGTGCTGATCTAGGGATTGTGGATCTAACACTAGATCAAGCGCTGGCAAAAGGTGTAAAAACTCTTGTGATTGGTGTGGCAAACCGAGGTGGCGTAATATCAGGTGCTTGGAAAAAAGTGCTTATTGAAGCTTTGGAAAAAGGCTTTGACCTTGCCAGTGGCCTCCATAATCTTTTGCGCGAGGAAGATGATCTTGTCAAAGTGGCAAAGGCGCATGGGCGTGCGCTACACGATGTAAGGGTTCCATCTGAGCAATATCCCATTGCCAACGGGGTAAAGCGACGCGGAAAAAGATGCCTTGCGGTTGGAACTGATTGTTCTGTTGGAAAAATGTATACCGCCCTTGCCATGGACCATGCTATGCGCGCACGAAACATGCAGGTCACCTTTCGTGCTACTGGACAGACAGGCATCTTAATCACTGGCAACGGTGTACCATTAGATGCTGTAGTTGCTGATTTTATGGCTGGTTCTATTGAATTTTTAACTCCCGAAAATGATGATGAACATTGGGACCTAATCGAAGGACAAGGAAGCCTGTTTCATGTGTCTTATTCTGGAGTGACAATGGCTCTGATACATGGAGGGCAACCAGACGCACTAATTTTATGCCACGAACCTACACGCGAACATATGCGCGGCCTTCCTAGCTATACCCTTCCTAGCTTAGAGAAATTACGCATTATGGTACTTCCAATTGCACAAGTTGCAAATCCAAATTGCAAAATTGTTGGACTCTCAATAAATACTCAGCATATGTCAGATCCGAAGGCAAAATACTACCTTGATGATTTGGAAAACCGCCTCGGCTTACCGGCAACCGATCCCCTCCGATACGGCGCTGAGAAGCTGGTTGATGCATTAGACAAGATTTAAGAGGATAATGTTGAAACCCTGCATCAAGATAGCTTAAAGATATCCAAGTTGGGTAAAAAGGCGAACTATAATGAAAATCACAGTAAGCCATGATATTTTTCGTTTTGCCAAGGTTTTTACGATCTCAAGGGGATCGCGCAGCCAAGCAAAAGTGTTGAGCGTTAAGGTTGAAAGAAATGGCTTTACTGGCCGCGGTGAATGTGTGCCTTATGCTAGATACAATGAAACTCTGTCGTCGGTTGAAAAAGACATTAACAGCTTGCCCCATGATGTAGACAGAGCAGGACTTGCAGACCTTTTGCCTGCAGGCGCAGCTCGGAATGCCGTTGATTGTGCGCTTTGGGACCTAGAGGCCAAAACAGCCGGAAAAAGAGTTTGGCAGCTTGCTGGCTTACCCGAGCCCAAACCCGAGATTACAGCTTATACTTTGTCGTTAGACTCACCGGAAAGGATGCACACCCAAGCCCTAGAACATGCCTTTCGACCACTGCTTAAAATTAAGCTGGGCACACCTGATGATATGCCGCGCCTTGAAGCTGTGCGCGCTGGAGCTCCAAAATCAGATATCATCGTAGATGCAAATGAGGGATGGAGTCCTGAGGTTTATGCAGACCTTGCACCGCACCTCATCAGCCTTGGGGTCAAGCTTGTCGAGCAACCCTTAGCCGCAGGTCAGGATGATGCTCTTTTGGGCATGGATCGTCCCGTTCCTGTTTGTGCTGACGAAAGTTGTCACGACAGGGTGAGCCTTGAAAATTTGGCGGGCAAATACGACGTAGTAAATATTAAACTAGATAAGACAGGCGGTTTGACCGAGGCGCTAGCACTACGCCAAAAATCTTTAGAGCTTGGTTATGATGTCATGGTAGGCTGTATGGTTGGAAGCTCTCTTGCCATGGCCCCTGCGACATTAATAGCGCAAGGTGCAATAATAACAGATCTTGACGGACCGCTCCTATTGGCAGAAGACCGATTAAATCCGCTCAAATTTGATGAAGCAGGCGTTCATCCCCCTTCGAAAGATCTTTGGGGCTAGGCCTGTATCGATGAAAAAGGAAATAATGTGACCCGCACAGTCTATGTTAATGGGCAGTATCTGCCAGAAAAAGATGCTAAAATTTCTATTTTTGACCGTGGGTTTTTAATGGCTGACGGAGTTTACGAAGTGACTTCGGTTCTTGGCGGCAAGCTAATCGATTTTAATGGTCACTTTGCACGGCTTGAACGTTCACTCCGAGAGCTTGATATAAAACGACAAATTTCCGAGGACGACCTTTTAGCTATTCACCGCAAGCTAATCATAATCAACGAAGTGAACGAAGGCATGATATATCTGCAAATCACGCGCGGCGCACCAGAGGATCGGGATTTTGTTTTTCCAGACCCTCAAACAACTCCGCAAACAATTGTCTTGTTCACACAAAGTAAGCCCGGGCTTTCAAATAATCCAGTTGCAAAAAAAGGTCTAAAGGTGATCAGTATCGAAGATATGCGCTGGGGTCGTAGGGATATAAAAACTGTGCAACTTCTCTATCCATCAATGGGCAAAATGATGGCAAAAAAAGTTGGTGCCGATGATGCTTGGATGGTGCAGGAAGGCTCTGTCACCGAAGGTACAAGCAATAACGCATATATTGTCAAAAATGGTCAGATCATCACGCGCGCTCTTTCAAGTGAAATTCTCAGCGGGATCACACGATCTGCCGTTTTGCGATTTGCGGAGGAAGCGCAAATGGAGGTTGTGGAACGCAACTTTACTATTGAAGAGGCGCAGCAGGCTGATGAGGCGTTTATAACTTCAGCCAGTATGTTCGTAATGCCTGTTGTAGAAATTGACCAACAGGCAGTAGGTCAAGGAACCCCCGGACCTGTAGCAACACGTCTGCGCGAAATTTATTTGGAAGAAAGCATACTTAAAGCGATTTAACCGGATAAAGGCTATACTCTTTCAATAGATCACTGACCATCGCAGTTTCGTCTTCGCTCAGCGCTTGATGCCTTGGGTACCTTGGATCAGCGCGGTCATCCAGAACTGGCCGATCCCAACTATCTGTCATAGCAAAGAATTCTTTGGGTCCATGTTCTCCATAAACACGCAAAAACCCCTGTAAGACCACGTCAAGGTAAGTTAACAAAATTGGAGAATTCACTTCCACCTTCGGATCTGCCGGCTTAGAAACAATATAGACCGAGCAGGTTTGCGGCTTTAAACCGTTACAATACAACACATCTGTAACATCTTGGCGATGATATCCTGTTTCACGCTCGTCAAGCGCGCGCCAATCTCCCTTTGGAACTCTTGCAACAACACCCAGAAGTGAGCCCTTAAAAGACGGTCTAATGCTCAATAGAGCAGATTTTCCATTGCTGGTGGTCTTCCAAACCCGGCGCCAACCGACAATTTCAGCCGCGCGAAGATTGGAATATGAATGGGTTGATAAGTTTACGAGACTGCCGTAGCCAAAAAAATATGGATCATTCATTGTAAATCAGTGGCGTAAGTGAACAGCATTGTCAATTCACTCCTTAGATCAATATTTTGCTTGTTCAGCATCAAATCACATACTAATGTTAGATCGATAATCGGGAGAACTGGATAAGCCAGTGCCGAAGGAGCAACCGCCCCCGGAAACTCTCAGGCAAAAGGACCGATGTAAAATAACTACTCTGGAGAGAAATGCTTTGCATTCGCCGAAGGGATAACGATCTCAGGCAAAAGGACAGGGGGGGCATCATCCGCTTGGCGCTTAGGCACCATGCACAATATGGTGCCGGGAAAATAATTCAAGCCTGGACGGGAAAAAGAGTATTAGATGATCGACGAGCACCTTCGAACTCCGTTTTATGACCTGCACCTAAAAAAAGGTGCCAAAATGGTTCCCTTTGGTGGCTATGACATGCCGGTCCAATACCCTCTGGGGGTCATGAAAGAACACCTTCATACTCGACAGAAAGCAGGGCTTTTTGATGTCAGCCATATGGGGCAACTAGTACTGCGGGGCAAAAACTATGAGCAAGTCGCAGCCGAACTTGAAGCTCTGATCCCAATGGATGTCATAAACCTTAAAGAAGGACGTCAGAGATACGGGTTTCTGACAAATGAAAATGGTGGTATCCGGGATGACATCATTTTCGCCAATCGCGGTGATCACATCTTTATGGTGGTTAACGCTGCTTGTGTAGGAGCTGACCTTGCCTATTTTCGTGAAAAGATTAGTCCTGAAATAAGCGTCAAACATTTACAAAATAGGTCCCTTTTAGCACTACAAGGGCCTATGGCTGAGGATGTTTTAGCAGAACACTATCCCGCAATTTGCAATATGAAATTCATGGATTTGGAAACTATTCCACTCGCCGGTGCAGAATGCTGGGTATCACGCTCAGGTTATACCGGCGAAGACGGGTTTGAGATTTCAACACCAAAGACTGTAGCCGTAGATCTGGCAAACTTACTAGTTGAGCATGGAGATGTGGAATTGATCGGCCTAGGTGCGCGGGACTCACTCAGGCTCGAGGCAGGTCTTTGCCTTTACGGCAATGATATAGATCTACGCACATCACCGATTGAAGCTGGGTTGGAATGGGCAATTCAGCGCCGCCGCAGAGATAAAGGCGGCTTTCCGGGTGCAAATCGGATTTTACGCGATTTAGCTGACGGACCAGCCAAAAAAAGAGTTGGCCTTCAACCCATTGGTAGAGCGCCCATGCGCGAGGGCAGCAAGTTATTCGAAACAGAAGATAGCATAGAAGAGATCGGTATGATAACATCCGGTGGATTTGGACCAACCGTCAGAGCACCCATTTCGATGGGTTATGTTTCATCGAGATTTGCGCAACCCGACACAATGATTTTCGGAGAAGTGCGCGGAAAACGCCTACCAGTGAAAACTGCAAAACTCCCCTTCACAGGACCAAATTTTAAACGTTAAAGAAATGGAGAGATAATATGAAATTCACCGAGGAGCACGAATGGCTGCGTATTGAGGATGATTTGGTAGTGGTTGGGATCACAGAGCACGCAAGCACACAACTTGGTGACATCGTTTTTGTCGAGCTGCCAGACGAAGGTCAAACAGTTTCAAAAGACGACGAAGCCGCTGTTATAGAAAGCGTAAAGGCCGCGTCAGACATTCTGGCGCCTATCGATGGTGAAATTGTCGAAGTGAACCAAGCGATCATAGATGAGCCTTCAAAAATCAACGAAGACCCTCTTGGTGTAGGTTGGTTTTTTAAGGTTAAACCTGACGATCTTAGCCAAATGGACGATTATATGGATGAGCGTAGCTATAATAAGTTGATCTCTTAATAGTCTGTTTAACCAGTAAGATAATGCTTCAGAGACTAATGAATCGATCAAAGACATGTCTAGGAGAAAACAATGCCCTTTAAGCCAACCGAGTATCTTCCGTACGACTTTGCAAACCGCCGTCACATAGGTCCGTCACCAGCTGAAATGGATGAGATGCTTAAAACTATGGGCTACTCGAATATCGACTGCTTGATCAATGATACACTTCCAAAATCAATTCGGCAGGGAGAGCCTCTCGATTTTGGAAAAGCTAAGTCAGAGCGCGAACTTCTGTATCATATGCGAGTGACTGCATCCAAAAATATTGTTCTCACCAGTTTGATCGGCCAGGGTTATTATGGCACTGTGACGCCCCCAGTTATCCAGCGAAATATTTTGGAAAATCCTGCGTGGTATACGGCTTATACGCCTTATCAGCCAGAAATTAGTCAGGGCCGCCTGGAAGCTTTACTTAATTTCCAAACAATGATTTCTGACTTGACTGGGCTGGAAATATCCAATGCATCTCTGCTGGATGAAGCTACAGCTTGTGCAGAAGCGATGACCATGGCCCAGCGCGTTTCAAAATCAACATCGCTTGGGTTCTTTGTTGATAAAAACTGCCATCCACAGAATATTGAAGTGATGCGAACTCGGGCCAAACCACTCGGAATTGAACTAACCGTTGATAACCCCAAAAATATGATGGCAGAACACTTCTTTGGCGCGATATTCCAATATCCAGGCACATACGGCAGCGTAAGCGATTTTACGGATGCCATATCAGCTTTACACAGCGCAAAGGGAATTGGGATTGTTTGCGCGGATCCACTTGCCCTTACAATTCTAAAAGAGCCTAGTGAAATGGGAGCTGACATTGCAGTTGGCAGCACTCAACGTTTTGGTGTCCCCATTGGCTATGGAGGACCACATGCGGCCTATATGGCGACCAAAGATGTTTTTAAAAGATCTATGCCAGGGCGCATCGTGGGCGTTTCAATAGACTCGCACGGGAATAAAGCCTACCGGTTATCCCTTCAGACACGCGAGCAGCATATAAGACGTGAAAAAGCAACATCAAACGTCTGTACCGCTCAAGCACTATTGGCTGTAATGGCCTCTTTTTATGGTGTTTTTCATGGTCCAGAAGGGCTCAAAGCGATTGCGCAACGCATTCACCGCAAAACTGTCCGGCTTGCAAAGGGTTTAGAAGAAAACGGGTTTAATGTAGAACCAGATGCGTTTTTTGATACAATAACCGTAGATGTTGGATTGCTTCAAAATACTATTATGAAAGCGGCTATTAATGAAGGGGTTAATTTACGTGCCGTTGGAAAAACCAAAGTGGGTATTTCATTGGACGAGCGCACGCGACGCGATACGACCGAAGCTGTATGGCGTGCCTTTGGAATTGTCCGCAGAGATGATGAACTCCAGCACGAATACCGCGTACCTCTTTCGCTTTATCGACGAACATCATTCCTAAATCATGAAGTCTTTCACATGAACCGTGCAGAGACAGAGATGATGCGGTACATGCGACGCCTTGCAGATCGCGATCTTGCGCTTGACCGGGCAATGATACCTCTCGGCTCATGTACAATGAAGCTTAACTCAGCTGCGGAGATGATGCCCGTGAGTTGGCGAGAATTTTCACTCTTGCATCCATTTGCACCCAAGGATCAGGCCCTTGGGTTTCAAGAAATGATCACGGACCTATCGCAAAAGCTTTGTGATATTACAGGCTACGATGCCATTTCGATGCAGCCAAATTCTGGCGCCCAAGGTGAATATGCAGGACTCTTAACAATTTCAGAATTTCACCAGTCCCGAGGTGAAGGGCATCGCGATATATGTCTTATTCCGACGTCAGCGCACGGAACGAACCCAGCGAGCGCACAGATGGTCGGTTGGAAAGTTGTTCCGATTGGAATTGCTAAAAATGGTGATATCGATCTCAAAGATTTCCACGAAAAAGCCAAACGACATGCCAAAGAGCTAGCAGGGTGCATGATCACTTACCCATCGACCCACGGAGTTTTTGAAGAAACAGTGCATGAAATTTGTGCGATCACGCATGATCATGGCGGCCAGGTCTACATAGATGGAGCCAATATGAATGCCATGGTTGGCCTATCGCGCCCCGCAGACCTTGGCGGTGACGTGAGCCACTTAAATTTGCATAAAACATTCTGCATCCCCCATGGTGGGGGAGGCCCAGGCATGGGGCCTATCGGGGTAAAATCACACCTGATACCTCATTTGCCCGGACATCCTGAAACCGGAGGCAACACTGGCCCTGTCTCAGCAGCACCTTTTGGATCACCTTCGCTTTTACCGATCAGCTGGGCATATTGCTTGATGATGGGTGGTGACGGCCTTACGCAAGCAACACGGGTTGCGATTCTGAATGCGAATTACATTGCGCAACGCCTAAAGAATGCGTTTGACGTCCTCTATAGAGGTCCAACTGGGCGCGTTGCACATGAATGTATTTTAGACGTTCGCCCGTTTGAGGCTTCGGCAGGTGTAAGCGTAGAAGACATTGCAAAACGGCTCATTGACTGTGGGTTTCACGCACCAACAATGAGTTGGCCAGTCTCAGGCACCCTGATGGTCGAACCTACAGAGTCAGAAACCAAAGCTGAATTAGATAGATTTTGCAATGCTATGTTGGGAATCCGGCAAGAGATTTTTGATATTGAAAATGAAAAGATCGACCGAGACAATAATCCGCTGAAAAACGCACCTCATACAGTTGAGGATCTGGTAGGCGCTTGGAAACGGCCATATACTCGTGAACAAGGCTGCTATCCTCCTGGAGCTTTCAGAGTGGACAAATACTGGCCACCGGTTAATCGCGTCGACAATGTTTATGGCGACCGGAATTTGATCTGCACTTGCCCACCTATGTCTGAATATGTGGAAGCTGCGGAATAATGTATTTAGCCCCGCCGGTTATTTGCCCAGTATCCGACCTGTGCCCAATAATCCATGTGATCCAGGCTCATCAGGATACTTATGTCAGCAATTCCTGCAAGACAGAATCCTATTTGAATTTTGGAAATTGAAACATAAGCATTTTCAATACTATGTGTTATTAGTTGGATAAAAAGAATGACAATTTATATAGGCAAGACTTATTTTGGCGAAGAATAATATCCCCGATGTTAAACTTTTATCCCCTGCTCGGTTTGCAGACGAAAGAGGTTTTTTCTCTGAAACTTGGAATAAGAAGCGACTAAACGACCAAGGAGTTGACGTTGATTTTGTGCAGGATAATCACTCACTATCCTTCAAAAAAGATATCGTTCGTGGGTTACATTTTCAATCTCCACCTTTTTCTCAAGCCAAACTTGTGAGATGTGGCAGAGGCAGCCTATATGATGTGGCTGTCGATATTAGGAAAGGCAGTCCCACGTTTGGTGATTGGGTTGGCCACGAGCTGAGCTTTGAAAATGGTAAGCAATTATTTATTCCCATAGGATTTCTGCACGGTTTTATCTCTCTGGAAAACAATACCGAGATTATTTACAAATGTTCCAACTATTATGCGCCAGAATATGACGTTACAGTCCGCTTTAACGATCCTGCTTTTGAAATTGACTGGCCGTTGGATAGCCACACTGCTATTCTGTCAGATAAAGACAAAAGCGCGCCTTTCTTGAAGGATTTAATTAACCCATTTAAATACATCGGGCCCTGACATGAAGCTTATAGTAACTGGCGGTTGCGGGTTTATTGGATCAGCTGTGGTGCGCCGGGCGATATCTCAAGGTTATAGTGTCGCCAATCTTGATAACCTCACTTACGCCGCATGCCCTGAAAATTTGGAGGCGGTCCAAAAAGATCCAAAGTATAGCTTTTTCAATACGGATATTTGTGATCGTAAAGCGGTTCAGTTAATCTTTGAAGAGTTCCAACCAAACGCAATCATGCACCTCGCAGCTGAAAGCCATGTTGACCGCTCCATTGATGGACCAGATGCATTTATCCAAACCAATATCATTGGCACGTTTCATCTTTTAGAGGCAGCCAGAGCTTATTGGACAAATATGCATAAACCCCAGTCCTTTAGGTTTCATCATGTATCCACAGATGAAGTTTATGGGTCATTGGGCGACACGGGTCAATTTAAGGAGTCCAGCCCATATGCTCCTAACAGCCCATATTCCGCGTCAAAAGCCGCAAGCGACCACTTAGTTCGCGCATGGCATGAAACTTACAATCTACCCGCCATCGTGACCAATTGTTCAAACAATTACGGTCCTTATCAGTTTCCCGAAAAACTGATCCCAATTATTATTCTAAACGCTTTAGCGGGCCATCCTATACCAATTTATGGGCAGGGCGAAAATGTCAGAGATTGGCTTTTTGTGGAAGATCATGCTGACGCTCTTTTATGCGCTTTGGAGAGGGGTAAAGACGGACAAACCTATAATATTGGTGGCGAAAATGAAGAAAAAAATATCACCATTGCCCAAAAAATTTGTACAATTTTGGACAAATTAAGCCCATCGGAAAAGCCTTACAGAAACCTCATAACCTACGTAACCGACAGACCAGGCCACGATCAGCGTTATGCAATTGACCCTATTAGAATGCGAAATGAACTTGGTTGGCGGCCCTCAGTTACTCTTGACGAGGGATTGAAGAAAACAGTGCGTTGGTATCTGGAGAATGAAGGCTGGTGGCAGGCCCTACAACGTCGGCACAGCGTTCAAGAGCGCCTAGGGGTGGATTTATGACCACACTGGTGTTTGGAAAAACCGGCCAAGTAGCTCATCAACTTTTATCGCTTGATGACATGCTTTGCCTAAGCCGCTTAGACGCTGATTTAGCCAATCCAGCAGCATGCCGAAAAAAAATTTTAGAAATTCGTCCAAAAGCGGTGATAAACGCCGCAGCATATACAGCCGTTGACAAAGCTGAAGAAGAGGAAGCCTTGGCTGAGATAGTCAACAGCGATGCCCCAAAAGAAATGGCAAGCGCTTGTAAAGAGTTAAATATTCCCTTTGTTCATATTTCTACCGATTATGTTTTTGATGGAGCTGGAAGTAAGCCTAATTCTCCAGAAGGCGCTACCTTACCGTCAGGAGCCTACGGGCGAACTAAATTAAAAGGTGAGATCAATATAAGAAACTCCGGGGCATATTATGCAATCTTACGCACGTCTTGGGTCTTTTCAGCGCAGGGCAAGAATTTCGTTAAAACCATGCTTCGTTCTGTAAATAAGCATGACACGCTAGAGGTAGTAACGGACCAAATTGGCGGCCCAACTTCAGCAAGATCAATCGCTCAAACCTGTGACAGAATTACGAAAGTTTTGCTGAAAACTGATAGTAAAAGTGGCATATACCACTTTTGTGGTACCCCGAGCATAAGTCGGGCAGATTTCGCCCGTGAAATTTTTAGACAGGCAAAAAAACCAACAAAAGTGACGGCGATCAAAACCTCACATTACCCAACGCTTGCAAAGCGACCGCTAAATTCAAGACTAAATTGTATAAGTCTGAAAACGTCATTTGATATTTCTCAACCTGACTGGCGCGACGACCTCACGATTGTTTTACGAGACCTTGGAGAAATTAATTCATGAAAAAACGCAAAGGTATTATTCTTGCTGGTGGTTATGGATCCAGACTTTTTCCAACGACGATTGGCGTTTCAAAGCAACTTCTACCCGTTTATGACAAGCCTATGATATATTATCCACTTTCAGTATTGATGCTCTCAGACATTCAAGAAATCGCTGTGATTACAAACCTGGACTATATGAGTCAATTTCAGAGATTGCTTGGGGACGGTACGCAATGGGGCCTCAACCTTTCCTATATTTGCCAACATTCTCCAGACGGGCTTGCGCAAGCATATCTATTAGCGGAAGGTTTTTTAGATGGCGCTCCATCTGCCATGGTGTTGGGAGATAATATTTTTTATGGTGACGGACTAAGAGACCTTCTTACAGACGCCAGAGATCAAACGCATGGCGGGAGAGTTTTTGGCTATAGGGTCTCTGATCCCGAGCGCTATGGGGTCGTTGGATTTGATAGCAACGAAGTAGCAAATAGTATTGAGGAAAAGCCAGTATGTCCAAAATCAAACTATGCTGTTACAGGATTATATTTTCTGGATGAAACCGCATCCAAGAAAGCAAAAAGTATAACGCCATCAACGCGCGGCGAGCTTGAGATTACGAGCCTGCTGGAGATATATCTAAACGAAGGCTCGCTGTCTGTTCAAAAAATGGGGCGTGGTTATGCTTGGTTGGATACAGGAACCCATGCCAGCCTTCTGGATGCTGGGAATTTCGTGCGGACGCTGCAACATCGGCAAGGACTTCAGGTCGGATGCCCAGAAGAAATAGCTTTTGAAAACAACTGGATTTCTCTTGAGCAACTTTCAGACGCAGCCATACAGTTTGAAAAGAACGAATACGGCGAATATCTTAATAAGCTTCTCACTTCATTTTTGTAAAATCGAACTAACCGTAATTTTT
>CAJWEI010000008.1 GCA_913031285.1 uncultured Alphaproteobacteria bacterium | reverse complement strand
ATCTTTTTTAGTCGTATCGTCCATAAATACGTATTAGATTATTTCTCAGGAAATAGATAATCTTAAGTTTGGTTAGTAGTGTGGCGGTGGGTTTCATAAGTAACAATATGATAAATTTCATTGATATTCCATCTAAATTTATCTCGTATATTATTCTAAAAATAACCAGCTACGGTTTAATAGCATAAGGATTATATATTGCGACCGCCAGAGCCGCTCTACAATTTTCTGAATCCAAAGCATCCATTTCTCTAAATCAATTTAATACTTGGGTCGGAAACTTATTATTACAGAGTTTTAATCAATAATAGGATTTGGTTTACAAATCTTCATGTGTATATCTTTTGCAATCGTTTTCCCAGCATATCACTGTAAAAAACAAAAAGGTGTAGTTGAATTAATTTTTAAACAGACTTTTCAATAATTCATCGACAACTTCGAACTTACGTGACGCCACAGCCTCCATAATTTACCATAACAATTAATGTTAGTGGCTGCCAACTAATGGAACCATGCGCTTTTAAAAGGATTTAAATGTATATCTTGTTGTCTGTTCTATTGTCTGCATTGCTGCATGCTTCTTGGAATGCAATCATCAAATTTGGCGACGATAAATTTCAGGGCATGTTTGTACTATCTATTGGCCACGGAGTTTTCGGCTTCTTTCTAATAGTTATCTACCCAATACCAAATCATCAGAGTTGGTTGTTTCTGACAGGTTCAGTCGCATTTCATATGTTTTACAAATACTTTTTAACCCTGGCTTACGAAAAAGGTGACCTGAGCAATGTGTATCCGATCACACGCGGAACTTCCCCAATACTAGTGCTGATCGCCAGTCTATTAGCGTTACCTGATCCTCTAACCACAGGGCAAATCGGCGGCATTGGTACAGTAGGCCTAGGCATTCTTTTTTTGGCTAGAGGAGCGATTATAAATAAAGAAGGACATATTTCCGTTTTATATGCAATTTTAGCTGCAATTGGTACCGCGGGGTACACAATTTTTGATGGTCTTGGAGCACGTGCATCTGGGACCACTTTAGGTTATGTGGGATGGTTATTTTTCTTAGATGCCATAATATTTATCGGGGGAGGAATTGCCTTACGCGGCAAACGCATGATTCCAAAATCAGGGAAGGATTGGAACCAAGGCTTACTGGCAGGGGCGGCATCGGTCGGCGCCTACGCAATAGCTATTTGGGCTATGACCGTGGCTCAAATAGCAATTATCGCGGCTTTAAGAGAAATTTCTATAATTTTCGCGTTTATAATTGGCATTTTGTTCTTTCATGAGAAGGCTTCTATACAAAAACTTTTACCTACCATAATGGTTATCACTGGCGTGGTTTGCATCAGCATCTGAACTCTATTATTCAGATTTTAACTTATGATTAATTTTTAAAATTCCCACTTTTTTACATTCAGTTTATTTTAAGTCTACTCAGCAAAATCGTGCAAAAATGATATAGCTATATGAATTTCAGTTTATCTGACTACCACAGATAAGATACATTGCTCGCATTTTTGACTTAAAAGTTACAAGGACAATCTATTCAATTTACAAAGAATGTGTTTTGAACACACGGCCCCTTAAAGCGGATAGACTTTTATCTCAAGTAGCTCTGTCAAAGAAACCCCGAATAAACGCATAGCAGATAGCGATACCTGGCTCCCAATTCCATGGGCCTCAAGCGGAATCAACGTTACGTTAACTGATTTGCCAGTTTCTTTAAAGACGATCCGTCCCGGTTGCGTTCTGTCTACCAAGGAAGTTTTGAACCAAAAGCCTGTTTCCGCCGGATTGCCCAAACTTGCAATTGTCGACCCCAGGGATTTGGACAAAGAGGGTGTGGCCTGTCGAGCTGCGGCGAGGCGTTCTTGAGCCGTTGCAACGTCAAGCACTGCCGCTGGCGTGGGAGTACCCGTATCCACGAGCCGCTTCTTATACGCCTTGTCTAATGTGGGAAACAGCTGATTAACAGGCTGTCCTATTGGTAGATTTGTACAGGACGTAAGTAAGAAACCTGCAAAAAAAATAGTCTTAAAACATTTAAGAAATGAATACGATTTTACGTCCATGCTTTGTGCCTAATAACTGCTTAATTTAAATGCCTACTTGCGAATTTTACAACTACACCCTAGCTTAGCGGCATGACAATCTCTTTGATAGACCCCTTCCAGCGCGCGATCACGTACTTGCGGGTTTCAGTCACCGATAGATGTGACTTTCGCTGTGTCTATTGCATGAAGGAGAATATGAAGTTTCTTCCCAAAAAAGAGCTTTTGACATTGGAAGAGCTGGATCGTTTGTGTTCGACCTTTATACGGTTGGGGGTTGAAAAACTCCGAATTACGGGCGGTGAACCACTTGTAAGGCGAAATATTATGAGCTTTTTTAATGGTATGGCGCGCCACTTAGAGAATGATACATTGAAAGAATTAACTCTCACGACGAACGGATCACAGCTTGAACGTTTTGCAGATGATCTTTATGCCGCTGGCGTGCGGCGGGTTAATATTTCAATCGATACATTGGATGAACAAAAATTCGCTCGCGTAACGCGTTGGGGCCGTCTGCCGCAAGTTTTGCGCGGCATTGACGCCGCCCAACGCGCCGGATTGCGAGTAAAAGTCAATACTGTTGCATTAAAAGGATTTAACGAAGACGAGCTTTTGAAAATAACTCAATGGTGCGCAAGTCGCGATATGGACCTCACGTGGATCGAAGTAATGCCCATGGGAGACCTTGGTGAAGAAGACCGTGTCGGACAATATTGGGCACTCAGCGAGATGCGTGATGAACTGCGCAAAAACTACACGATAACCGACCTTACAGAATGCACTGGTGGACCAGCCCGTTACGTTCGTCTGGAAGAGACTGGGCAAAAGATTGGGTTTATCACGCCCCTCACACATAATTTTTGCGAAAGTTGTAACCGCGTACGGCTAACTTGCACGGGAGAGCTTTATATGTGTCTGGGACAAGAGGATATGGCCGATTTGCGAAGTCCGCTACGGGATTATCCAGAGACAGACCAATCGCTAGAAATAGCAATTCGAAACGCCATTCTTCACAAACCCAAAGGCCATGACTTTGACTATTCTCGTCAGGGAATTTCTGGCCAAATGGACCGTCACATGAGCCATACCGGCGGTTGAGTAAAAGATGCTAGAAACTGCAACATGAGACCATAAAAGGTCTTAAGCCAATTCGAGGACACTCGCGAGCCAAATAAAATCATCAGATATAAAATAAATGGTAGCATCTGCCTTTCAGTGAGGGAAAACTTGAGCAAATGCAAAACATCTCGCAAAATGTAAGGCAAATATTAATCAGCAACTCATCCCACTGTAGCAAAAAGATAAGATCCTGCTTAATACACAGCAAATTTGTAACACTCAAAAGCTTAACGTGGCCATTACACCAATCCTAAATGTGCAACCACCGTGTCTGAAAATTACTAAAAATTCATAATTTTAACACGCACTTATCACATTGGGTTTCCAAGAAAGACTCAGAAAACCGCACTAGTCTAAAATTTTAAAATTAACTCATTTTAGTTCTTCATTTAGATAAAATTAAAAATGCTTTTTAGAATGGTAAAGTATCGTTGTGGCATACCAATTGGCTCAGTCTTAATAAATACTAGAGGCTATCTAATTCACGATTGCTTCTTGACTTACAGAACCGGCAAAGCCCTTTCCAAGATCGTCCTTTGCCTTCGTTATCCAGTGTTCTTTGAGCCATTCGGCAGGCAGTGACCATCGAAGCAAGGATCCGCGATAACCATCCACTGCTTCCGTCATCTTAGGACGGCCATGAAAGCAAACAACGCAGGCATTATTGGGAAGTTTAGGGGCGCGGAGAAAATTCATCGGTGGAATATCAAGACAACCGTGTTTGAAGCTTACAACTAGATCTTCAGGAATGTAGTCAAAATCCCCCCGTTCCATGGCTTTGTGCGAAGTATATCTCTGTTCCGAACCTCGCGCCTTTTGGACTTCTTCGTAAGGATTGTCAGCGAGCTCATCATAAAGATAGCCATGTAACTCAGGATCAAAGCGAAACACCGAACCATGTCCGGTAGGGCGGCCTTTGCGCGCCTCTATCCAATCATGACGCATAGTAAGTTTGCCAGGTGCCATCTCCCAAATTGGGGTCAAATCGCCCGTAATGACCACATCCAGATCAAAGCCTAAAAGAGGCCCTTCAAGATCAGGAATAAGCCCTTGGCGAAAGAGCGATGTCTTACGCATGGCCCCTTGGCGGTTTGCCACGGCCAAAGCAGCATTCATAGGCTCCAAAAATGGCTCGATTGGAAGTTCAAGCACTTCGATATCAGGATGAAAGCCGTCACTATCCTCTGTCATGCAGAAAAATCTTACGTCTGCATTTATATTCCGTCGCACACCAGAATAAAGCCGGTTAACATATTCCGGCCCAAAAAGTGTGCCCCATTTAATGCAGATAATATTTGCAATAGTCATGCCGTCTCCTGAATTCAGAGACTTAGTATCGCTTTTCAGAGCTCTGGGAAAGGATTGATATCATTTGCGCAGTGGCATCCGCCGTTCGGCCAATTCGGCAAACCAACTACATCCAACCGGAATGATTTCATCATTAAAGTTATACCGCTCTGTATGGACAGGTGCGCTGTCTCCATTACCTAAAAGAATATAGGCTCCTGGACGCTCTTCGAGCATAAAAGAAAAATCTTCCCCACCCATCACGAGGCTGGCTTCATCACATTTACCCGCAACTTTGGAGGCAACTTCTGCGGCAAACTGTGTCTGTTCTGGCGAATTGACCATGACCGGATAGCTGCGTATGTATTCCGCATCGGCTACGGCGCCATAGGTTTCTGCCGTCAAGCGAGAAATCTCGAGGATACGCTTTTCAACCATATCGCGCATTTCTGGTGTCATAGTACGCACTGTACCTCGCAAATGTACGCGCTCAGGAATGACATTAAACGCTTTTGAAGACGTCTCAAAAGACGTAACAGATACTACAACTTTTTCAATCGGGTCGGCATTTCGGCTTGCAATAGATTGCAGTGCCAAAATCAGATGACTGGCCACGAGCGTTGTGTCAACCGTTTCTTGTGGTTTCGCTGCATGCCCGCCCACTCCAGAAATAGTTATTTCGATAAGATCAGAGGCTGCAAAAAATGGCCCTGACCGGATTGCAAATTCACCAGACGCGAAAAGTGGCCAATTATGCATAGCGTAGACTTCCTGAACACCAAATCTATCCATCATGCCGTCTTCGCACATTTCACGACCGCCGCCGCCGCCCTCTTCAGCCGGTTGGAAAATCACCACAACTGTTCCGTCAAACTGTCGCGTTTCGGCAAGGTATTTTGCCACGCCCAAAAGCATCGCTGTGTGGCCATCATGACCACAAGCGTGCATGACACCATCAGTTTTGCTAGCATACTCAAGTCCAGTTGCTTCCTGAATGGGCAATGCATCCATATCAGCGCGTAAACCAATAACTTTGCCCGATGTGTTAGATTTACCCTTTATCACGCCAACCACTCCCGTACGGCCGATGCCAGTAACCACATCATCTACACAAAATTCTTTTAGCTGATCCGTAACAAATGCAGATGTACGATGCGTATCAAACAAAAGTTCAGGGTGTTGGTGGATATCTTGGCGCCAAACGCAAATTTCTTCGTGTAATTGGGCAAAACGGTTTTTAATAGCCATTAATTAACTCTTTTCCATACGCTCAAGGAGGTCTTTCATAAATTGATGACCAGACTCAAACTGAGAAATTTCAATAAATTCATTCGGCTGATGGGCTTGAGCAATATCACCCGGCCCACAAATGACGGCAGAATAGCCACGATGCTGGAACTGTCCTGCCTCGGTGCCATAAGACACCACATGATCTCCGTTATCACCTGTCAGCTGGCGCACTAAGGTCTCGGCCTCTCCATTTTCTTCGGGCTGTAGGCCTGGCACGAAAAAGCGAGGTGTCACCTCTATGTAAGTCTCACCACGGACCGACTTCATATCGGCTTCAATTTCACGCACGCGGCCCATCAATTTTTCGTACCAATCATCGCCTTTCTCGTCTGCAACAATGCGGAAATCAACGCTGAAATGGCAGTCTTTTGCCGTGATGTTATGAGCTGTTCCACCGGAGATCATACCAACATGAGCAGTTGTATAGGGCGGGTCAAACATAGAGGCAATTTGGCTCGGCTGGTTCGCTCTATTGGCTGCATTCACTTCGTTTGCCCATTCGACAATCTTTGCGCCGGACATAATTGCGCTTACACCTGTGTGACTGATGGAAGAGTGAACTTCAAACCCTACCACATGCGTAGCATAGCCAATCCCACCTTTATGCGCTGTGACCACAAGCATCGTTGAGGGTTCTCCAACAATTACTGCACTGGCCTTAGGTAAAACTTCCAGCATTTTTTCAATCATAGGGGGTGCTCCCAAGCAACCAACTTCTTCATCGTAGCTCAGAGCAAGTTGTAGTGGTCGCGTCAGACGACTATACGATGCCTCGACAATGGCCCAAATAGCCAGAGCATCAAAACCTTTCATATCGCAAACGCCACGCCCATAATATTTGTTTTTTCTCTGCGTCACTGTCCACGGATCACTGTCCCAAGGTTGTCCATCAACAGGCACCACATCTGTATGACCTGATAGAACGATTCCACCATCAATATTGGGACCAGCATGTGCAAATAACGCCGCCTTTTCCTTAGTTTCGTCATAGTGCCTATGGGTCACAATACCATGGCTCTCGAGGTAATCTTGGACCCAGTCAACAAGCGGAAGATTACTGTCACGGCTGACAGTTGGGAAAGACACCAGTTTTTCCATCAGTTCAAATGGAGTTAAGCGTTGTGAACTCATATTTAATAACCACTATTTGTTGTAAGAACGAAATGCCCGTCTGAGATTTTTTTGTATTCAGAAGGTTCAGCGACATAATCGAGATCATGCACTGGAGATGGTATAGGTTGAAAATTTAGATCTTTTTCAGATTTACGCTGACGCGGGTCGGCAATTGGAACCGCCTTCATCAACGCTTGTGTATAAGCGTGCTGGGGACTTTCAAAGACTTTAGAGCGTGGCCCAATTTCAACGATACGGCCCAAATACATAACACCTACATCATGACTTACCCGTTCCACGACCGCCATATCATGGCTGATAAATAGGAATGAAATACCAAGTTCAGACTGCAACTCCATCATAAGGTTTAACACTTGCGCCTGAACGGACACATCGAGTGCACTGACTGCCTCATCTGCGATAATAAGTTTGGGATTGAGCGCCAGAGCGCGTGCAATGGCCACCCTTTGCCTCTGTCCGCCAGAAAGTTCATGAGGGTAGCGACGCAGAAAACTGAGTGGCAGCTCGACGCGTTCAAATAGCATTTCAACTCTTCGAGTCAACACGTCTCCCTTATGCGTTCCATAATTTAGCATTGGCTCTGCAACTTGATCCATCAGCAACATTTGGGGGTCAAGCGATGCAAAGGGATCTTGAAATACCATCTGCATTTCGCTTCGTGCAGCACGCAAAGCTTCTTTGCTCATCTCCAGTACGTTTTGTCCATCTATCTTCACTTGGCCAGATAATGGTTGGACAAGCCTGAGAAGCGACCGCCCAACTGTCGACTTTCCACATCCGGACTCACCCACCAACGCGAGCGTACGGCCCTTCATTAAAGTAAAGGAAACATCCTCAACAGCATGAACATTTGACACAGTACGCCGAAAAAAACCACCCGGCATCGGGAACCGAGTTACCAAATTATTAACTTGCAAAAGAGGTTCATCGGTCCCAATCAAAGGAGCAAGTATAATATTATTATCATCTAGAAGACGCATCCGCTCTGGATAAGGCTTTCCTCGCATTTCGCCCAATTTTGGAACAGCTGCCAAAAGTGCTTTTGTGTAATCATGCTGTGGATCTTCAAAGATCTGCTCCACAGTACCTTCTTCTACTTTATTACCACGGTACATAACGACAACGCGATCAGCCATTTGGGCAACAACGGCCATGTCGTGAGTGATAAACATAACTGCTGTCCCAGTTTCGCGTTTCAGCCGGTCAATCAACGCCAAAATTTCTGCTTGAATTGTTACATCGAGAGCAGTTGTTGGCTCATCAGCAATCAGCAGCCGCGGTTCACATGCCAAAGCCATCGCTATCACAACTCTCTGTCGCATGCCACCAGACAATTCATGTGGGTACTGTGAAAGTCGACTCTCAGGCTCAGGTATTCGGACTTGCTGCAGAAGGTCAAGAGCCTGTGATCTAGCCTGCGAGCGATTCATGCCTTTGTGCACTCGAAGACCTTCTGTTAATTGACGCCCAACAGTAAATACTGGGTTGAGTGCTGTCATTGGCTCTTGAAAAATCATGCCAATTTCATTGCCACGAATTGTTTGCATCAAACCTTGGTTTGTTTTTACAACATCAATTACGCCATCAGTTTTACGATCAAAAAATAATTTTCCACTGGCAATATTACCACCGCCAAATTCGACAAGTCGCATCATGGACAGCGAAGAAACTGATTTCCCTGAACCAGATTCTCCTACTATGCAAACAGTCTCTCCTGGATTGACTGAAAAAGACACATCTTCAACGCCCACTATCGTGCCGTCTTTTGTTTGGAATTCGACTCTAAGATTTTCAAAGCGGGCTATAGGCTGGTTTTGTTCATCTAGCATGAGATTAGATCATCCTCTTATCCTGCAACGCTATCCAAAGCATTGTAGAAATGTCAAATAGTTAGCAAAAATTTTATAATTTTATTACCGTACTAAGGGGTACGTTTAAAAGCATAAAAACAAGCGTTCAGATACTATATGATCTTGATCTATTGAAAACCAGCCAGTAAGGTTTAACAGTTTTCAATTCGTAATATGGCACAACAAATTGGTTTTTATATCCGAGCTTAGAAACTGATCTTGTGATGTCACAAATGGGAGAAAAAAATGAAACTAAAGTCACTTTTACTGAGCATTGCGGGATGTATCGCGTTTGCTCCAGCAAGCTTTGCAGAAAGAGGATCTGATGGAAACGTCAGCATCATTTATTGGCAAGCACCTTCAATACTTAACCCATACCTAACAGGTGGGACGAAGGATCTAGAATCTTCGTCAATGGTAATTGAACCATTGGGCAGATATGACAACACAGGCGCTCTGGTTCCCTATCTCGCCAAAGAGATACCGACGGTAGGCAATGGTGGCGTCAGTGCGGACTTAATGTCTATAACTTGGACGCTGAAAGATGGTTTACTTTGGTCAGATGGAACTGCAGTAACGTCGGAAGATGTGAAATTTAGCGCAGATTATTGTTTACACCCAGATATGGGTTGCGCGTCCCTATCTTATTTTGCGGGGGTAACAAGCGTTGATATTGTGGATGCGCTGACCGTTAAGGTAAATTTTGACTCCCCAAAACCCAACCCTTATGGTCCATACATGGGCTATACAACGCCCATTATACAAAAGGCGCAGTTTGAAAATTGTATGGGAGCAGCTGCTCCAAACTGCACTGAAGCCAACTTTGGACCAATCGGAACAGGACCATTCGTTGTAACAGAATTCAAGCCAAATGACGTAATTCAAATGGTCGCAAATGAAAACTATCGCGAGGCCGGCAAACCAGCATTCGCAACGGTTACGTTTAAAGGCGGCGGTGATGCTACAGGTGCTGGACGCTCAGTTCTTGAAACTGGCGAATTTGACTATGCGTGGAATCTACAGCTGGCTCCAGAAGTTATTGCCAACATGGAGAAAGCAGGAAAAGGCGTTGCGATTGCTGGGTTTGGACCACTGGTTGAGCGAATCGAGATGAATTTAACAGACCCGTCGCCATCTCTTGACGCTGACACTCGTGCCACTCGCAAAGCACCACATCCATTTCTAACAGACATCAACGTGCGCAAAGCAATGTCAATGGCAATTGACCGAACGCTATTAGTTGAGATTGGATATGGAAAAGCAGGAAAAGTCACCTGTGATCTCGTCCCAGCACCAGATCTTTACGCAGCGAACAATGACTATTGTGTAAAGCAGGATATTGCCGGGGCAAACGCTCTGCTTGACGGCGCAGGCTGGACAAAAGGAGCAGACGGAGTGCGGACTAAAGACGGTATGCGCCTTTCGGTCCTCTATCAGACCTCTACAAACGCAGTACGCCAAGATTTCCAAGCATTAATCAAAGAATGGTGGAGCCAAATTGGTGTGGAAACTGAGCTACGTAACCTTTCCGCCTCAGTGTTTTTCGGTGGCGATCCCGGCTCCCCTGATACATTTCAAAAGTTTTACTCTGACGTTGAGATGTACGCTAATACCTTCAGCGGAACAGATCCCCAATCGTATTTAGCACAATACTTGTGTGGAACAGAGCCTCGTCCAGAAAGTCAATGGCAAGGTGAGAATATAAATCGCTTTTGTGAGCCTGAATACGATGCCTTGCATGCGGAATTGACGAAGACTGGAGATCTCGAAAAACGCGGCGAGATCGCAATCAGACTCAATAATATGCTTACAAAAGACAGCTACACAATTGTTCCTTTAGTGCACCGTGGCCGTGTATCCGCCCACGCGAACTCTTTGGGTGGTGTTGTGCTGAACACGTGGGATTCTGAGCTTTGGAATGTTGCGGATTGGCACCGCATTAAGTAAATACAAATAATGGGACTTGCGCCTGATGTTTTAATCCGGCGCAAGTTTTTTAGACTTTACCTCAGGGCACTTTGAATGCTTAATTTTGTAATGCGGCGCACCTTAATTTCGATACCAACACTTCTGTTCATAAGTTTAATTATTTTTTTACTTCTAAACTTGGCACCTAATGACCCAATGGCTCAAGTTCCACTTACCGTCCCACCTGAAGTTAAAGAAAAAATGCGGGAGGCACTGGGACTTGGACAGCCTCTTTATATTCAGTTTTTCAAATGGCTGGTCCAATTTTTCTGGATAGAACCACAGGTCTTTTTTGATCACATGTTTGGCACTTCCTTTTCGGAAGATAAGTTGCGAGTAATTAGTTGGCAGACGCGTAGTCCTGTAATGGACATGATAATCCAAAGAATGCCGCAAACTCTCTGGGTTGTCGGTATGTCTTACATTGTTGGAATTTTGATTGCGCTTCCAATTGGTATCTATTCGGCCTATCGCCACTACTCTGTATTTGACCAAGCTGGAACATTCGTTACTATGATTGGCTATTCAATTCCACCTTTTTTTACAGGTCCACTGGTTATAGTTATTTTTGCGGTCCAACTAGGGTGGCTTCCATCTACATATGACACTGTTCTTCGCGTGGTAGACTGGGATACATTTGTTACCCAACTGAGACAAATGGTTTTGCCAGTAATGGTTTTAGCTTTACAAACTACCGCACAAATTAGTCGTTATATGCGAGCCTCAATGCTAGATAATCTTAGCCAGGACTACGTGCGTACTGCCAGAGCTAAAGGATTATCAGAATGGACTGTTGTTGCTATACATGTTTTGCGCAACTCTATGATACCGGTGGTAACTGTCATAGCTCTAAACTTACCTGCTATTTTTGGAGGAGCTATTATTACTGAACAAATATTTAAAGTGAATGGGATTGGACAGCAACTTATTGGGGCAATCTATGCTAATGATCTCCCGACGGTTCAAACACTTACCTTTATGTTTGCAGTGTTAATTGTTTTCTTCAATTTGATCGCTGATATCTTATACGGCGTTCTCGACCCAAGGATCCGCTATGAATGATGTAGTGATTGATCGTTCGCAATCAGGCAAGTGGCTGGATGTATGGACACAGTTCAAAAAACATAAAGGCGCTCTCGTTGGAAGTATGGTGTTCATCCTGATCACACTTACTGTAATCGCCGGTCCCTTTTTTTGGATATTCGAAGCAAATGAAATAAATATTCGTCAAAGGAATGAGGGTCCAAGTTGGCTTCATCCACTTGGAACAGACCAATTGGGTAGAGATACTTTTGCAAGGATGATCGCTGGAGGCCAAACATCTATTACCGTCGGCTTGGCAGCAATGGCATTATCAATACTTTTAGGAAGTTGTATCGGAGTTATAGCCGGCTACTACCGAAGACTGGACGGCATGTTAATGCGCCTTACAGACCTTTTTTTATCTCTCCCACTCCTTCCTTTGCTTTTAGTTATGATGTTACTGTTTCGCGAACCGCTCAGCGAGGCATATGGTCCAGAGCGTGGAATGTTTGTTCTAATTGTATGTGCAATAGGCATAACAAGTTGGATGCCTACTGCTAGAATTGTTCGCGGTGACGTTCTAGCACTCAAAGAGCGTGAATTTATTTTGGCGGCAAGATCAATTGGTACAACGGACACGAAAATAATACTAAGGCATATTCTGCCAAATGTTATTTCACCAATTCTTGTTTCTGCAACTCTTGGCATTGCTAATGCAATAATAACAGAAAGTGCGCTGTCATTTCTAGGTCTCGGATTTCCACCCGATTTCCCCACTTGGGGAAGATTATTAAATGATGCTGTAGAATATCTCACTCTCTACCCAGAGAGAGTATTCTGGCCAGGACTTGCCATCTCTCTTACTGTTTTAAGCGTAAACTATGTTGGCGATGGTATTCGAGACGCTCTAGACCCACGCATACGTGGACGTTGAACAAAGTAAAGAATGCAAATCGAAACGAATTAAGCGCCACCTAGACATATAGTCTGCAGCACTTATCTTATTATTACATGCGAGCCCTTATGCGGCGCACAGCCCACCAAACGAACGCGAGAATAGGAAGCGCAACTATCGCCTTGAGGGTTCCTTCGCCCACACCAAACACAGATGCAAATGGGTCGAGAAGATAACCTGCCAATGAAACCGCATAATAACTGATCGCTACAACCGACAAACCTTCGACGGTTTTTTGCAAACGCAGCTGAAGATCCGCCCGTTTGTCCATGCTTGTCAAAAGGCTCTGGTTCTGAGCTGAGCGTTCAACATCAACGCGCGTCCTCAAGAGATTTCCAGCCCGAGTCGCACGATCGGTCATGGCAGACAGCCTGAGCTCGGTTGCTTTGACTGTCCGCATCGCAGGCTGGTATCGGCGTGTCATGAACTCTTGAAAGGTTTGACGTCCTTGGAACCGCTCTTCTCGCAGTACTTGTACGCGCTGCGAGACGATGGCTTCATAGGCTTTGGTTGCGGCAAACCGAAACGCACTTTTTGCTGATTGACTTTCGAGTTCTGCAGAAACGCGCAGCAAAGCATGCAACGTAGTTTCTGCTGAATTTTCCGTACCGGTCATATTAGAGATGAGCTGATTAATTTCAGCATCAATCCTATTCATTTCTCCAGACATTTCCTTGACCTTAGAAAACCCCAGCATCGACATAGACTTATAAGTTTCCAGCTCACAAATGCGCTGGACCACACGCCCAACGCGACGGTTACCGACGCCCTGATTAACAAATAGTGCAAATCGCAAATGGCCAGCAGAGTCTATCCGAAAATCACCGCCAGTAACTACCGCACTATCCAACATCGCACTTAGGGCAACGCTTTCCTGCACGAACCAGTCTTGTACCTTTTTTGTAATATCTTCTTCAGCCCTACGCGGTTCCACTCGAAGGATAATTGATGTAATCCTTAAATGTTCAATTTCTGAAACCCAGTCGGAGGGATAAGCTTCAAATTCGGCCGGATCAAAGGGACGCTCTGAAAGACCCTCCCTAAATAAAGTGTATGTCGCAAACTCCGTATGCTTTTCCCACTTTAACCGATGTTCACCAAGGTTTCCTGAATAATGTGTCGCCTGCGGCGGAGGATGTGGCACACCAAAACGATCCAATAGTTTGATCAGCAGAATCCTGTCGGCATCTCTATCACGATCTTACCCAAAAACTTGTTTCAGTGCTAAAAACGCGACTGTCCCGGGGGCTTCCATCGAAGGGATTGGACGCGTGTGAAGCTCATTTGCCAGCTCATAGCGTAGCGGATGATCCTGTATATGGCTCATAAACCATCCCTTTTAACTTTAAGATATTGGCCAACTCTAATGCTGCTCTATTAACTAATCAACGCACTTTACTGTCAGCAAAAAAGGCCCACAAACTTATGCAGCCCCTTAGCTCTCATAAGCGGCCCGTCTAATCTATTATTGAGAGTAATTTGTCCAATGACTGCTTTGCATCACCATAAAACATGCGGGTATTTTCTTTAAAGAAGAGTGGGTTTTCGATACCAGAATAGCCCGTACCCTGCCCCCGCTTTGATACAAAAACCTGTTTAGACTTCCAGCATTCCAGAACGGGCATACCGGCAATTGGACTGTTTGGATCATCCTGCGCAGCCGGATTTACTATGTCATTTGATCCAATAACAATTGCCACATCGGTTTGAGGGAAATCATCATTGATCTCGTCCATTTCCAATACAATATCGTAAGGCACTTTAGCCTCAGCCAATAGCACATTCATATGTCCAGGTAAACGCCCCGCCACAGGGTGGATCGCAAAGCGGACAGTCTTACCCTTGGCAATCAATCGATTGGTCAATTCACTAACAGCCTGCTGCGCCTGAGCCACTGCCATCCCATAACCAGGGATTATGACCACGCTGTCGGCATCGTTTAGAGCTGACCCCACGCCATCAGCTTCAATCGCAATTTGCTCACCATCGACCTCCATTTGGGGACCAGATGTTCCGCCAAAGCCACCTAGGATTACGGAAACAAACGAGCGATTCATCGCCTTGCACATGATGTAGGAAAGAATAGCACCAGAAGACCCAACCAAAGCCCCAACGACAATTAAAAGATCGTTCCCAAGAGAGAAACCAATCGCGGCAGCCGCCCAGCCCGAGTATGAATTAAGCATTGAAACTACGACCGGCATATCCGCACCGCCAATACCCATGATCAAGTGATAACCAATAAACAGAGCCATAATGGTCATGACTACGAGGGGTAACATGCCGCCGCTGTTCAGGTATGCCAACAATCCCAGCAAGGAGATAATTGATGCACCGGCGTTCAGCGCATGACCGCCAGGCAGTTTAGTCGCTGCTGAGCTGACTTTTCCCGCAAGCTTACCGTAAGCGATCACAGAACCTGTGAATGTTACGGCCCCAATGAAGATTCCCAACACAAGTTCAACCCGCAGAATGCTTAGTTCTATAGACGTCTTTTTTGCAATAAGAGCTGCAAAGCCATCTAAAGCTGCCTTTGCAGCTCCATCCATTCCAGCAACCAGCACCATTTCAAAATGAGCATTAAATCCAACAAACACCGCTGCAAGCCCAACCAATGCATGCATTCCGGCCACAAGCTCGGGCATCTGAGTCATTTCAACTTTAGACGCAAGCATATATCCTACGACACCACCAGCGGCGATAAGGACAAGCGACAAAGCCCAAAGACCCTGGCCTGGACCAATAAGCGTTGCAAACGCTGCCAACGCCATCCCGACGATCCCATACCAGACCGCTCGCTTCGCGCTTTCTTGTCCCGACAAACCGCCCAAAGACAGGATGAAGAGAACTGCCGCCACGACATAAGCGGCTGTGGTAAATCCAAATTCCATTAGTCCTATTTCCTTTTACGATTTCTGAAACATAGCGAGCATGCGGCGCGTCACCATAAAGCCACCAAAAATATTTATGCCAGCCATAAAGACTGAAGCTGCGGCAAGTATGACCACAAGGTACGAACTTGAACCAATTTGCATCAATGCGCCCAGAATTATGATCGACGAAATAGCGTTCGTCACGGCCATCAGAGGTGTGTGAAGAGAATGACTTACATTCCAAATCACTTGGAACCCCACGAAAACAGATAAAACGAACACAATGAAATGCTGCATAAAACTAACAGGGGCTATCAATCCCAAACCCAATGTTAACGCACCACCAATCAAAAGAAGTGAAACTTGATTTTTGGTTTGCTGTTTAAATGATGCCATTTCTTCAGCTTGCAGTTCAACGCGCGTTTTTTCTTTTTGTTTTTCTTTCGGTTTAGCTGCAATCGCCTGCACTTTAGGCGGCGGCGGCGGGAAAGTCACGGCGCCTTGGTGCGTTGCTGTTGCCCCGCGGATGACGTCATCTTCCATATTATGGTTGACCTGGCCATCTTTCTCAGGGGTCAAATCAGTCATCATATGGCGAATATTGGTTGAGTAAAGTGTCGAAGACTGCGCAGCCATACGACTTGGGAAATCTGTGTAGCCAACGACCGTAACACCATTGGGGCTCACAATTTTCTCGTCTGGAACGGTCAAATCACAGTTTCCGCCACGCTCAGCAGCGAGATCAACCACGACAGATCCGGGTTTCATCAGAGCAACCATATCAGCGAGCCACAGCTTGGGGGCATCCTGGCCTGGAATAAGTGCAGTTGTAATGACAATGTCAATGTCCGGCGCTAAGGCACGAAATTTCTCGAGCTGCTTTTCACGAAATTCGGGGCTTGACGGCGCTGCATAGCCACCAGTTTCCGCACCATCCTGCTGGTTCTCTTCGAAGTCGAGGAAGACAAATTCTGCCCCCATTGATTCGATTTGTTCAGCAACCTCAGGGCGCACATCAAACGCATATGTTATAGCACCGAGGGATGTTGCCGTACCAATCGCAGCAAGGCCAGCCACTCCAGCCCCCACAACCAACACTTTGGCTGGAGGGACCTTGCCTGCCGCTGTGATTTGACCGGTAAAGAAGCGGCCAAAGTTATTTCCAGCTTCGATGATAGCGCGATATCCAGCTATGTTGGCCATTGAACTGAGTGCATCCATCTTCTGCGCCCTAGAAATCCGCGGCACCATATCCATCGCGATAACTGAAGCACCTTGATCAGCGATCTTCGCCATTTGTTCTACATTTTGTGATGGATAAAACAACGAAATAAGAGCCTTCCCTTCTGTAAGGCGCTTTGCTTCAGTATCGTTTGGGGGCCGAACCTTTGCTATTATATCCGCTGCTTTCCAAAGCGCTGCAGGTGTCTTTACGACAGTAACGCCGGCCTCTTTGTAAAGCGTGTCAGAGAAACCTGCTGATTTACCAGCGCCAGTTTCAACCAAGCATTCATGACCAAGCTTTTGTAGCGCTAGAGCGCTGTCTGGTGTCATCGCTACTCTGGCTTCACCAGAGCTAACTTCTTTAGGTGTTCCGATCTTCAACGTTTCCGCCCCTTTTTCTCAGGTTACAAAGCCTAATTAAACTTTGAAATGTCTTCCTATAATCAACGCAACCAAATGTGAATGCCGCTTTGTCAGACTAATTAACTACGCTTGGATTAACTTCATTTTTTCAAAATTAAACCTTAATGCTGTATAATTTAATTTGGAAATGACGGAAGAAAATATTTTCTCATTATAACAATAACTTACAAAAAATTAAAATGAATTTACAACTAAATGCAAAGATTCATGTGCAAATGACCATAAACATCTAGATCCAATTATAATAACATTTTTTTAAAGTGACATAATTTTAATTGGAAAATATGGGTAAGGTTTAACGAAGGAATTTATTGCAGCACTGCAGAGGCTTTAAATCGCTTTTGAGCCTGCCTCATTAGTATCAAACAAAAGTCTAAGAGCATCTAAGCCCTGCACAAAAAAGCTATCAAGAATTTGTGGGCTGTGAGTTTTAACTTTGCACTTCAACTTCCTGCATCGTAAACAAGATTTGAAAAGACAACCGGAGAATAGGCGTGAATACCCCATTTTCAATGACAAAAAACCTTTTTGAGCTCCCAAAAGATATGATCTATTTAGATGGAAACTCGCTTGGACCACTACCAAAGTCTGCTATTGACCGCGTGACTGATATGATGAAGCGTGAATGGGGAGAAATGTTGATCACCGGCTGGAATAAAGCTGGGTGGATGCAACAACCTGTAGATCTAGGAAACCGGCTTGGGCGCCTCACTGGGGCTGAGAAAGATCATCTTGTCGTTGGCGATACACTATCCATAAAGGTCTATCAGGCACTTGCGTCGGCCCTCGCTATGCGGCCAGATCGCAAAGTTATCTTGACCGATAGCGGTAATTTCCCATCTGACCTCTATATGGCGGAAGGCCTTGTAAAATCTCTTAATCAAGGTCATAAACTGCAAGTCGTAGCCCCAGAAGAAATCGCACAGCATATTTCGGAAGATGTAGCCGTTACTTTGATTACCGAAATTGACTATCGCACCGGGCGCATGCACAATATGACCGACATTACTGCGCTCGCTCACGCTGCAGGGGCGCTCACAATTTGGGATCTGGCCCATTCTGCAGGCGCCATCGAAGTTGATCTTGCCAAAGCAAAGGCCGACTTTGCAGTTGGTTGCACTTATAAATATCTTAATGGTGGCCCTGGATCGCCAGGATTTATTTATGTAGCCCCGCGCCATAGCAGTATAGCTGAGCCAGCTTTGTCCGGCTGGCTGGGACATGCAGCGCCTTTTGAGTTCGAGCAAAACTATCGTGCCGGGCTTTCAATCGAAAGAATGCGTGTGGGAACACCAGGAGTTATTGCCTCAGCGAGCCTAGACAGCGCTCTTGATATTTGGGACATGGTTGAGATGGCGGACGTACGTGCAGCGTCTATGGAGCTTAGTAACCTATTTATAAATACCCTCAAGACTTCTTGTCCAATGCTAAAACTCGCTTCACCACGCGACGCAAAAATACGCGGATCACAGGTGTCCTTTCATTTTCAAGATGGCTATGCCGCCATTCAGGCGCTTATTGCAAGAGGAGTAGTTGGCGACTTTCGCGCGCCTGATATCATGCGATTTGGCTTTACCCCTCTCTACATTGATAAAGACGACGTCCTAGTCGCATGCAAAATAATCGCCGATGTTATGCAAAACTCGCTTTGGGACAGATCTGAATATAAAATAAAGGCTAAAGTCACATAAGCCAGAGCCGCAAAATATCATGAACCTATTGATGAATAACTTTATGCAAGCTTGAGATTTGTACATATTAAATGTGCGGATTATAAAATTCACTTGGATCATACATTTTTCGATATTCACTCAACGATCTCTTAATAGTTCTCAGGCAGCTTCAATAATAATCCCTTTCCGCACGCCTCCAAAATACCTTCATCTTGTAGAAGGAAAGATCTCACACGCGGGAAGCGTCATATCTCTAGCTTGATTTTATCAGCGTATCTGCAGCGGCGATCGCTTCTTTGGTGATGACATCCCCTGAAATCATGCGGGCAATTTCTCTTATCCTAGAATCTTGGTCCAGGTCTTCCACGTCTGAGAGAGTTTCGTTGTCAGATTGTTGCTTGCTAACCCTAAAATGACGCGTTGCGAATGCAGCGACTTGGGGCGAATGCGTAACAGCAAGAACCTGAGTGTCTGTGGCAAGATCAGATAACCTCCGCCCTACAGCATCTGCAGTCGCCCCACCAACACCGCGGTCTATCTCATCAAAGATAATTGTTTGAACATCTTCATTCGTTCTCAAACAGACTTTGAGTGCCAGAAGAAAACGGCTGAGTTCTCCGCCAGACGCAATTCTTGCTAGTGGACCGGCAGGTGAGCCAGGGTTTGTCCTTACGTGAAAGATAACCATATCTTTTCCATGTGGCCCAGGCTCAGAGGGGGTGACGTCCGTTTGGAAAAGAGCACGATTCATTTTCAGCGGAGCCAGCTCGCTGATCATTGCTTTATCGAGCGTCACAGCACTAGTTCTGCGGGCTTGGCTAAGGGTATTTGTATATCCATCATAGACATCTTGGGCCTGCTTGAGCGCCAATTTCTTTTCTGCTAGTGAGTTCTGCCCTGCATCCAATACCGCAAGCCTCATTGTTAGCTCTTTAGCAAATTCAGTCAAAGTATCGGCGGGTACTTTATGCTTGCGCGCAAGACCACGAATAGCAAACAGGCGTTCTTCAGCCGTTTCAAGGTCATAAGGATTGAAGTCTAGCTCTTGACGACACGTTTCTATATGCCGTACTGCCTCGTTTAGAGTGCTAACCGACGCAGACAGACTATCAATTGCCGCATCCAAATGTCCATCCATTTCTTCGCCAGCAGCTTCCAACCAACGAAGTGCATCCCCTATCATACCCTCGGCAGCTTCGCGGCCAAGGGCATGGGCAGCTTTATCGATATCTACGCGCAGTTTTCCAGCAGATTGCATCAGGCGCCGTCGCGTATCGAGTTCGGCTTCTTCGCCCGGTTGAGGATCCAAGGAAGTGAGTTCCTCAACGGAGTGGCGCAAAAATTCTTCTTCCTGACTAAGAGCTTCAAGTAATTCAGTTTCTTTTTTCAGATCATCCTCGGCTTCTACAACGGCGCGCCAAGCCTGTAGCGTACTTTCATTGAGATGAAGGTGACCTCCAAATTGATCAAGCAACTGACGATGGCGATTTGAATCCAATAATCCGCGATCATCATGCTGACCATGCAGCTCTACAAGATGCTTTGATACATTACGTAGTAAATCGCCAGAAACGCGCCGATCATTTATCCATGCAATTTTACGTCCATCCTTGGCGTTGGTCCGCCGAATAATCAAATCTAGACCGTCTTGAAGTCCAGCTTTTCTAAGCACGTCTAAAGCCAGATGATCATCAGAAAGTTCAAAAATGGCTGTTACTTCGCCTTTTTCAGCGCCAGACCGGACTAGATCAGCACGACCACGCCATCCCAGTACAAAACCCAAGCTGTCCATAAGTATCGATTTACCAGCCCCAGTTTCCCCAGTAAATATATTCAATCCTGCGGCAAAGCCCAGCTCAAGCTGATCAATGATAAGTATATCACGAATGCTAAGAAGGGTTAGCATAAAATCGTTAAATCCCAAATACTACAGCCATTGACCTTTTATAACCTGTCTATGAACTCTGCTTAACCAACTTTTGCCCTTCACCGTAGGCGACAGACCCCTTGTTTCCAAAAGATTGTAGCTGTTCTTGTACCAATCTGATGCCTCGTAACTTTGGCCAAGTATAGCACCAGCCGTCTGGGCTTCGTCAAACAGTCCAAGAGACAGATATGCTTCTACTAAACGGTGCAGGGCCTCTGCAGTGTGAGAAGTCGCTTTAAAATCCTCTACTACCAACCTAAATCGATTGATCGCGGAACTATAGTGAGCATCTTTGAGATAATATCGACCAACTTCCATTTCTTTACTGGCCAGATGATCAAATGCCAAGTCAAATTTCAGCTTTGCCGATTTGGAGTATTCGCTTTCGGGATATTGTTCGAAGAGTTCTCTAAAAGCTTGTAAGGCTTTGCGTGTAACACCCTGATCACGACCCACATCATCAATTTGATCATAATAGCTCAGTCCAAACAAATACTTGGCATAGGCAACATCGTCATCTGCCGGATAAAAATCAACAAAACGCGTTGAAGCTGCACGGCTTTCATCATATTTCTTGTCTCTGTGAAATGCGAATGCCTGCATAATCAAGCCCCTTTTGGCCCATTCAGAATATGGATAAAGCCGTTCTATTTCTCCAAAAAATAAGGCCCCTTTTTCGTTATTATTTCGCTCTAGCTCGACTTCCCCCTTCTGAAAAATTTGGGCTGGACTTAACGATTCAATATCAGCTTTATCGTGTCCAAAATCTATCGGACTACAGCCACTCATACCACTTATTCCGAAAGCTACAAGAAAGGACATTATAGCAAGCATGCCTGATTTCATAAATTCTTATCCTCATGCCTTACCACAACAACTCAAATGTAAAGCTTATTGGGCTACGTTCCAGCGCCGAAAATGAAACTGCAAAATACTAGGGCACGAAACCCTGCCTTAAAGAACTACTAATGCAATTATCTTCAAGCTACCAGAGGTAATTCCGCAAGGCTCGTGTTGAAACCAGGTAGAATCCGGTACAGATCAGCGTCACATTTGACCCATTCATATGCTCTTTTGTCCTCAAACAATGCCCGTAAAAGGCCGTTGGTTATAGCGTGCCCAGCGCAATGACCTGTATAATGGCCAATAATAGGTCCTCCCGCCAAACACAGATCACCAATGGCATCCAGCATCTTGTGACGAACGGCTTCGTCTTTGTGGCGCAAGCCTCCGGGGCTTAGTACTGAATCGCCATCAAAAACCACCGCATTTTCCAGTGTCCCGCCGAGCGCAAGGCCATTAGCCCGCATAGCGTCCACGTCTTTGCTTCGGCAAAATGTACGACTGTTGCACAATTCACGGATAAAGGAGCCATTAGACAATGTCAGGCTTTTTTGTTGGATACCAATAGCGCTGTCTTCAAAATCAATATGGAAGCTAATCCACGGTTCAGAATAAGGACTCAATTTCGCCCAAGCAGAGCCGCTTTGAAATGTCACTTCGCGCAGGATACGTAGAACCGTTAATGGCGCATCAAAACACTCAATCCCATTCCGTAAGATTTCGAGAGCAAACGGTCTCGAACTGCCATCCAGAATTGGAGCTTCCTGGCCGTCGATCTCAATACGAGCATTATGTATCCCGCAACCGGCAAGAGCTGCTAGAACATGTTCTACCGTACTCACAGACACTCCCGCATGGTTCATTATTTTAGTGCAAAGAGCTGAAGACTCTACCATTTCCCATGTGGCAGAGACAACCGCGCATTCCGGAGGCTGATCAGTTCGAACAAAGCGAATACCATAATTTGCAGGCGCCGGGCATAATGTAATCAAGCTTGTTAGTCCGCTATGCAAACCGCATCCGGAAAATCGCAATGGTTTAGACAAAGTTGACTGCAATTTAATCCTCGAGGTTTGATTTTAAGATATAATTCCACTGTACCTACTTTTTAAGGATTAATTTTAATTAACTCAATTCAAACTTTGTGTCTGTTTGTAACATCCGAGTTCCAGCATAGCGAATTTGTACTGCTTGAAATTAAATAATCATAATATATTGTAAAATATAGCCCAAAAGAACGATCTTCACATAAGGTATGAAATTTTAATTGGCTTGACGGCGCAAGAACGCGGGGACCTCGATGCGTTCCTGTTCTGGATCGGCTACTTCATTTTTTTCTATCTCTTCTTGGTAGATTGATGATGTTGGCGCACCCGCTATCGGTTGCTTTCGTGCGGCTTGCGCTTTCTTATCGGCATCCTGTCCAGACATCCGGTTTATGAGAGAGCCTATCCCAAAACGCGAACGCTCTGTTTCAGAGCTCTCATCTTCCATTCCCGGCACTGTATCCCCATATCCTGGTGAATTCTGTACTGCTTTACGGAGCCGAGCCATTGCTTGATTTGAAGGTGTTCCGGCCAGTGGAGCCTGAGGTGCTATAAAACTCTCGCTAGATGATTCTACCTGAACTACCGGCTCTTCATAAGCCGGTGGCGGAAGTAGATCTTTTTCTTCTGGACTTGTCGATGAAGTTGGCAGTACGGCCGCATCTTCTGCTATTAAAGGTGCTGCACTTTTAAACAGATCGGGCTCCGCCACTGCTTTTCCAGCGGCAACTTCCTCTGTTTCATGGAAAGCATTACCCGAGCCATCTTCATCAACTGATGCGCGAAGTGGCAGCGGCAAGTCTTGTATAATTTCAGACGCATCAATCCCTGTAGCAACAACTGAGACACGCATCACACCTTCCATTCTTTCGTCTAGCGTTGAGCCGACTATAATGTTAGCATCTGAGTCAACTTCCTCGCGGATACGGTTTGCAGCTTCATCGAGTTCAAAAAGAGTAAGGTCTTTGCCGCCTGTGATATTGATTAGTACCCCGCGCGCACCGCGCAGGCTTATCTCGTCCAACAGGGGATTGGCGATGGCTTTTTCTGCGGCTTGAATGGCGCGCTCCTCGCCCTCGGCCTCTCCGGTGCCCATCATTGCTTTGCCCATTTCATCCATAACTGCGCGGACGTCAGCAAAATCTAGATTGATTAAACCGGGCCGCACCATGAGATCGGTAACACCTTTGACCCCCTGATAAAGTACGTCATCAGCCATGCTGAACGCTTCGGTAAATGTGGTTTTCTCGTTTGCAAGGCGGAACAGGTTTTGGTTTGGGATAATAATGAGAGTATCAACCATTTTTTGAAGCGCCTCTACACCTTCTTCGGCCTGGCGCATGCGTTTTGCACCCTCAAATTGGAAAGGTTTGGTTACAACGCCAACGGTAAGAACTCCAAGCTCGCGTGCGGCTTGGGCGATAATTGGCGCAGCACCTGTGCCCGTTCCACCGCCCATTCCGGCGGTTATAAAACACATGTGTGCGCCAGCAAGATGATCAACGATTTGCTCTATGCTTTCTTCGGCTGCAGCAGCGCCAACCCTTGCGCGCGCACCGGCTCCAAGACCTTGCGTGGCTTTCACTCCAAGTTGTATTCGGATGCCTGAATTATTCTGGGCTAGAGCCTGCGCATCAGTATTTGCGACCACAAATTCCACGCCATCCAGTTGCTTTTCGATCATGTTGTCTACGGCATTACCGCCAGCACCACCGACTCCAAATACGGTGATACGTGGTTTAAGTTCGTCATGTTCTGGAACCGATAGGTTAAGTGTCATAAATCCGTCCGCCTGTTTGCTGCCCCTTAATCGGGACTGTTCTCAATAAACTTAAGTTAAAGCTTAAACAATCCTTTAGCTCTCGTCACGCAAAAAAGCGGTTTATGCACTTAATATAGAGGAATTTTTGCTGATTTTACTCCATGTCACGTAATTAAAGGTTCTAGAGCCTACCAATTTTCTTTGAACCATCTGACTGCGCGTTTCACAGAACGAGCAGGATAACCCTCTGGTTGCATCTCAAAATCCCACCATTCATCTTGAGGATGCGCTGCAAAAAGGCTCAGCCCGACAATCGAAGAACAGGTTGGACCGGAGTACGCCTGTGGAAGCCGGTGAATACGCAATGGCCGCCCGAGCCGGACTTGTTGGCCTAGGATACGACTGGCTAGCCCATCAAGGCCAGGAATTAGACTGGATCCACCCGTCAAGACAATTTGTTGACTTGGCAGATGTTCAAATCCAGCCGCGTCAAGATGGTTACGCACCTCTTCAAGGATTTCTTCTGCTCTAGGGCGCATTATCCCGATCAATTCAGTGCGACTAACCAACCTGCGATCGTGCTCCCAATCACCCGTGTCACCACGCACTTCAATCATATCTCGGTCATCCATTCCAGTTGCAAACAACCCACCATTAATGGTTTTGATACGTTCAGCTGTCACAATAGGAACTTGCAACCCCATAGACACATCACGGGTAATATGTTCGCCACCTAAACGCACTGCATCGCAGTAAATCATGTGCTTTTTGAGAAAAACGCAAACACCAGTAGCACCGCCCCCGATATCAATGCATGCCGCACCTAGCTCTTGCTCATCCTCCACTAAAGAGGATACGGCCGAAGCATAGGCGGATGAGGCAACACCTGCCAACTCAAGATCGCATCGCTTTACGCAATGGGCTAAATCGCGGATTACCTTCTCATCTACTGTAAGCATATGCACATCAGTGTATAGACGTTCGCCGAGCTGTCCGCGCGGATCGTCAAGGCCGCTGCGATCGTCGAGCCCAAAATTGACTGGCTGGGCGTGGAGTATTTCGCGGCTGTCTCCGTAATCCGGAACATCACAAGCGCTCAGAACGCGTGCAATATCCTGTTCAGAAACGACTTGGTTCTGAACGTTTGCCTCACCTGCAAGCCCATAAGACCGTGGTTTTCCGCCAGAAAAACAAGCAATCACATGATCAACTCGAATATTTGCTAGCTTCTGAGCCGACTGAAGCGCTGTACGAATAGCACGTTCGCCTTCACGCATTGACAAGACCTCACCAAAACCCACACCACGCGAAGCAGTTGTGGCAGAACCAATTACGCTGAAACTAGAATGACCTCTTATGGAACCAACGCCTTCGCTTTCATCATTAAGGTTAACGCCATCAAAACGCAGTATCAAACAGCTGATTTTCGTACTACCAACATCCAGAACGGCGATCACCCCCCGCTGCATCGCGGCCTTGCGCATTGCCCGCATCGCCCGCTGTTTTTGGTAGAGATCAGTCATTTATTTGTCCCAACTGCATCAACTTTGTTTGTTTAAACTCATGCATTGCCCTTCTGCGCAATTGTAACGTTGGCCGGTGCTGAAGGCGAAAGTCGACAACTTTCACAGACCTTTCCAGTAAATCCTCGGCCTGATTTATTGCGATTAGTCGTTCCAATGCAAGCACGGGGTTCTTTTCGGGGAGCATCAGACGCTGACCATTATCCAGAACAACGTCCCAGCGGCGTTCACCAATAAAAACAAGGCCTCGAAGTCTCTCCCGTAGAGGTTTCGCCGCCTCAAAAAGTTGTTGCGCCTGAGCCACTTGGGAATCTGCGCCTTCGCCCGCGATCAATGGCAAGTCACGATGCTGCAGGCGTGAAGCACCAGTTCGTACATAAATGCCAGTCTCATCCAATACCTCAAGGCCATTCTCACGGCGCCATAAAAAGGCTGGAGCACGCTCAACAACATCAACCTGCAGTACCCCATTTGAACGGACCCGGACATTTGCATCTTTGACTGGACCAAGGCCAAGAATGATCTGACGTATGTGGTCAAGGTCAAGATCAAATCTACTAACGGGAAAGTCGATGGGCACCACTTCACGTATATCCTGCATAACCGAGACGCTGGCACCTTTGAGCGACATTAGGTTTACCATGAACTCCGGCCGCTCCGTCACAAACATCTTCAAGTCATTAAAGGCAGTTAAAACTTGCTCGCGCCGCTGCTCGTTTGTTAAATTAAGAAGCCCTACTCCTATTAATAGCAGAACAGGTATCCCATAAAATATAAGGCGGCGCAAAAACGGGCTTAGCATAAGTCGCAATAGCCGATAAGACCAAAGCGAAGGCGCCGGATCAAAGGGGGCATAACGATCAGAGTTTATCTGTGACACGATGCATCCTCCACCATCCAGCGACAAAATGCGCCAAAACTAATACCGTTAGCGACAGCCTGCTCGGGACTGAGTGAAGTTGGCGTCATGCCAGGCTGTGTATTAGTTTCAAGCAGAATGAGCCCTGCCAGACCCTTCTCATGGTCCCAGCGAAAATCAGTGCGGCTCACACCGCGACACCCAAGGACCTCGTGCGCCTTAAGCGCAAAATTTAGGCAAGCATCTGTAATTTCTTCCGGAATATTCGCCGGAATTTCATGACGTGAACCACCAGCCTTGTACTTGGCATCGTAATCGTACCAGCCATCTGTCAGAATTTCGGTAACGCCCAACGCCCGCCGCCCCATCACTGTTGTTGTCAATTCGCGACCCTTGACATATTGCTCTACCATCAACTTATCGGGCAATTCATTGCCTAGTCTAGGAGCCCCAGTTGTGTTTTCTTGGACAAAGTATATCCCACATGAAGATCCTTCGTTATTAGGCTTAACTACGTAGGGAGCCTCCATCACATGGCGCGCCATCACATCTTCTTTGGGTACGATAACACTATGCACAACTGGCAATCCTGCAGCGGCATATGCATGCTTGCTTTTTTGCTTGTCCATCGCCAATGCGGAGGACAGCACTCCAGAGTGCGTGTATGGAAGACCCATCCACTCTAAGATACCCTGCACACATCCATCCTCTCCCCAGCGTCCGTGAAGAGCATTGAATACGACGTCCGGACTTAGTTCCATAAGACGCAAAACCAGATCAGATCCCGCATCAAGCTCTGACACATCGAACCCTTCGCCCCGTAAAGCCGCCGCACATTCGCGCCCAGACGTAAGAGACACCTCGCGTTCAAACGAGAACCCGCCCATCAAAACTACTACTTGCGGGTTAGTCCTGCTCGACATTCCCATTTTGCCTCAATCATCGGCCAATTTCGCCGTTTTTTCTGCACCTGTTTATCAAGTGTCGTCCGAGCAAGGTTCCCCTACCCGCATGATTTCCCACTCTAACTCAATTTTACTTTGATTGAAAACCCTTTTTCGGACTAGCTCACCTAAACCTTCCAGATCAGAGGCCGTAGCATCCCCTGTGTTTATAAGAAAATTTGAGTGCTTTTTACTAATCTGCGCCCCACCAAAGCGTGCACCCCGCATTCCAGCATCATCAATTATCTTCCACGCTTTGAGATCTTGGATATCGTCGGCCTGACCACTACTGGAAAAACCTGCTGGATTGCGAAACATACTACCAGCACTGCGGTCTTTGGTGGGTTGCGACTCACTGCGTTTTTTAAGCTGAACACTCATTCTATCCGCAAGGACTTGCGGATCTTCTAAAGAACTTTCAAAGACAGCTGCAGTCACAACTGATCCATGCGGCAGATTGCTCTGACGATAGCCAAAACAAATATCGTCCGCCATTAGTGTCAGCACTTCGCCCTCTCGCGTCACAATACGTGCCTTCACAAAATGATCGCTGATGTAAGAACCATAGCACCCAGCATTCATGCAAATTGCCCCACCAATGCTGCCTGGTATCGTACGCAGAAAAGTGAGATCAACCCCTGCCTCGGCACTTTTACGAGCCACCATTGCATCAAGCGCTGCGGCCCCAGCACTTACCTTATTCTCTTTTATAATGACTTGGTTAAATGAGCGACCAAGACGGATGACAACAGCGCGCAACCCACCATCGCGTACAATTAGATTGCTGCCGACTCCCATTGGAAAGATCGCAACTTCTTGAGGCAAATCACGCAGAAAATTGGCAAGATCAGATTCATCCTCAGGCTGAAAGAAATAATCTGCAGGCCCACCCACACCCAACCAAGTGAGGTTGGAAAGGTCACGGCTTTGAGTCAATTTTCCCCTTGGGAGTGGCAGTTTGGGCAAAAAGGTTACCTTTAAAATTTGTTTTTCGACACCTGACGCAAATCGCGCTCTGATTGCAAGTGTTTTTAAGCCCGCCTCGGACAACTGCCGGACCATAAACAAAATTTGTGAGGCTAACGCGCTGGTGAGATTTGATTAAGTAAGACGCCACTCCGCCCCCATATGGCGTAAAACAAACTAAGAGCCTAGGAGAAGAAACCCAATCAAACTACAATGGCTTATCATATAAGTCTGAACTTCTTGGGTAAAAAGTCATCCTAAGGACTCGAGAAGGCCGTTTTTAATTGTAAAATCTCTCCTACTATTGAGATCAGATCTTGCTCATCAACAAATTTCACAAAAGTTACTGATTCAACAAGGATGCCTATAATGGCATCACAGTGGAATTTGAAGCATCAATAGGCCAGAACGATAAACCTCTAAAAAAGCTTGTAAACAATTTTATAAGACAACTTCGAAACTAAAAAAGTCTAGCTTGGATTGAGTGCTCCAATCACTTTTTAAATTATAACTAATGCCAACAAAGAGAGAGGCAGGCTTCTTGCAAAGCATGTTTGCCCCAACAATGAAAACTAGACTTTGTCCTCAAGCGACATCCATTCTTCCTCTGCGTCGTGAAGGGCACTGTGACGTTCCACCAGCGCGTCAGTAGCCTTTTGAAATTTTATTGGTTCTCGCGTGAACAGCTCTGGATCAGACATATAAGCTTCCAGTCTCCTGATCTCCATTTCCAGTTTGTCTATCAATTCAGGAAGTTCTTTCAGGCGATGTTTCTCAGTAAAGCTTAAACCTTTCTTATCCCTATCATTAGAAAAATTTGATACGGCCTTTACTTTTTGTTCTATTTTTTTTTCGACTACCGATATTTCTTTTTTCTGAGCTTGATAATCAGACCAACCACCGGCATATACAGTTACTTGGCCATCTCCCTCCATGACTACCGTAGTCGTTGCGATACGGTCTAAAAAATCCCGATCATGGCTCACCAAAAGTACGGTACCATCATAATCATCAAGCAGCTCTTGTAAAAGATCAAGAGTCTCAACATCTAAGTCGTTGGTTGGCTCATCAAGTACCAAAAGATTACTTTCCTTCGCCATCAATTTGGCAAGCAACAGCCGCGCCTTTTCACCCCCTGAAAGCGAACAAACCGGAGCTCTTGCTTGTGCATCCGCAAAGAGAAATTCTTTCAGATAGCCAACGACGTGCTTGGGCTCACCACGCACAAGAATGTGATCAGCTTTTCCCACTACGCCCATATCAGGATCGCTGGTCAAACTTTCCCATAGCGACATTTTGGGTGCTAACTGTGCACGGGCCTGGTCAAAGATGGCAGGAGCCAAATTGGTGCCCAATCTAATCTCACCCGCGTCCGGCGTTTCTTGACCCAAAAGAATTTTAAGCAATGACGTTTTACCGACGCCATTGGGACCAACAAAGGCTACGCGGTCACCGCGTTGAATTGAAAGAGAAAACCGTTTGACAATTACATGATTCTGATATGCTTTGTAAATATTCAGCGCCTCGATTACTTTGCGGCCTGATTTTGGCCCCGACAATAGCTCCATTGCAGCCGCCCCTTGTCGGAGTATCAGTGCAGCCCGATCTGCCCGCAAACCTTGAAGCGCGCGAAGACGCCCCTGATTGCGTTTGCGACGCGCGCTGATGCCTTCTACCGCCCAGCGACCTTCCGACCTTATACGGCGTTCCATTTTGTGGCGCCGCATATCTTCATCTTCCCAAATTTTATCCCGCCAGCTTTCAAATTCGCCAAATCCTTTCTCATTTCGCCTTACTTGACCGCGGTCGATCCAGAGAGTTGCCTTCGTGAGCGCCCTTAGAAATGCTCTGTCATGACTGATCAAAACATAACCTGACCTTGTAGTTTTTAACTCGTTCTCGACCCAGGCAATGGCCTCCATATCCAGATGGTTGGTCGGCTCATCTAGCAACATCAGATCTGGAGCTTCAGCTATAAGTTTAGCCAATGCCGATTTGCGCCGCTCTCCACCTGAGGCAGCACTAACAGCTCGGCTAGGTTCAAATTTTAGCCCCGCACCCGCCCGCTCAACTCGGTACATTTCGCCCGATGCAAGTCCGCTGGCAGCATAATCACCAAGGGTCGAAAAACCCTCCATCGTCGGTTCCTGCTCCATATAACCAACCGATATCTGAGGCGGTATGACGCGTGTACCCTTGTCCTGTTCGACCACAGCAGCCATCAGTTTAAGTAACGTGGACTTGCCGGACCCATTGCGGCCGACAAGCGCCACGCGATCACCCGGCTGAATGACAAGATTGAGCCCTTCAAATAAGGGTTTCCCGCCAAAGTTCACGGAAATACCGCAGAGTTGCAATAAGGGAATGCGAACCATGTAGCAATTGCTAATCCGGGTTTACTAAAAGGTCAAGCAAGGGCGCGTAAAAGTCGTTTTCGGGCCGCTGGGATCAAACCTATTTCAACTCCTGTGAATACATGCAGCGTATTCATGTGCCTGTCGACAACGGCGTGATCACTGACCCAACCACCCATCATAAGATAAGTTCTTAACAGCGGGGGCATAGCACGCATCGCTTGCTTCATATCCGGCTTGCTTCGTAGCCGAGACGCAAAGCGAACCACGTCTGGCGCTTTTACTTTTGGCATCCAGCGTTTTGGCGCAATATACTTATCCCGAAGTATCGCAAATGCATCCCGATAAGCGTTTGCATCCGTGCCTTGAAATGACGTACAGCCAAACAAAAAATCAACACACTGAAAATCGACATATCGCGTCAATGCACCCCAAGCTACGCGCAGGACATCTGCATCCTTAAGTTCAGGATCAACGCAGAACCTTCCCATTTCAACAATTCTTCCGTCATAGGCGTGCAATGCGGAAAGCTCGTAGTATTGAGCAGAGTAACTTTTTTCAATCTCGCGGCCATCCTGCAAATTCATGATTCGAAAACAGCACGCTAGTTCTCCAGTTTTTCTATTTTCGATCAAAAAATGTTCACACACCTGATCAAATTTATCGCTGTCCAATCCAGTGCCATCAGACAACCCAAACGTTTTATGACGAAATTTTTGAGCAGCTATAATGTCACCTGTTGTGTTTGCAATCCGTGTAACATATTTACAATTCACTAAAGTTGGCATCTCAGTATTCCGTTTACTCTATAACATCGCACAACCCGTCATGGACCATCGCTTTTATAATAAAATATCATTGGTCTTGCAAAATGGATGCAGCGTTAAACCCACCTATAGAGGCTAAAATCTGTTGCAGCGTACCTCTGTCCTTCCCCGGAAATTTAGTCACACGATGCTCAAGCATGAGAAGGCGGCCTTCTTCAATTCCAAAGCGCTCAACATTGCGCAGCACTTGGTTTTTACCAAAACTCAGCACCAGCACTTCACGGTCAATTTCTTCAGGCTTTGCATAGCCTCTGTGGTGAACGCGGCTACGCACGTAATAAATTGAATTTTCTACGTCTACACCTCTGGTAGTAGGAGCACCAATTGCTTCGATTATATCTGCTCGCGTATCGACCCCCACAATCAATGCGTCTATCTGATCTTGCGGCGGCATATAGCCATGATTTCTGTATTGACCTGCACATGCACTTAAGGTGAGCATGGCAGTAAACATTGCTGTACGAACGAAAGCTGTACCCATATTGTTAATTAACGCCTCTTGTATCGTCGCTTGTTACGGTTTATTTAATCGTCATACCGCAAAGGAAACGATCACGAAAGGTTCATCTTCAGCAGATGGGAGTCATACCGCCTAATCAGACAATTATTCGCTTTTCTGACATCAATCTAAGAAAGCCCTATAAATTTGACGTACGTCCCTCAAACTTATTGTGTAGGAGTGTTGCAAAAGATCTTGGGCTCCTGACCTTAGGAAAACTTCGCCTTTATGGGACTCTTAGTAATGTCGCTAAAGACAGCTGGCATTTGAGAGCTCATATCGGTGCGACTATTGAACAGACCTGCGTTCTCACACTTGCACCGGTCCAGGCACGAATAGATTCGTTGGTGGAGCGCAATTATCTTCCTGTACAAACATACGAAGAGCTTTTCATCGGGCTGGATGGCGAAGTGGAGATGAACCAAGACGATACTCTCGAGCCTCTTGAAACAGAATTGGACCTTATGCAGGTAATGATTGAAGCACTGGTGATCGAATTGCCAACCTACCCAAAAGCGACTGGTGCATCCTTTGAAAATAGGATAATTTCAGCGCCTGGCATCGTCCCTCTAAACGCTGAAGACGCTAAACCGTTTGCCAATCTATCAGTTCTTATGGGCAAATTACCCAAAGAGACGTAGATTAACTCCTTTGCCCCTTGCCAAATTGAAATATAGCGGTATGTTGCCCCCTTCTAAATGAAGAGAGCGGTACCTGTTGCGAAAAGCAATGAAAGCAAGTAGGTATATGTACGGAACAAGGGGTCTAGGCCCATGGAAGATTGGGGTTGAGGCATGGCTGTCCAACAAAATAAAGTATCAAAATCACGTCGTAACAATCGGCGCTCTCACGACGGCTTAGTCGCTGACAATCCAAATGAATGTTCAAATTGCGGAGAACTAAAGCGACCACATCATGTGTGTGCGTCTTGTGGGCACTACAGCGATCGTGAAGTCATCGCATCGGTCGAGGAAATCGAGCTGGATGAGGATGCTGCATAACGGGGTTTGGCAAAAACGCATATGACCGTTAAAGCCGATCAATCAGTCCGCAATCTACCGGGCACTGTTCTAAGTATAGATGCTATGGGCGGAGACATGGGACCTTCACCGATTGTATTGGGAATGGCTGCAACAGCCACGAAAAATCCACACCTAAAGTTTATTGTACACGGGCCCGCAGAAGAATTGAATAGCTTGGTAAGGGTCCATAAAATATTGATTGGCAGGTGCGAAGTACGTCACTGCGAGGAAAAAGTTTCTATGTTGGATAAACCTAGCCAAATAATACGCAATGGTAGATCCACATCGATGTGGTCAGCCCTTGAATGTGTGCGGAACGGAGAAGCGGAAGTTTGTGTGTCTTGTGGCAATACCGGAGCCCTAATGGCTATGAGCATGATCCGGTTGCGCAAACTGCCCGGCGTGAATCGTCCTGCAATCGCAGTTTTATGGCCATCGCGTAGTAAGTCGGGTTTCAATGTAATGCTAGATGTGGGCGCAGACATAAAGGCAGATGCTAAGGACTTGTTCCAGTACGCTCTGATGGGTGTTTCTTACGCACGCAACGGACTGGAAATTTCTTTGCCTAGAGTTGGCCTTTTGAATGTTGGCACAGAAGATCACAAAGGACGTGCTGAATTGCATGAAGCGCATGAATTGATTTCCCAATATGGAAAATCAGGGGATTACAAGTTTGTCGGTTTTATCGAAGGCGGAGATATCCCAGGTGACAAAGCAGATGTTATTGTCACTGACGGCTTTACGGGCAATGTTGCCCTAAAAACCGGAGAGGGTACTGCACAGCTCATTGGCGAACTCTTACTCCAAGCTTTTCGGTATTCTCCTCTTTCTCGCTTGACCCAACTGCTTGCTGTTTCCTCTTTGCGGAGATTGCGCAAAAGAATAGATCCTCGCCGCGTGAATGGAGGCGTTTTTCTCGGGCTAAATAAAACAGTTGTAAAATCCCACGGTACTGCCGATGAGACTGGGGTTAGTGCCGCAATCAACCTTGCCGTGACTTTGGCAAACTCTCAATTCTCGCAAAAACTTGCGGAGCGGGTTGCATCCGTGGACACATTGACGCACAATTCAGAAAACGCGATATCAAAAGCGGAATGAGCAAAATGACTATACGGGCGGTAATTAAAGGGGTTGGTCATTACCTTCCTGACAGAATTGTCGAGAATTCAGAATTCGAAGCCTCTCTTGATACATCAGACGAATGGATCCAAGCGCGATCCGGAATTAAGCAGCGCCATTTTGCTGCTAAGGGAGAAAAAACATCAGATATGGCAATCAGCGCAGCGAAAGCAGCCCTTACCGACGCTGGCCTAGACTCAAATGATTTAGACGCAATTATCGTTGCAACGTCAACTGCAGATCTAACGTTTCCATCAGCGGCGTCGATCGTACAATCCGGACTAGATATGACGAGCGGGTTTGCCTATGACATACAAGCTGTATGCGCTGGTTTTGTCTTTGCTCTGTCCACCGCAAATGCGCAGATTCTTTCAGGCCAATCTAAGCGCGTTATGGTAATTGGAGCAGAGTCTTTCAGCCGTTTGATGGACTGGAAAGATCGATCGACTTGCGTCTTGTTTGGAGACGGAGCAGGTGCTGTTTTACTACAGGCTGAACAAGGCAAGGGTTCGAACAAAGACAGGGGTATTCTTTCTGTCGATTTAAACTCTGACGGACGCCATAAAGACATTCTTTATGTGGATGGGGGCGTATCAACTGGTCAGACAGGTTATCTTAGAATGCAGGGAAAAGAAGTATTTCGCCATGCGGTCGAAAAATTAGCCCAAACAGCAAAAGCTGCCATGAAAAAGGCTCAAGTAAGCGCCGAGGATATCGACTGGGTTGTCCCGCATCAGGCTAATATACGAATTATCAATAGTACTGCGAAAAAGATGGGCGTGGCGCCCGAGAAGGTCGTAAAGACTGTCCATGATCACGGCAACACGTCCGCCGCATCTATACCACTAGCGCTATCAGTGGCAAAAGCGAATGGGCAACTCAAAAAAAATGACCTTATCATTACAGAAGCAATCGGTGGCGGATTAGCTTGGGGCGCTGTCGTGTTGCGCTGGTAGTAAAAAAATATTAATTCCGTGCAAAAAAGCAAAAAAAGAATTAATTTATCACCCTGAGCTTGTCATTCATGTTGACTCGCAAAATAGCTCGGTTCTAACATTGGACAAAACTGGGGATAATTTTATGAGTGATAAGACATTAACCCGCATGGAACTTAGCGAGGCAGTGTTTCGCGAAGTTGGCCTTTCCAGAAATGAAAGCGCAGAGTTAGTTGAAACAGTATTAAGTCTAATGTCTGATGCATTAGTAAGAGGTGAACAGGTCAAAATTTCATCTTTTGGAACCTTTAGCGTACGAGACAAGAATGCGCGTATCGGCAGAAATCCGAAAACCGGTGAAGAAGTACCAATCACTCGGAGACGGGTCTTAACCTTTCGTCCCTCGCATTTGATGAAGGAACGCGTTTCCACTGGTAAAAGAGCGTAAGGCGACCTTTTGGCATGAGTAAATCAGCCTATGCATTTAGAACCATTAGTGAAGTCGCAGATTGGTTGGACACGCCAACACATGTGCTTCGGTTTTGGGAAAGTAAGTTCCCGCAGATCAAACCCGTAAAAAGAGCGGGTGGGCGGCGATATTACCGCCCAGAAGATATGCTTTTGATAGGTGGGATTAAGCAGCTATTGCATAAAGATGGTTTAACCATCAAAGGCGCTCAGAAAATCCTTCACGAAAAAGGAGCAAAGCATGTTTCCAGTTTTTCAAAGCCACTTGGTGTAGAAGATCTTGAAACGAACTCTGCCAATGTAAAGGAAAAACCAAACGTACAAAATCAGCCGGTTGATTGGCAGCCGATCCAAATATCTGACTTTGCGACGGACGTAAGTAAAAATATTGCAGCAACGCTTCTGCCCGTTGGTGAGCAAGAAAATGTTGATCTAGGGTCAGAAAACGATGGGACAACCGCATATGCAAGTTCCACTCTTCCCAGTACTCAAAATAGTTTTGAGTCGCTCTCAGATCCATCTTCTGCTGAGGAACCAAACTTTACTCCACAATCAAACGAGGTAAGTGAAGAGCAAGCCAAAGGCTTGATCGGCAGCAGACCAGAGAGCAAGCACTTATCAGAGGCACTGTTAACGACCAAAGATCAAGTTAAAACCGCGAAGAACGTAACCAGCAGGAAAAAGGATTTTGAAAATTTTCAATCCTCTTTTGAAGATGAACAACCAGTATTGAATTTCTGGGACGATGACAGACAGGCGAACCTACCTGACGCAAAACTCCAAAACGAAGCACTTTCAAAGACTGTGCCCTTAGTTAAGCCAACTTATGACAGCGTGATGGCCCATCTCAAAACAAACAACTTAATTGGGCAGGACAAAACAGCTCTTTTAAAGCCAATATTATTGACGCTTGAAAAGCGTCTTGAACAGCGCGCGGCGGGATAGTGTAAATGAACACTTACAAGCGCAATTTTGTACTTGCTCCTGTGCTTAAGTTTAGTATGAACTATAAAATATGTCGGGCTATAGCGCAGCCTGGTAGCGCGTCCGTCTGGGGGACGGGAGGTCGCAGGTTCGAGTCCTGCTAGCCCGACCAATCATAAAACGTCCGCTTGCAGATGTTGCAGTGGGCGTTTTGTGAATTAAGGCAGGTAAATGAGGCTATGAACAAATTCCCAACAGGTGTTCTGTCTGATCAGCAAATGTCCCAAATGATCATGGACGGGAAAATATTGGCGACTTATCCTATTGATGACGTGCAAATTCAGCCTGCATCCTTGGATTTGAGACTTGGGTCCGTTGCGTATCGCGTGCGTGCTTCGTTTCTAAGCGGCAAAAATGCCAGTGTTTCAGATCGACTTGAGATCTTTAAAATGCATGAAATGAATCTAAGCGATGGGGCAGTTTTAGAAAAAGGCTGCGTTTATGTTGTGCCATTACTTGAAACTTTACGTCTACCCCGAGATATGAGTGCAGCCGCATCTGCTAAATCTTCCATTGGACGCCTCGATCTTCTAACGCGCGTTATCACGGATAATGGCGTCGAGTTTGATCGTGTCCCCGCAGGCTATTGCGGCCCACTCTATGTCGAGATTTGTCCACGCTCTTTTTCTGTTGTTGCCCGCATGGGGCAAATGCTGAATCAGATAATCTTTCGAGTTGGCAAAACAATCATTTCGGACCAAGGCCTGCGGCAATTGCACACACAGACACCCATAGTCTCAGGCAATGCTGTTATATCAGACGGTTTGGCATTTTCCGTCGACCTCAAGCCCCGTTTAAGCGATTTAGTCGGGTATCGGGCTAAGCCTCATACAGGTGTTATCGCTCTTGATAAGATTGCGTATTATGATCCAGAAGATTATTGGGAAGAAGTGCGAACATCGGAAGAACGGATAATACTTGATCCCGGCGCATTTTATATTTTGGTCAGTAGGGAAGCGATCAGTATACCCCCAAATTGCGCCGCAGAAATGGCCCCCTACCTGGCAATGGTTGGAGAGTTTCGCGTCCATTACGCGGGCTTTTTTGATCCTGGGTTTGGCCATTGCACATCAGGTGCAGGATCGCGTGGTGTACTGGAAGTACGGTGTCATGAAGCGCCGTTTGTACTTGAACATGCTCAAATTGTCGGCCGCTTAATCTACGAAAAAATGAGCGAGGAGCCAAAACAGCTTTACGGATCCGAAATTGCCTCAAATTACCAAGGTCAAGGCCTCAAGCTCTCCAAGCACTTTAAAACTAATTGACCTTACGCTCAAAGCGAAGCGCTTGTATGCGTTTGGTCTTTGATCCCAGATTGATTTTTACGTATTAGACTGATCACATTTGTCGGCAGTACGACGATACCTTACACCAAAGGCACCATCTAATCGCTGCCGCAGCACTTTTCAAATTTATATGGTATAACCATTTCAATCAAAGCTTTGGCACTGACATTCATACCCTTGGCGACTTGTTAAGCCACTAGTCCTCAAATAATTCACTTTGATCCTCGCTAATCATTTCTTCCACCTCGCCTGTCTCACTTGTAAGGGGACCAATAGCGGGCTGGCTTTCCAAAAGTCCCGCGGCACGTAATTCTTTGAGACCGGGAAGATCGCGTGCACTTTCCAAACCAAAGTGATCTAGGAAATTTTGCGTCACAACAAAAGTGACAGGTCGACCCGGGGTCAATTTGCGACGGCCAAAGCGAATCCATTCCATCTCAATCAACTGGTCCACAGTACCACGAGAGACACTTACGCCACGAATTTCTTCAATTTCTGCCCTTGTTACTGGCTGGTGGTAAGCGATAATGGCCAGCGTCTCGATTGCGGCTCGGCTGAGTTTGCGTGTTTCCACGAGCTCTTTTTGCATTAGAAAACTCATATCAGAAGCAGTTCTAATCGCCCAGGCATCTCCAACCTTCATGACATTCACGCCTCGTCCGGCATAGCGTTTACGCAGATGAACAAGCGCTTCTGACGCGTCACAGCCGTGCGGTATTCGTTCATTTAAAGCCCTCACCGTCATTGGTTCGGCAGTTGCGAACAAAATTGCCTCAATCATGCGCTCTTGTTCGCTAATCGGCGGCGCCTCGAACAAGCTATCTTCCGAACTATTATCCCATTGTTCACGATCGCTCATCAATCACCCCTTCTTTTTAATTCAATGGGCTTAAAGGTACCACTTTGGCGCAATTCAATCTGACCGACTTTAGCCAGCTCTAAAGATGCAGCAAAATTTGCAGAAGTTGCAGCGCGACGACGCACTGGATCTGTGCGCCAATCTTCTGGGAGATAGCTTGCAAGATCGGTCCAATCACAGGCAGACCCAATCAGTCCGCGCATTTTTGTAAGCGCCTCTTCCATAGTAAAAACATTGTTTCGGTCCATCGCAAACGGGCGAAATTCATCCTTTGTCCGGATGCGAGAATACCCCTGCATTAAATCAAGCAGGGATGCAGTATAAGTTACGCTTCGCACCATTTCCAGCTTTTCAGGAATGCCACGAATAAAAAAATCACGACCTTTTTGATCACGTGCCATTAGCTGTGCAGCAACATTTCGCATCGCCTGCAGCCGTTCTAGCTGAAATGCAAGCCGTGCGGCTAGTTCCTCGCCCGAAGGTCCTTCCTCAGTCGGATCAGGTGGCAACAGAAGACGTGACTTTAAAAAAGCTAACCATGCAGCCATGACAAGATAGTCTGCAGCCAATTCAATGCGAAGTTCTTTTGCCCTATCAATAAACGCAAGGTATTGCCGCGCTAGATCAAGAACCGATATCTTCAACAGATCAACTTTTTGCGTCCTGCTAAGGCTGAGCAAGAGATCAAGCGGCCCCTCAAAGCCGTCCACGTCCACTATAAGCGATTCAGCGGCTAAACGTTCACCAACGTCCAGTGTCTCATTCATCGAGCTATTGAGTTCAGTCATTCCGCCTCGGCTAGATCATCTTGTCTCAAGCTGCGCGTACGCCTGCGCCAATTCTACTGTGATACCAGACAAAGAATTATGCAAGGCTTTAACTTTGTCTGCGCGCAGTTGAGCTGTGGCACTCATTTCACCTACAGAATCTGCGATAATACTCATCTCCTCCAATTCACCATTACAGTGCAAAACAAGATCGCATCCCGCATCAACAACGGCTTTAGCCCTAATCGCCAGTTTATCACCGAGGGCCTCCATAGAGATGTCGTCGCTCATCAATAATCCGCCAAATCCTAGCTCACTTCGGATCAACCTAATAATCTTTTCTGAGACTGTGCCGGGTTTCGCATCTATGTTTTGATATATGACATGAGCAGTCATACCTATAGGCAAATCATTTAACGCATTAAAAGGCGCAAAATCAATAGCGGCAAGTAACTCTTTCGATTCTGCCACGATAGGTGCCTCTTTATGGCTGTCAACTTGAGCCAAGCCATGGCCTGGAATATGTTTGAGCACAGGCAAAACGCCGCCCGTCAAGAGACCGTTTGCAGCAACTCTGGCAAGCCTACTAACGGTCATAGCATCACGGCCAAAGCACCGGTTTTTCAAAACCTTATGTGTGTGGGGGTGGGCAATGTCAGCCACTGGTGCACAATTAGCCGTAATGCCTAAATTCCGCAGTTCTTGAGCGATTATAAGATAGCGAGTAAAAATCTGCTGCTCTGCATTCTCACCGGTGATATCTACATGCTCCAAAAGCGCCGGCCACTCTTTTACCAAAGGTTCGCGCAACCGCTGAACACGACCCCCCTCTTGATCGATAAAAATTGGCGCATACCAACCAACAGTTTCTCGCAGATCGGCGCATAAAGAGCGGATCTGGTCAGCAGTTTGAATATTGCGACTAAATAAAATGAAACCAAAAGGATCTACTTTAGCGAAGAAAGTCCTTTCTTTTGCGCTTAGAACAGTACTCAAAAATCCAAAGATAGCCGCACACCGACCAGATTTAGCATCATTCATCGGCGCACAGTGACGGGAATACAATCAGTGTTCCTAGCCACCAGAAGGGAACAAAAGCGTCGCGCGTCGTCCAAATCGTCGAACCCTGCCGCCCTAAGGCGGTAAAACACTTTCCCCCCACTCGTTGCGCGTTGAATGACACGCTCTCGAGACGCAATAAAGCTTGGAAATTTCTGACGCAACCGCAGCCATGCTGTTCGAGCAACGTTATTACTTTCAAATGCTCCAAGCTGAACTAAGGCAGTTCCAATCGCAAGATCTTCGAGTGCAATATCGCGCACAGAATCGGCGGCTACAGTGGCCACACTTGCATCGGCTGGGCGTTTGCGGGGGCGCAACGACACCAACACTGTTTTAGAAGACCGGTCAGCGAAACCTTGATTTGTATTCAACGCCTCTCTCAGCGCGTCTTGAATACTGTTTTTTGGCAAAGTTGCAGCCTCGATCACCTTTTCATCACTCTCAAAGGACAAGGCATCTTTGCCAATTTGATCAGCCAATGCAGCCATATCAATTTCAGCACTTGGATTTAAGGTCCTGTCTTGAATTGTCTGCTCCATAGTTTTCGAGATATCTTTGGTAGAAAGATCGTCTGGAACGAGTACAACGGGTCTGGGTGCAAGAGTAACCTGTTCGGGACCAATGCTGCTAATTTCTTCAGCAACTTTATTTACGGACAGGCCTTGATGCGCAGCCGCTATACCGCCAGGATTCTCTGGGGCAACGCGCATCGGATCATCTGACGCAGCAATGACGGGAATACCACTCACGTCCCGCACCACTAGTTTATAGGCCCATATGCCTATTGATAAAGCCAATGCCATGCTTAGCAACGCACTTAAGATTTGAGCCACAAGACCAATGCCTGTCCCACCTGAATTACTTTCCTCGAGAGATGTGGCTCTCGGATCAAAGTTCTCTGCCATACTGCCCTCCGTTATGCCCCAAATTAAACTCAGGAAAACGGTTATAATGCCTCAAGCCGACAATTAGCACCTTAATCTAGCGCATTTCTTCTGCCGGCTTCACCCCTAGAATACCAAGACCTGCAGAAATAACAACACAAACAGCCTGTAGGAGGGCAATTTTTGCTTGAGATGTGTCCGGATCGTCCACTTGGAGGAAACGCAGAGTCGGCTCTTCATTGCCTTTATTCCATAATGCATGGAGCTCACTGGCTAATTCGTAAAGATAAAAAGCCACGCGGTGAGGTTCATTTGTGCGCGCTGCTATTTCGATCAAACGAGGCCATTCGGCCAATCTACGGATTACTCCTAACTCGGCATCGTGGCTGAGGCGGGACAAATCAGCCGCCGCAAGAGTGGCAATATCCACGCTTATTCCAGCTTCAACGGCACGCCTTTGCACGCTGCGTCCCCGCGCATGGGCATACTGAACATAGTAGACCGGGTTTTCACGGGATTGCTCAAGCACTTTATTAAAATCAAAATCAAGAGGCGCATCATTCTTGCGCGTCAGCATTACAAAACGGGTCACATCTGCCCCCACTTGATCCACCACATCACGAAGAGTGACAAAAGTGCCTGTCCTTTTAGACATTTTGAAAGGTTCACCATCTTTGAAAAGCTTAACCAGCTGAGTCAATTTTATTTCTAGTGAGACCTTTCCCTCAGAAAGCGCCGAGACCGCCGCCTTCATCCTTTTGACATAGCCACCGTGGTCAGCACCAAAGATATTGATCAAAAGATCGTAGCCCCGGTTCACCTTATCGGCATGATAAGCAATATCTGGGGCAAAGTAGGTCCAGCTTCCGTCTGACTTCATAATAGGACGATCGACGTCATCTCCATGGTCGGACGATTTAAATAGGGTTTGTTCGCGCGGCTCCCAATCTTCGGGCTTTTTGCCTTTAGGCGGATCAAGTACACCCTCATAAATTAACTTCTTGGCGCGAAGATTGTCGATAGCGGCTTCGATCGCGCCTGTTCCGTAAAGTGATTTTTCGCTAAAAAATGAATCCATACTTACGCCAAGCAAAGCAAGATCATCCCGGATCATCCCCATCATGGCCTCAGTGGCGTATTCCCTGATTTTAACAAGCCAAATTTGCTCATCCTGATCAAGATAGGCATTGCCAACCTCCTTTTTCAAAGCTTGACCAAGGGGAATAAGGTAATCACCAGGATACGTACCGTCTTCGAAAGCAACCTCCTGTCCATGCGCCTCTAAATAGCGCAGATAAACCGACCTTGCCAACACATCTACTTGAGAGCCACCATCATTAACATAATATTCTCGTGTGACCTCATAACCAGCATAATCAAGGAGGCCCGCTAATGCATCCCCGAAAACCGCGCCACGCGTATGCCCAACATGCAATGGCCCTGTCGGGTTAGCACTAACGTATTCGACATTAACTTTTTTGCCAGCCCCCATCACTGAAGTACCGTAGGCACCGCCTGACAAAATCACTGTTTTGACCAGTGACTGCCAAACATAGGGAATAATTCGAATGTTCAAAAAACCTGGCCCAGCAATTTCCACAGATACTATTTCGCCATTCAAACTCAGAATGCCGATAAGTTTCTCAGCAATATAGCGTGGCTTCTGCCCTGCAGGCTTCGCCAAAACCATAGCTGCATTGGTAGCCATATCACCATGTGACGGATTGCGTGGGGGTTCCACTGTGACATTGTCGAAATTCAACCCTGCAGGTAGATCACCCTCCTTGGTCATCGTCTCGAGCGCCCCTATCACTAAGGCACGAATATCGGTAAAGAGGTTCATAACAAGTAATCCTTGAGTTGAGGGCGGTGTATCACGCTATCCGTCAAGGTCAATCTGACTCTACGAATCTCTAGATAATTAGATCAGCACAAGCACAAAACCATACTAGAATTACTTGAGCGACCACTCAAATATCACCCCTTTCAAACAGCCGTTTATGTTCCTGAAGGGCAAATCTATCTGTCATGCCAGAGATGTAATCTGCCACGATACGCGCCAGGGCAGTTTCATCTTCTACTTCCGCAACATCTTTACGCCACTGCTTGGGCAAAAGGTCAGTCTGCTTCATGAACAGGGGAAATAGGTCGCTCACAGCCTTGGTAACTTCTTTCCGCATTATTGTGACACTGGGCGCACGATACATGCGGCGAAACAAAAACTTGCGGATTACTTTAAGATCAGCCCAAAGCGAGCCGGAGAACTGAACCATTTGTCGACCGGCCCAGCGCACATCACTCGCACTCTGAGGGCGCAGATCATTTAGATTGGCTTGACTTACAGACATCACATCTTCGACCAAAACTCCAAAAAACCGCCGTAGCGCTTCATGGCGGCGCCGGTAAGAGTTCAAACTCGGATATTTTATGTCCACTTTTGTAAAACACTCCTTTAAGACGGGTAATTCGGAAATTTCGTCCGTCGAGAATAATTCTGCCCTCAAACCATCGTGCAGGTCATGACTATTATAGGCAATATCGTCTGCTAAAGCCGCCACTTGAGCTTCGGCACTAGCATAACTCTCTAATTCTAGATCATGAATATAGTTGTAATCACTTAAGGCGTAAGGAAGTTCCCCGGTAACCGGCCCATTATGCTTTGCAAGCCCTTCCAAGGTTTCCCACGTTAAGTTGAGCCCATCAAAATCGGCATAGTGACGTTCCAACTTTGTAACGATCCTTAAAGCCTGGGCGTTGTGATCAAAGCCGCCGTAAGGCGCCATAAGCGCATCAAGTGCATCCTCTCCCGTATGGCCGAATGGGGGATGGCCAAGATCATGGGCCAGCGCAACAGCTTCGGTCAATTCAGAATTTAGACCCAAAACACCCGAGATCGTCCGCGCCACTTGTGCCACTTCAATAGAATGGGTGAGGCGCGTGCGATAGTAGTCCCCCTCATGCTCAATAAAAACTTGGGTTTTGTGCTTTAACCGCCGGAACGAGCTACTGTGAATTATGCGATCTCGATCACGCTGATAGGGCGACCGAAACGTACTTTCTTTCTCAGAAAATAGCCGCCCACGACTAAACTGAGGGTCGGAACAAAATATTTTATCCATTTACCGGCCTTTCTTGTTATACAATACAAAAAGTAGTATATTAAGAGCGGGGCAGAGAGTTAAGCTTTTGGAGCAGCAAAAATGAATTTACCGCCAACGGTGACCGAGCGCGCTTTTGAAAGGCTTGCCGAAATAGGCGCGGCCGACCAGGGAATGGCCCTACGAATATCTGTTGCGGGTGGTGGTTGCTCAGGATTTCAGTACGATATTCTGCTGGACACCAAGGCGGCAGACGATCTTGTTCTCAGTGGTAAAGGGCAGGAAGTTGTTGTAGATAGTACGTCACTTTCGTTCTTACACAACGCAGTTATCGATTTTTCAGAAGAGTTGATAGGAGCGCGCTTCATCATCCAGAACCCCAATGCCACAAGTTCTTGTGGTTGCGGCACAAGCTTCTCGATTTAAGTTCACCATCTCTTTTTTGCACGACCTTATGCGCTGATGAAATCTAGAGTAATTGAACCAGAAAAGTTGCCTGAAAATGCGCGAGATTAACATTATTTTGAAAAATTCATTAAATAATCTTTAGATTATTTCCCAGAACTTTATAGACATCATTAGATAGATCGGTTGAGATCAGCCCTAACGTCTTAGTCCACAGTTCTCTACAGTTTCAAATCAGTCATTCTACTATCATTCTTTTTATGATTTCAACCAATGCCACTCAAAGTTAAATCTAATGAAAATTAGATGTCTATATCTTTCCTCTAATAAATCCTATTTTACGTTATCTGTAAGCATATTTTTTATATTTATATTTATAATTTTAATTATACTTTCTTACGAAAAAATTTTCGAACTGACTTCTCAAATTCAAAATCTCCAAAACCTTCTTAACAGCTCGAATCATCTGTGCTTAAGTTCAATTGTCAGCTAAGGGTTGTTGGTATTATTTTAGAGGATTTTCATGAAAATTGCGACATTTAACATTAACGGTATAAAAGCGCGCATTCATGCACTGGGTGACTGGCTCGATGAAGCCCAGCCAGATATCGCTCTATTGCAAGAAGTAAAATCAGTCAATGAAGGCTTTCCACGGGAGCATTTTGAAAATCGTGGCTATAATGTTTACACCCACGGACAAAAGTCATTTAACGGCGTCGCAATTCTTTCCAAACTGCCACTGGAAAATGTTCAAATCGGTTTGCCTGGCGATGACAGCGACGAACAGGCGCGATGGATTGAAGCTACAGTGATTGGTAGGCAGGCTCTGCATATATGCGGCCTTTACCTTCCAAATGGGAACCCTGCTCCGGGGCCCAAATACGACTATAAACTTAGCTGGATGAAACGATTATATAACCGCGCTCAAGATTTGATACAGTCAGAAATGCCCGCATTAATGGCCGGTGACTACAATATAATTCCACAGCCGGAAGATGCTGCAACGCCCCAAATCTGGACCGATGACGCTTTGTTTCTGCCTCAAAGTAGGGATGCATTCCGCCGGATTGTTGCACTTGGCTTCACTGATGCGTTCCGTGCGCGCGACCCGTCACCGGGTCAATATAGTTTCTGGGATTATCAGGGTGGCGCGTGGAACCGCAACAATGGAATACGCATTGATCATATTCTGATGACACCATCTTGCGCAGATATGTTGGTCGATTGCCAAATAGACAAACATGTGAGGGATCAAGAAAAACCATCCGATCATGTTCCAGTTTGGGTCAAGCTAGACAATTAGGGCTATTTACAAACTAGGTGGACAAGCACCCTGACGAATTATAAGGTTTTGCCGTTCAAAAATAGACAAGAACAGCTGTCACAGTCGCTTTTTGTGGAAATAACGCCACAACCCAACCCTTAATTAGCAAGAAACGGGTCGCGTTTATAATCAAATTGAACATAAATCAACGTTATAGGACCAAGGAACATGAAGGCTCTTGCCACACCAGTATTAGATTTCAAATCCCTGATAATGTTATTGTCTCTTACGGCCGTTTAGGGAGATCGTTTTTCTTTGCAGAAATCGCACTTCAAGACGTTCCGCCACTACCCGCAACTTTTCTCTGAGTGATCTGGGCAGTTCCGATACTTTTGATAATAGTCTTGGTGAAAGGGATAAAAATGCCAATTTCGACTCCGATTTGGCTGGCTCACTTGATGATGAGTAACCTAAATACCGCACTGCCGATTTCCTTAATTTTCTGGGGTCAGACAATAATTGAAAGCTGCTTAGCTTCTATTTTGAATGCAACAACCGCGATATTTGCTGCAGTCGTCACAGGGCTATTTCTTGCAGATGAGCCATTGACTCAAAAGAAAATTATTTGAGAAATGATTAGGCTTAGCCAGTGTGTCCTGCATCATAGGGCCAAGTGAGTTAATACAGTTAGATTTAAGAAATCTAGCTCGGTTAGCCATCCTCAGCGCTTCTTTGTCTTATGCTCTTGCAGGAGTTTGGGAAGGGTAGCGCTTAACGCCCACATCATCTTGTGAACGCTTTGGGATGCTTAGTGGTAGTTCTGTAATAATGGCTCTGATTGTATTTTGGGTTGATGGCCCCCCAAACTTAGATATTTCCCTAATTGCATGGGCTGCGCTTATCGGCCTCGCACTCTTATCAACGGCGTAAGCCTATTTACTATACTTTGCCATACTTACGCGTGCGGGCGCAGCCGATTTATTGCTTGTCACTATTCTAATCCCACCATTTGCCATTTTTCTCGGCATTTTATTTCTTGATGAACGGATCAAGCCTGAAGCCCTAATTGGCTTTGCAATTATTGCTCTTGGGTTTTCAGTCACAGATGGTCGCTTATTTTCACGTTTTAAGAAGTTGCCTTAGCACTGCAGGTATCTTAACAAATTAGATAAGTGGTAAAATTACAGTCAGTAAAAAATCAGCCAAATCCTGCATTGCTAAATGAGTTGCGCTTTGCAGAAATATTTCTATGGCTCTGCTGTGACATCATAGCGATATATCCAGTCAAATTGCCGAACCACCCGCCGCGGCATTAACTTCGACATCGTCCACATTGTCTTATGCGCTGCCCATCTAAGAGGCGGGAAGGCGAGGTGGTACTTCCAAGTGTTGCCTTCGGCTAAAGAAATAATTTCTTCAACCCTACTCTTACGCAAATCTTGGTAACTTTGCAAACCCATTTTCAATGCTGATGTCTTGGACAGACATTTGGCAAGAACCCAAGCGTCTTCTAGGGCGAGATTTGCCCCCTGCGCCATAAAGGGAAGCGTGGGATGCGCCGCATCTCCCAAAAGCACAACTCCACCCGCATGCCATTTGTGAGCAACCGGATGTCGAAATAGTCCCCAAACATGGGTTGTTTGGACGTTGGAAAGAAGATCTCCGATCCCAAGGTCGAAATCGCAAAACGAGCGCCGCAGGGTATTGGCATCGCCTTTCTCTGACCAACTTTCTTTAATCCAAGCATCACGTTCTTCTATCAAAACAAGGTTAACTACAGAACGATCCCGTATAGGGTAAGTAACGACATGTTTTTTGGGACCCATATATATTCTAGCAACTTCCGGGTGATCGGTTGTGTTGGGAACCAATGCACGCCACGCAACATTCCCAGTGAAATATGGCCTCGCGTGACCAAGAATACTTTTACGTCCTACGGAATGAACGCCATCGGCACAGATCGCCACCTCGGGACGATATCTATTTAAGGTCGTGACAATCTCGGGCTTGGTATCGTTTGATACCAAAATCACGCGTTCGCCAAATGAAAAAGAAACGCCGGCATCTATGCAGGAGTTAAATAATATGTTTATAAGATCTGCCCGATGCATCATAAGATGCGTTAGGCCATTGTTATATTTTCCAATATCCAGCTTACATACAGTTTGCGCCGATTTATAAGCTATCAGTTCAACTGCGCGCGCCTTTATAGAGGATTTTGAACATACAGACCCAATCCCCAGTGCAGTCAAAACCCGAAAACCGTTGGCCGAAATTTGTACGCCAGCGCCCACATTTAGAAGTTTATCGGCCTTTTCGATCACTCTTACGCTTATACCATACTGGCGCAGTGCAAGAGCTACCGCCAAGCCACCGATACCCGCCCCAACAATAACCGTGCCACCTAAAACAGCCATCTTAGCCCAACGCTATATGAAATTGAGGCTTTTAACAGGTTTCATCCTGTCAATCTTCGCGATGAACTCTCTCACGCCTCTCATGCCGCTCCTGAGCTTCAAGGCTCATAGTTGCGATTGGACGCGCATCCAAGCGCTTAAGTGAGATTGGGTCTCCGGTCACTTCACAATACCCGTACTCCCCCTCGGCTATCCTTCGCAATGCAGAATCAATTTTTGAAACCAGTTTTCTTTGACGATCTCTTGTCCGCAATTCCAGTGCACGATCAGTCTCTTCGCTCGCTCTATCCGCAACATCAGGAATGTTCCTCGTCCCATCTTGCAAACCTTCAATCGTATCTTTTGTTTCCGATAACAGGTCAGCCTTCCAACCCAGTAGCTTACGCTTAAAGTACTCAACCTGACGATCGTTCATAAAAGGCTCGTCGTCGGCAGGAGCGTAGTTTTTTGGCAGAAACTTTTCTTGCTTCATTTTTGCTCCTTCTTGCAGGTCAGAATCTGACATGCTCAGTCCATCCACATTCAATCCCTATTGAGGACTGCAGTTATCGCAACACAACGTCATTGTCACTAGGCAATAGCAACAGATTGCAGCAATTTTATTAACACGCTAGTATCTCTTGACAGAAATAGAATTAAATAGGAAATGATACATCCATGAAATTTAGCGGTACTAAAGATTATGTCGCAACGGAAGATCTCAAAGTTGCGGTAAATGCCGCGGTAACGCTTGAGCGCCCATTGCTGATAAAAGGCGAACCCGGCACTGGAAAAACCGAACTTGCTAAACAAGTGGCAAAGGGTCTCGGCCTCGAAATGATTGAGTGGAACATAAAGTCCACAACTAAAGCACAGCAAGGGCTTTATGAGTATGACGCCGTGAGCCGTCTGCGCGATAGCCAGCTTGGGGAAGAGCGTGTACACGACGTAAAAAACTATATTCGTAAAGGTAAGCTATGGCAGGCCTTTAACTCAGACAAAAAAGTTGTCCTATTAATTGACGAAATTGATAAAGCCGATATCGAGTTCCCCAATGATCTGTTGCAAGAATTGGATAAGATGGAGTTTTACGTCTACGAAACCGGCGAGACAATTTTTGCCCGACAACGCCCTATTGTAATCATCACATCCAATAATGAAAAAGAACTTCCCGATGCATTTCTGCGTCGTTGCTTTTTCCATTATATACGCTTTCCCGACACAGATACGCTAAAAATGATTGTGAAAGTACATCATGCCGACATCAAAGAATCACTTCTAACAAGCGCGTTAACACAGTTTTTCGAGCTGCGTGCGCAACCTGGTATTAAGAAAAAACCATCCACGTCAGAAGTTCTAGACTGGCTAAAATTATTACTGGCAGAGGATTTAACGCCAGAAGACATTAGACGCGATGGCCCAAATGCACTGCCGAGGCTCCATGGTGCATTGCTTAAAAATGAACAAGACGTTCATTTGTTTGAACGTATCGCCTTTATGGCCCGAGGGAACCGTTAAAACGCAGAAAAAATGAACGTATAGTGGGAAATACCTCACTGTACTTTTCGCATAGTTGATGATTTTGCCACGTCCCTCGTATAATTAGGTGTAAAAGATCACATGACTTTTTGCATTAGAATGAAGAATTAGAGTGAGTAAATTTCGAATAAGGTTAAACAAAGCTCTGGGGAAAGCATTTAATTATATCGTCAATTTGTCTTGCAAATGACCATTTGACTTTGATAATGATTGAAATTCTCCACAGATACAAATTGCAATCTTGCTTAGGACTTGGTCGATGAATGCCCTCCTCTCCCAGAGAGTTAATGACAAGAAACACAAAATATTACAAAAAACTGGCAGATTGAACCTATTTCCCTCAACAAACTTTCAAAACTCAATGCACTTACGGTGTAATTGCGCCACACTACATGAAATCAAAAGGCTATTCGCGTAACTACTGAATTCTAAAAATATCAGACTCAAATATGCAAATTTAGAAAAAACCGCTTGCGGAAAATACGTTGAAATAGTCCGGAAGCTGCCCGCATTGATCGCTACTTAAAGATCAACCAGAATAATCTGACACAGATGATCCCATAACTGTTCTACATATGGCAAATAAAATGTTTTAAAAAGCAGCGACGATTTTTATCCACTCAGTCCGCAGTACCCTTCAAAGTGCCTTTTTTGAAGTGTAATTGGCCGGTAATCAAATTAAAAAAATGACGGTGGGAGTAATTTAATCGTACTTGCGGCTTATATTCAGGCCGCTTTTGAATAAAAAATGCATCCCGGTTTGTCGCATTTATTTTTCTATTGGCAAAAGGACTTAATATAAATGGGCAAGCATCGGAATGTCATAAGGTCCGTCTGGACATGACAGCGTTTGCAGGTTACGGATTGGCATCAGATAATGGGATTAGTTGATAATTGCGTAAGATCAGCAACCTAAATTTGACAGACTAGTAAAAAAGAGCGGAACATGTATTTAATATGCGGTTTTATTGGCGCCCTGATCGGAGCACGGGCCGCAAAAAAGAAAAATGGAAGGGCGGCCGACATAGCTCAGTATTCTGCCGCTTATGGCATTTTGTTTGCTCTGATAGGGTTAGTGCTCACAATTATCGCTGATAGGACGGTCATCTGATCCATGTTTCTGCCTTTCTTTGACAATCTAAGATATGTTGGAATTCCAGTTTCATTGCGCGAATTCTTGGGCTTTTTAGAGGGTATGAAGGTTGGTCTTACCACTTATGACGTAGAAGCTTTCTATTTTTTGGCCCGTACCACAATGGTCAAAGACGAACGAAATCTCGATAAATTTGACCGCGCATTTGCTGCAACCTTTAAAGGCATTGAAGAAATTTCTAACGAACAGGTTTTGAATGCCGTCGATATTCCAGCCGAATGGCTGAATAGAATGGCAGAAAAGCACCTTAGCGATGAAGAGAAGGCTGAGATTGAGGCACTGGGTGGTTTTGACAAACTGATGGAAACTCTCAAAGAGCGTGTCAAAGAGCAGGAAAAACGTCACCAAGGCGGCAGCAAATGGATTGGCACGGCAGGAACCTCTCCGTTTGGCGCATATGGCTATAATCCTGAAGGCGTACGTATCGGCCAGGATAGAAGCAGGCATCAACGTGCAGTCAAAGTCTGGGACAAACGCGAATTTAAAAACCTTGATGATCAAGTCGAACTTGGCACACGCAACATAAAAGTAGCGCTCAAACGCCTGCGCAGGTGGGCCCGTGATGGAGCGGATGACGAACTTGATATATCGGGTACAATCCGCTCAACAGCTGAAAATGGCTACCTCGATGTAAAAACACGTCCGGAACGTCGCAACGCTGTCAAAGTCCTAATTTTTCTTGACGTAGGTGGTTCGATGGACCCTTATGTGAAAATTGTTCAAGAATTATTTTCCGCGGCCCGCAGTGAATTCAAACATCTTGAGTATTTTTATTTTCACAACTGCATATACGAAGGTGTATGGCGTGACAATGCCCGTCGCTGGGATGATCAAACACCTACTCACGAAATCCTGCGAACTTACGGGTCTGATTACAAATGTATTTTTGTTGGCGATGCTAGCATGTCACCCTATGAAATAGCCTATTCAGGCGGGGCCAACGAACATTGGAACCAAGAGTCTGGGCAAGTATGGCTTGAACGCATCAAGGAGCAGTGGCCCTCTCATTTATGGATTAACCCTATTCCTGAACGCCATTGGACATATACACAATCAATAGATATGATCCGCAAAATCTTTGATCAGCGAATGGTGCCGATGACGCTTTCGGGCCTTGAACGGGGTATGAAAGAACTTTTGCGTTAGAGTCCAGACTTGCCTTTACGCAATCCAAACCCCATATCCAAGACATGATACGTTTTTCTCCAATCTTACTGGCTCTGTTGTACGGTCTTGGTATGTACTGGTTCTCAACCATGCGTTTGCGCAAGGCTCTTGATGCGCAATCCGCAGAATTGTTGGACCCCAGTCTGCAGCCAGTTTTAAACAATATGGCCAAAGCGCTAGGTGTTGATCGGGTCAAAGTCCATTTGTACGAAGTTGATCCCGTGAACGGGCTTGCCTCGCCTGATGGTCGAATTTTTATCACGAGGGGCTTTTATAACAAATATAAGTCTGGCGACGTTTGCGCAGAAGAGATCGCCGCCGTCATAGCCCATGAATTGGGCCATATCGCTTTGGGGCACTCTCGCCGCAGGATGATTGATTTTTCCAGCCAAAATGCAATCCGTGCAGCGATTGGGATGATTTTGGGTCGTTTTCTGCCGGGTATAGGAAACTGGGTGGCCAATATATTTGCAAATCTCCTTATGGCTAAACTATCACGCTCAGATGAATATGAAGCCGACGAATATGCCTCTGCGCTCCTAGTTAAAAGCGGTATCGGCACCAAACCACAGATCACATTATTTGAAAAGCTTGAGGCTCTGACGGGTCAGACGGGAAGTATGCCGGCATGGCTACTAAGCCATCCTGCAACAGAGGATCGGATTAAAACCATCCAAAAACGCGAACACAAGTGGCAAGGCAATTAGCCCTTCCAACTACGTTTTGTACCTTAACAGCTACTGAGCGCGGATAAACTTGATAAGGTTATGTGTTGAAGGATCTTGATCTTGGGAAGATTTACCAGATCTTAAGACAGGCTCAAGCGCATTGGCGAGTTCTTTTCCCAATTCAACCCCCCATTGATCGAAGCTGTTAATGTTCAAAACAACGCCCTCTACAAACACCCGATGTTCATAAAGTGCAATCATTTTACCCAACATCTGAGGCGTGAGTTTTGGATAAATTAAGGTCGTTGATGGCCTGTTGCCTTCAAAGACACGGTGATTGGCCTGCTTGTCCAAGTTGGGACCAGATATTCCTGTGGCAGCGACAATCCCGCGCCCGACAGATAGTGAACGACCAAGCATCAAAGCCTTAGACTGAGCTAAGCAATTTGCCAGAAGCAATGTATGATGATGCGTCAAGTCAGGCTCATGACCTTTGGCTGCAACCAAAAACTCACAGGGCACAATTTGAGTTCCCTGATGGATCAGCTGGTAAAACGCGTGCTGTCCATTCGTACCTGGTTCTCCCCAGACAACCGGGCTAGAGCCATAGCTGACATCTTCCCCGTCCATGGTGACGCGTTTGCCATTGCTCTCCATTTCAAGTTGCTGAAGATAAGCAGGAAGTCGAGACAAACGTTGATCATATGGCAAAACAGCGCGCGTGTTGTAACCGCAGACTTGATTGTGCCAAATACCGACAAGAGCCATCATGACCGGCATATTATCCTGCGGATCAGCCGTTAAGAAATGCTGATCCATCGTCTGGGCACCACTCAAAAAAGCCATAAAACTGTCCGGCCCGATGGCAATCATCAAACTCACTCCAATTGGCCCCCAAAGTGAAAAACGCCCTCCAACCCACTCGGCAAAGCCAAAAACCCGCTCAGACGAAATACCAAAGGCGGCAGTTTTGTCTGCAGCAGTGGACAGTGCAGCAAATTGCGCTGCAGGTTCATGGACTGTTTTTGCCATCCAGTCAAAAGCGGTTTTAGCGTTTGTCATTGTTTCAACCGTCGTAAACGTTTTGGAGGCGACAATCACCAGTGTTGTTTCGGGATTAAGAGTACGCAGCGTATCGCTTATGTGCGCCCCATCAATATTGGACACAAAGTGGCAGGCCGGTCCATCGTGATACGGTGACAAGGCACAGGTCGCCATCGCCGGCCCTAAATCAGAGCCGCCAATACCAATATTCACGACGTCTGTGATTGCACCGCCCTGTCCCGTATATGCACCACTACGTACTGCGTCAGCAAAAGTCCGCATTGCCCCAAGAGTTGCAAGAACTTCAGGCATAATGTCTAGGCCATCCACTTGGATTGGACGGCCATCCAAATTGCGCAAAGCAGTGTGTAGAACAGCTCGGTCCTCAGTCCGATTTATCTTGGCTCCCGAAAACATATCGGCGCGCTTTTCAGAGAAGTTACTGGCATCAAGCAGATCTAACAAGGCAAATTGAGTTGCGCTGTCAATGTTTGTTTTTGTATAGTCAAACAGAATTTCACAACTTGTTATTGAAAATTCCGTCGCCCTATTTTCATTTTCAAAAAGCGAGGTAATCTTCCGACCATCAATCTTTTTAAATTGCGATTTTAATGCCTCAAACATTTTATAATGTGTCCATGTCCAATAAACTTCTAATTATTACGCCGCCCAATGTACGTTTAATCCGTCCAAAACCGCTGCGATAGGGGCCTCTTTTGAAGATAGTGTTTGGGCTTTTTTAAAAGCCACTTTTTTTTCAATGCCAAAGATGATTAGATGTTTTTTAATTGCTCCATTCAAGAACCGCGCCGATAAAGTTATCCGCGGCTCACGTGCACCAGGTGCACGCATTGCCACCAAAGGCGGCGCACTATCACTGAGGGCTAAATCAAGTTTATCAGCCTCAGGAAACAACGAGGCAGTATGCATATCAGAACCCATGCCCAACAAAAGAACAGATATTGGAAAAAGATAACTAAGCTCTTCCGTCAGCGTGTCCATGGCCTCTTCTGGAGTTTTATAGGGCAAATACGATGGCACAAGATGTGCTTTTGCCGCACGATCCACCAACATACGTTGTTCAAGTAACCGGGTGTTTGACCGATCGCTCGTATTGGGCACCCACCTTTCATCGCTCAACATAAGGTCGACGCGATCCCAATCAATGTCAGCGGCGCACAGCTGATCAAACACGGGTCCCGGCGTATTGCCACCAGGCACCACAAAGCTCACGCGCTCTTTATTGTTCAAAGCGTTTCTCAAATCTTCAGTCAAATAATTTGCCAAACTCATCGTTAATAAATCACGATCAGTGTATTCAACAAACTCCATTATAAGGGTCTCCATTTGCGGTTTTCACGATGTAAGAGCATCAATGCATCATCGGGTCCAGAACTTCCTGAATCATAGGGCTTCGGAACGTCGTTTCGCTCCCTCCATCCTTCGATAATAGGATCGGTCCACTCCCATGCGGCCTCGACCTCGTCACCACGCATAAACAACGTCGGATTACCACGAATAACATCCATGATAAGACGTTCATAAGCATCTGGCACTTCTTCCACTGCCGGTCCAAGCGCCTCTGAGAAAGTCATATCCAACGGCACCGTAATTAATCGCATACCGCCTGGCCCAGGCTCTTTGATGGTCATGTCCATCGTTATCCCCTCGTTTGGTTGCAATCTGATGACCAGAGCGTTTCGATGCGAGCCTGCCTCGCTGCCAAAAATTGAATGTGGCAGCTGTTTGAACATTACTGCGATCTCAGAACAACGCGCCCGTAGTCTTTTTCCCGTCCGCAAATAAAATGGCACCCCAGCCCACCTCCAATTTCTTACATGGGCCTTGATCGCAACATAGCTTTCCGTTTTAGATTTAGCGTCATTGGCATGTTCTCGATACCCTCGGCTGTCTGAGGAGGCCTCGTATTGGCCTCGCACAATGTGATGCGGTAGAACCTTATCCAAAGCACGAATAACTTTCAGTTTTTCGTCACGAACAGCATCAGGAATAAATTGGGCCGGCGGCTCCATTGCAATCAGACACAATAACTGCATCAAATGGTTTTGAACCATATCCCGCATTGCACCAGATTTATCATAATATTCACCACGGCCCTTAACATCGACCTTTTCTGCCACCGTAATCTGGATATGGTCAATGTATTGCGAATTCCAAAGCGGTTCAAAAAGCAAGTTACCAAATCTGATGGCCATCAAATTCTGTACAGTTTCTTTGCCCAAATAATGATCAATCCGATAAATCTGATCTTCAGAAAAATGCGCGGCTAAAGTTGCATTCAAAATCTTGGCACTTTCCAAATCCCGACCAAAGGGTTTTTCGACCACGACTCGACTATCGGACAAAGCAATTTTGTTTTTTTTCAGACGCTCTGCCAACGCTCCAAAAAGTGACGGCGAAACGGAAAAATAAAACGCGCGCACCGGCCCTTCACGCATACTTCTGGCAAGCTCTAACCACCCTATTTCACCAGTGGCATCAATGCGTAGATAGCTCACTTTCTCAAGAAATTTAGACAGCATTTTTTCATCCACAATACCACTACCAAATTCCAAGATCGCGGTCTGTACCAGACCCCTATATCCCATATCGTCCATTTCCGCTCGCGCAGCACCCTTAATTAAAGCTTCAGAGGGCATCTGCCCCGCAACAAATCGGCGAAAAAGTCCCGGTAAAATTTTGCGCTTGGCAAGATCACCAGTGCCACCAAAAATGACAAGGTCAAATGGATCAACTGGAATAACTCGTGAGACCATATTCTTATTATCCTCTCAATTAGGGAAATATTAACCAAAGAAAAACAGCCATAGTAGTCGCTGTTTTGTTAGCGCTATCACACACCTGATTTCTTAACTGAAAACATGCTATTTGTACATTAGGAATTTTGATTAAAGAATGTGTCATTTTCGTAAAAGTATCTTACTGCATCGATAAGTTACAATATAATATTTCTAACGTAAGGAGCATAATTATGACGCAAAATAAATTCACTGGTGGTAAATTTAACCGCAGCGACAAGACGTTAGACGGATCGAATCGGGCATATGTCAATTTTGAAGGCCTAGAGACACTTTGGTTCAATACAGGAACACTTTGCAATATAGCATGCAAAAATTGCTATATAAAAAGTTCACCACAAAACGACAGCCTCGTGTACCTTACCCTAAACGATGTGAAAGGGTTTCTGCGCGAATTAAGTTCTGACGGGCATGACACTAAACAGATCGGGTTTACGGGTGGTGAGCCTTTTATGAACCCAGAAATAGTCTCAATGACCCAAATCTGTCTACAAAAAGGCTATCAAGTGTTGATCCTGACAAATGCAATGCGCCCAATGATGCGGCAAAAAGTAAAACAAAAACTGTTGGAGTTGAATAGTTCATTTGGCAATCAGCTGAACCTTAGGATTTCTTTGGATCATTGGTCGAAAGCCTCCCACGACAAAGAACGCGGCAAAAGCAGCTATGACGAAACACTAAAAGGCATGCGCTGGCTGAGTGAAAACGGACTCAACATGACAATTGCCGGACGCGCCTTATTGGCCAAACCAGGGGAAAATGTTAGACAGGAATATTCCAATCTTTTTGCCAAACACGGCTTTGATATCGATGCGTTCAATCCATCAAAAACTGTGCTCTTTCCAGAGATGGATGAGACTGCTGATGTGCCGGAGATCACAACTTCCTGCTGGAGTATTTTAAACAAGACGCCAACAGATATGATGTGCAGTTATTCGCGCATGATCGTGAAACGCAAAGGCGATAGAACACCGCGTGTGATCGCCTGTACTTTATTGCCGTATGAACCTGAATTTGAACTTGGTAAAACGTTACAAGACGCATCCAAACCTGTTTTCCTAAATCACCCTCATTGCGCCAAATTCTGTGTCTTGGGTGGGGCAAGCTGCTCCGCCTAAAGGCAAATATTTGCCAAAACCGGCGTGCTATGGGCTTCAGCCATACAATTGTCAATTTCAACGAGTAATAGATGCGCCCTGCCGATCGAACGGTGCTTTGGCGACTTGGAAATGTACCACACCAAACAACGCAAGCACAGCCCCTACCATAAAACTCAGCGCTCATGGTGGCTGAATTACATCTTGGTATCAGGGGTTTAAACTTATTGAGCTTGGGCTTTACGTCCGATAAAAATTAGAGTGTGCCGGCGAAAAGCTGTCACACTCTCGAACTATTGGCCTCACGCAGAGGATAAGACGCCACCACCGGTCAACATGGCGACCCCAGTTGTGGTTGGGCCCGATGTGGGAAGACCACGCGCAACGCGCATGGCCAGATACGCAAAGGCCTGCGCCTCTAGCATATCGCCGTCCAGACCAACCTCTTCCACCGCGACCACCGGACAGGCCACACCGGCAGAAATCATCTGCATCATCGCTCGATTATGCCGCCCACCCCCGGTGACAAGAATACGCTGAGGCGGGCTGGGACAAAATTTCAATGCACTCATCACGCCCATGGCGCATATGGCCGTCAAGGTCGCCACTGCATCGGCATTGCTACACTCTTTCACCAGATCGAGTATCGTCACAAAAGTATTACGATCAAGCGATTTTGGTGGAATTTTGCAGAAATAAGGATCGCGTGCGACGACTTTGAGCACATGGTCCTGCACACGCCCGGTGGCCGCAATTGCCCCCCCTTCATCCATATCCACGCCAAGGCGAGCGCGCATCATATCATTGATCGGGGCATTTGCAGGACCCGTGTCAAAGGCCAACAGCGCGCCTTGATCTTCTGCCTTGCTCTTGCTTGGGTTTATCCAAGTCAGATTGCCAACCCCGCCAAGATTTAGGATGACCAGAGGTACTTTTGCTCCAGTCCATTTCGCACAAGCAAAGTGAAAAAATGCTGCCAGCGGAGCCCCTTCACCACCCGATGCAACATCTTCACTTCGAAAATCCCAAACTACAGGGCGGCCAATCACACCTGCAATGGCATGTCCGTCTCCCAATTGATGCGTGCGCTTTGATTTGGGCTCATGGGCCAACGTCTGGCCATGGAATCCGAAAAGCTTAGCCTGTGGAAATTGGGCCAGGACCTCGATATGTTTACGGTGAATAAGCGCGCGCGCGGGCTCTAGTCCTTCTTCATAGGCCCATTTACCAAGCACCCCGTGAAGTATCTGTTTTTCCTGTGCCGAATATCCAGAGAAACGCGTTGGCCCAAACTCAAAAATATCTTCACCATCTGTGGTAATTTGAGCACCATCCACTCCATCCAAAGATGTTCCAGACATGGACCCTACACAAATGGTCGGCTTTTTCGTAAACATAATCTTTTCCTTAGGCAGCTTAGCATTTATAGGAATGACTGAACAAACCAAATGGGGCAAGAGATGACCTTTACGCCAAAATCCGATTTTTTGAATATTATGATGGACCGTGGCTTTATCGCTGACTGCACAGATTACTCGCGCCTAGATGATGCTTTGCTCGAAGGCGGTATGCCTGCCTATATCGGATTTGATGCGACAGCTACTTCTTTACATGTGGGCAGCCTAATCCAAATCATGATGTTACGCTGGTTGCAAAAAACAGATGGGCGTCCTATCACGCTTATGGGCGGCGGAACGACAAAGGTTGGCGACCCAAGCTTTCGTGCTGATGAACGCCCTTTACTGACACCTGCAAAGATTCAAGATAATATAGCTGGGATTAAACAGGTTTTTTCGGCCTACATGACCTATGGAGATGGCCCGTCGGATGCGTTAATGATCAACAACGCAGAGTGGCTGGATGAGCTGAACTATCTTGACTTTCTGCGCGATGTCGGACGGCATTTTTCGGTTAATCGAATGCTAAGCTTTGAGAGCGTAAAATCTCGACTAGGCCGTGACCAGTCACTGTCTTTTTTGGAATTTAACTACATGATACTGCAGGCTTATGATTTTCTTGAGCTACACAAGCGATATGGCTGTATGCTGCAAATGGGCGGATCGGATCAATGGGGCAATATTATCAATGGAATTGATCTAACGCGTCGATCAATGGAAGGTCATATATTTGGCCTGACATCACCACTTTTGACAACATCGGACGGCAAAAAAATGGGCAAATCCCAAGATGGGGCTGTCTGGTTAAATGCCAACATGCGGAGCCCTTATGAGTTCTGGCAGTTCTGGCGTAACACTGCTGACGCGGATGTCGGGCGGTTCCTCAAGCTCTACACAGAGGTTCCACTGGAGGAATGTGACAAGTTGGGTACGCTTGAAGGCTCAGACATCAACGATGCCAAGATCATTTTGGCTAATGAGGTCACAACACTCCTTCACGGTGCAGAGGCCGCAGCCAATGCCCAGGTAACGGCGCGCGAGGTATTTGAAAAAGGCGGTATTGGGGACGACCTGCCTACAGTCATACTAAACACGGCAGATGTAGGCGACGCGATTTCGGTGGCGCAGCTTATCGTCAGAGCGGGCTTAGTGAAATCAGGCAAGGAGGCCAAGCGTTTGATCGCAGAAAATGGTGCCCGCCTCAACGATGCCCCTCTTAGCGAGGCGGGCCAAATGATAGAGGCTGAAGCCCTAAAAAATACAATCAAACTTAGCGCTGGTAAAAAAAGGCATGTTCTTGTGAGATTGAAAAATTAGGACCAGTATCTCTTTAACCCAAACGACATGAGGTCTATTTCATGCCCAGCAAAAGAGCGTTTAACGCAGAGCTGATGGAAGAAGTATACAACGGATAAAATGCACATCAAGAGATACCATCCTGCAAGAATTGGGATCAGTAAATCTAAGCTTGAAATTTTTTAAGTAATACCGCGAAAATGTGATTAAGTTTGTCAACCCGCACAGACAAAAAATACATTTCCTTAAAGCGAGATTGGCTTTAGTCGAGCCTATGAAATGTCATCGCCGCAGTCATCACGATATCCTATTTCACCCCATCCAGCCGAAGCAAAGCAATAGCAAAGGCATTTTTCTGGATATCACGGCACCTTTTCTGGGCTGGCCTGAGCCATTGCCTGAGACTGCAGAGCATCGATGCGGCTGCCGCCCAACTAGTTTCTGATCTAGCTTGACAGTGTGCTGTCGTCGATGTCCAAATAATTCTCACAAACTAATTTCGCGAATTTTTGCTGTATCCGGCTTTGAGATTAATCTAACATAAAATTATCCAACTACTAATTCAGCTCTGGGTCATTGAATATTTGTTTCATGTCCTATTTTTTAAAAACGTAGCAAAATTAACATGCAGGTCAGGGACATTTTTTATGGGAAAAACACAACCACAACTAGCGGAGCTAGACCCCGTTTGGGCAAAGATCCGCTCTGAAGCAGAAGTGGCGGTAAAGGACGAACCGCTCTTGGGGGCGTTTCTTCACAAAAATGTATTACAGCATTTTACAATCGAAAATGCGCTGGCGCACCGTATTTCGCTAAAACTCGCCTCACTTGAAATGTCCGAACAGTATTTGCGCGAATTTTGTAATAGGGCCTTTGCTGATGATAATACACTTGCCGCTTCTGCCCGGGCTGACATCATGGCGACGTATGATCGCGACGCAGCGTGCCATCGGTTTTTGCAGCCCTTATTGTATTTTAAAGGATTTCAAGCGGTACAAGCATATCGTATTGCGCATTTCATGTGGATAAGTGGCCAGCGAGACATTGCCTATTTTATGCAGTCGCGCGTGTCTGAAGTGTTTGGACTAGATATTCACCCCAACGCCAAAATTGGAAAAGGGCTTATGATCGATCATGCCCATTCGATAGTCATTGGTGAAACGGCAGTTATAGGTGACAACGTGTCGATGCTGCACTCAGTGACCTTAGGCGGAACAGGTAAAGAGGAAGAAGACCGCCATCCCAAAATTGATGATGGCGTTTTGATCGGAGCTGGAGCAAAAGTGCTAGGAAACATCCGCGTTGGGCATTGCTCTCGTATCGCGGCTGGATCAGTGGTGCTGCAAAATGTGCCTTCCAAATCAACTGTGGCAGGTGTACCTGCCGTAGTGGTTGGCGAAGCAGGATGCACGACACCCTCTGCTACAATGGACCAATTACTATCTGAAAATGCTGATGCCACCCCAGCGGCAAATTAAGTCAGAACCCAATAAAATTATTCTAAACAAAAAGCCCCCGAAAGGGACAGGCTATTTACTAAATACTAATATTTAGACTAAGATTCTTATTGGGTTTTCGAGGTTTTTGACGATTGCACCCAGTAATTGCGCCCCTAAAGCTCCGTCAACTGCCCGATGATCAACAGACAATGTCACTGACATAATTGTTGCCACAGAAAGATCCCCATCCAGACCCACAACCGGTTTTTGCTTGCCGGCACCAACAGCCAGAATGGCCGACTGTGGCGGGTTAATCACGGCGTCAAAATTATCAATGCCAAACATCCCCAAATTCGATATAGAAAAACTCCCACCTTGATATTCAACGGGCGCAAGTTTTTTACTACGCGCTCGACTAGCTAGATCCTTCATCTCAGCACTGAGTGTAGCAAGTGATTTCTGCTCAACATTTTTTAGAACTGGCGTTATTAACCCGCCGTCAATTGCCACAGCGACGGCGATATCGGATGCTGATAGCTGCAAAAGCCGATCTCCGGCCCATACGGTGTTGGCTGCCGGTAGGGATTGCAGCGCCATGGCACAGGCTTTGATGATAAAATCATTAACAGACAGCTTGATGCCGCGAGTTTCCAATTGGCTATTGGCTTGAGCGCGAAATGCCATAAGAGCATCAATGTTTATATCCCGACGAAGGTAAAAGTGTGGAATAGTCTGTTTGGCTTCAGTCAAGCGCGCAGCAATTGTCTTTCGCATGCCATCCAACGACACTTCAACCGTCTTTCGATTTTGATATAGTTTTATAACCGCGTCGCTCGTCATTGCAGTCGGAGCTGTTGTAATTTGGCTTGTGGATGCTGATGGCAAGGCGCCAATTTTGGCTGCTACGACGTCAGCCTTTATGATTCGACCATGAGGCCCGCTACCTGAGACTTGGCTCAAATCCAAACCCTTTTCCGCAGCAATACGACGCGCCAAAGGAGATGCAAAGACCCGTCCTCCAAGCGCAAAAGGAGCAACTGAAACAGGGTTATCAGCAATTAGTGCAACTTTGGGCGTAGCGTCTTCCTGTGGCTGCTGAGCTAAAGGTTCGGGCGAGCCAGACACGTCGGACATCTCTTCGCCGTCTTCAAGTAAAACTGCGATTGGGCTGTTAACTTTGACATTCTCAGTCCCTTCTGGTACGAGAATTTTCCCAATAACTCCCTCATCAACAGCCTCAAACTCCATAATGGCTTTGTCAGTCTCAATTTCCGCAATCAGATCTCCAGAGACTACAATGTCGCCCACTTCTACAAGCCATTTTGCCAAATTACCCTCTTCCATCGTTGGGGACAGCGCCGGCATTAATATTTCTGTAGGCATGTCTCTACCTTCCTTAGCGATATGTCACTGACTTAACAGCCGTAACTACTTGATCGCTCGTCAAGAGCGCCAGTTTTTCAAGATTGGCTGCGTAGGGCATAGGCACATCTTTGCCTGTACAATTAACTACCGGTGCGTCCAGATAATCAAATGCACGTTCCATAATCACAGAGGACAAATGATTGCCGATCGAGCCCACTGGAAAACCCTCTTCAACTGTTACGCAGCGATTGGTTTTTTGGACAGAAGTAATCACAGTGTCATAATCGATAGGCCGCAATGTGCGCAGGTCGAGTACTTCAGCATCGATACCATCAGTGCCAAGTTTTTCTGCTGCTTCTAGAGCATGCTGCATGCCAATACCAAAACTGACAATCGTTACGTCACTACCTTCCCGCCAGATACGAGCTTTGCCAAATGGAACGGTAAAATCATCAATAACAGGCACATCAAAACTGCGGCCATAAAGGATTTCATTTTCAAGAAAAATCACAGGATTAGGATCGCGAATAGCTGTTTTCAATAGCCCTTTGGCGTCAGACGCCGAATAGGGCATTGCAACTTTCAGACCTGGAATCTGCGCAAACCAAGCTGCAAAGTCCTGAGAGTGTTGAGCACCCACACGCGCCGCCGCGCCATTGGGACCACGAAATACCATAGGTGCCCCCATCTGACCGCCGGACATATAAAGTGTTTTTGCAGCGGAGTTAATGATCTGATCCATTGCCTGCATTGCGAAATTAAACGTCATAAACTCTACAATTGGGCGCAAACCGCCAAAGGCTGCCCCAACCGCAATTCCGGCAAAACCATGTTCAGTGATTGGCGTATCTATAATGCGTTTATTGCCGAATTTTTCTAACAAACCTTGAGAGACTTTATATGCTCCCTGATATTCGCCAACTTCTTCGCCCATCAGAAAGACCGTTGGATCAGAAGTCATCTCTTCGGCCATTGCATCGCGCAGCGCTTCTCGAACACTTTGCTGTTTAACGGGCGTCCCTTCGGTCCAGTCTGGACCAGCCCGTGCTGATATCATCGCTGGTGCAGCTATTGCGGCAGGCACACTTAGCACTGGCTCAATCAAAGCTTGTTCTTTTGGCGCGGGTTGTAGGACAGCTGTGGGCGCATCAATATTATTCGCATCGCTGCTTTCACCTTCCTCCAACAGCATCGCGATCGGCGCATTCACTTGAACAGCCTCGGTCCCTTCAGCGATCAACAGTTTCCCAATAATACCATCACTGATGGCTTCAAACTCCATCGTCGCCTTGTCCGTTTCAATTTCAGCAATGATATCGCCAGAGGCGACAACATCGCCTTCTTTAACAAACCATTTTGCCAGAGTGCCTTCTTCCATTGTAGGCGACAGCGCAGGCATAAGAATTTGAATTGCCATAGTCTTAAATCTCCTGCATTACGCGTAAATATCAGTCCAAAGCTCGTCCAGACCAGGCTCCGGGCTTTCTTTGGCAAAGTCAGCAGATGCATTAACGATCGCCTTTACCTCCTTGTCGATAGTCTTCAAATCTTCTTCACTTGCGTGTTCCCCAGTCAGTAAAAGAGATCTTATGTGTTCTATAGCATCACGCTCTTCGCGCATTTTCTGGACTTCCTCTCGGGTTCGATATTTGGCTGGATCAGACATCGAATGGCCACGGTAGCGATAGGTTTTAATTTCCAAGATGTAAGGGCCTTTACCCGAACGGCAATGCTTAACGGCTTTGTCTCCAGCTTCTTTCACAGCTAAAACGTCCATACCATCAACTGCTTCACCAGGAATTCCAAACGCCGCGCCACGCGTGTAAATATCTGGAGATGACGTCGAGCGTTGCTGAGACGTACCCATAGCATATTGGTTATTCTCAATCACAAAAATAACAGGTAATTCCCACAGAGCGGCCATGTTAAACGTTTCGTAGACTTGCCCCTGATTTGCGGCGCCATCACCGAAGTAGGTAAAGGTGACGCGACCGTTTTCCTGATATTTATCAGCAAAGGCTAGTCCTGCCCCCAAGGGTACTTGAGCTGCTACAATGCCATGGCCCCCATAAAAGTGCTTTTCTTTGCTGAACATATGCATCGAACCGCCTTTACCCTTCGAGTAGCCTCCAACACGACCAGTCAACTCGGCCATTACGCCATCAGGACTCATTCCCGCGGCCAGCATGTGCCCATGATCACGATAGGATGTAATCCGTTTATCACCGCTTTCTGCAGCGGCCTCCAATCCAACGACAACCGCCTCTTGTCCAATATAGAGATGGCAAAACCCACAGATGAGACCCATCCCGTAAAGTTGGCCGGCTTTTTCTTCAAACCGCCGGATCATCAACATATCCTTATAATACTTCAAAAGCTCATCCGCCAAAATATTTGACTTTGATGTCGATTTACGTGCCGCCACAGGGCATC